>JBBSQE010000007.1:0-36928 GCA_038258095.1 Solirubrobacterales bacterium | reverse complement strand
CCCGGCGTACTGACCCCAAAGGTCAGACCCTCAGAACGGGAATTCAGCCTCGCTAGAGCGGATTGCGAGTACAGAGCACCGCTAATTCTCCACCTAGCACGGTCCGAGCGGGACTCTAGCGATCATGCCGGGGTCGGGTACGTGCGCGCTTCATCTCGAGGCCGGTGCTGCCGATAGAGGAGGCGATGACCCAGACGACGCCAGTTGCACCGGCAGCCACCGCGCCGGAAGGACTCACCCCGGCAAGCGGCGGCAACGCCGAGCGCGGGCGCCTCGGCGACGCGATCGTCGAGCTCGGCTTCGCGGATCGCGACACCGTCGAGCATGCGGTTGACGAGGCCCGCCAGACCTCCAGGCCGATCGGCCAGGTACTCGTCGACGTCGGGGCGGTCACCTCCGACCAGCTCGCGCGGGCTCTCGCCGAGCGCAACGGCCTCGCCTTCGTAGACCTCGACCGCTTCACCGTCGACCAGGGAGCGGCGAGCCTGATCAGCACCTCGCAGGCGCGGCGCTACCAAGCAATCCCGATCTCCTTCCTCGACGAGCGCACCGTACTGATCGCGACCTCGAACCCCGCGAACGTCGTCGCCCTCGACGACATCTCAATCGCCACCGGCTACGACGGCCGCCTGGCGATGACCTCGCCCGAGCACCTGCGCGCGGTCATCGACCAGCTCAGCGGCATCTCTGACTCGGTCCACGAGGTCGAGGATGCGCCGGCGTTCGAGCCCTCGAAGATGATCGAGCTGCGCGAGTCCGCCGAGCAGGCGCCCGTCGTGAAGCTCGTGCACGCGATCATCGCCGACGCCGTTAGCCGCGGCGCTTCGGACATCCACTTCGAGCCCCGCGACGGGGACATGCGCGTGCGGCAGCGCATCGACGGCGTGGTCTCCGATGCGGCGACGGTCGCCGCGGGCCTGGTGCCCGGCGTCGTCTCGCGGATCAAGATCATGGCCGAGATCGACATCGCCGAGAGGCGGGTTCCCCAGGACGGGCGCGTCGGCCTGACGGTTGACGGGCGCTACGTCGACCTGCGCGTCACCACCCTTCCCGTGATGCGGGGCGAGTCCGTCGTGATCCGCGTGCTCGACCGCGACCGGGTCATGGTCGACCTCGACCAGGTAGGGATGGCGGACCACGAACGGACCCAGCTCGACCTCGCGCTGAAGCAGGTCCACGGAGCGATCCTCGTCTCGGGGCCGACCGGAGCCGGCAAGACGACCACGCTTTACGCGGCGATGGCCTCCGTGAACACCCCCGACCGGACTCTGATCGCGATCGAGGACCCGGTCGAGTACGAGCTCGACGGCGTCAAGCAGATCCAGGTCAACCCGCGGGCGGGCCTCAGCTTCGCCTCGGGGCTGCGCTCGATGATCCGCTCCGACCCCGACGTCCTTATGGTGGGCGAGATCCGCGACCGCGAGACCGCGCAGATCGCGATCGAGTCGGCCCTGACCGGGCACCTGGTCCTCTCCACGATCCACACGAATGGCGCTCCGATGGCCGCCGCACGGCTGATCGAGATGGGCATTGAGCCCTTCCTGATCGCCTCAGGCGTGCAGTGCGTCGTCGCCCAGGGCCTCGCCCGCAAGCTCTGCGAGGAGTGTCGCCAGCCGGTCCGGATCGCAGCCGAGGAGCTCCAGAAGAGCGGCTTCCCCGTCCAGACGGACATCGACGCCTACGAGCCCGTCGGCTGCCTGCGCTGCCGCGGCACCGGTTACCTCGGGCGGACCGGGATCTTCGAGGTCATGAACGTGACAGAGGAGATCCGCTCCCTGATCCTCAAGCGTTCCTCGGCGGACGAACTCAGCGCGTCAGCCCAGCGAGGCGGCATGCGGAGCCTCGCCCAAGACGGCTTCGAGAAGGTCTGCCAGGGCATCACCTCGGTGCCCGAGATCATCCGCATCTTCGGCGCTTGAGCCGGGTCGCGGCACGAGGCTCCGGCGCTCCGCACACCGCCGTGCCGGAGGCCGATCTCGGCCCTATGATGGGCGCCCCTCGGACGCGTAGCTCAGTGGGAGAGCGCTCGCTTCACACGCGAGAGGTCGGTGGTTCGAAACCACCCGCGTCCATCTGCGGAAGTGCCTGCGTCGGTGGACGATTCAGCGGCCCCGAATGTGAGCTGTTGGCCTGCCATCGAGGCCCCGGAACTGGGTCCAGTGCCCAGGAGTGCCCAATCGGTGCCGTCGATCAGTGCCCGAAGCCGCTCCCTCTCTCCATCGTCGCGGGACATCTCCTGGGCGTAGATCGCCAGGGTGACCTTGGGGTCGGTATGGCCGACCTGGCGCATGACGTAGGGCACCTCCTCGCCGATCGCGAGAAGAAGTGAGATGAAGGTACGGCGCAGCGAGTGCGGCGTGAGGCCGTCGGGCAGAGGGTTTCGCTTGCGCTTCGCGAGGTCATGGTTCGCGCGTTCCACCGACTTCGCGAGGACACGGTTTCGGATGTTGCTCGGATTCTGTGCGCGGCCGTTCTCTGTTGGGAATACGAAGTCCTCCGCTGCGGCGAATGCCGTCCTTGCCTTGTGGACCGAGAGTTCCTCCCGCAGAGCCGAGCGCAGATCAACCAGGCGGATGCCGGCATCGGTCTTCGAGGCCCGGACGCTGACCCGCCCTGCGGCGAGGTCGACGTCGCGCCATTGCAGGCCAAGCGCCTCACCGATGCGAAGGCCGGCGAAGGTCAGAGTGGCGATCAATGCCCGCCGGGGCATGGCATGACGATCAACTCGCGCCTGGGTGTCGAGTTCGCCCGCTGCAATGAGCAGTGCCTCGACCTGCTCGGCTCGATCGAGCCAGGTCCGCGGCGGCTGTCGCTGCTTTAGTCGCCGTCGCTTCCCACGTGCCGGGTTGCGAACGATCAATTCGCGTTCGACTGCGACCTCGAGGATCTGCGAGAGCCGGGTAATCGTCTTGTTGATGGATGTCGGAGAGATCCTTCCCTCTCGCACCTTGGTCTGCCGATAACGATCAACCTCGGCGATCGTGATCTCCGACAGGCGATGGTGTGAAAAGAAGGGCAATAGATGGCTGGAGAGCTGCCAGCGATAGTCGAGGAGCGTGTTGTCAGATAGCCCTTCGTCGGCGGCCGCCTCGAGCCACGCTGACGCAAACTCATGAAAGGTCTGGTCGGGCTGCGGCTCGGCCCCTGGGTCGATCGTCTCGGCAGGCCTCCAGATCCCCCGCCTGACGTCCGCCAAGACGTTCTGGAGCTCTACCTCTGCCTTCGCGGGGCTCCAGCCTTCCTGCACCGTTCCGAGGGTCAGGTAGCGGCGGCGCCCGTAGGCGCGAAACCGAAGCGCGAAGGTGCGCCCGCCCTTGCGCTTGAGTTCGAGGACCTGCCCTGTGATTCGCTTTCTCATCGTCGGCTCTGAGCCTAGAGCCGCGGTCAACTCGCCCCGCCCTTGATCGGCAGAAGCGGAGGCCCGTCCCCATCTCCCGGCGGCTGAGGGTACCGGCGTCGCGGACCTCGCCTGGCTGTGTCTTGTCCACGAGCGGTCCTTCGGATTCGCTTCGCCACCAGGGACGGATCGAATCGGAGCCGGGGCCGAGGACCGCCGCCGAGCTCGATTGCTCCCAGTTCGATCGCGTGGGTGTAGACCCAGGAGCGATCCACCCCGAGATTTCGCGCCAGCTCCGCAGCGTCGAGCAGCTCGACAGACTCAGGCGCGCTCCCCCCGAGCAGTTCGACCACTCGGCGGGCGACCACCTCGACCGTTTCGGGGTCGAGCTTGATGCGATTTGATGCCATCGCATTGGGTGTCGCCCAGCGGCCCTGGATGCGTCAGGAACCGTCGCCGCCTCGCTCCGCGGAGGGGACGAAAGCACTCAGTGCAAGTGTGTGAGGGGTTGAGGCGATGGCCGGGGCAGAGCGGCTGAGCTTGCCCGTGGCTCGGGGGACCCGCCGCTGGCGGCAGTGCGCAGTCGGTCCCCAAGTTGGCCATCACTCTCAGTGACACTGCGTGAGATGGTGGGCGGTGGCTGTGGTGGGTGCCAGGACCTTCCGGCAGGCAGATACCTGCTGGCCTGCCGAGGCGCTTTGGCTCTGCAGTCGGCGAGCAGACTAAGGAGTGACCAGCCCCCTCCGTTCGGTCCAGTTCCTTCGTGGTAGCTGACTGCAGGCTCCTCTTCGACGGCCCCGAGGGGCCGTCGAGCGCCGCTCCCTGACTGGTCCAGCTGGGTCGAGGGAAGTCCCTCTCATTCGCTGACAACCTTAGCCGCCTCGAGAAAGGCCATGGGCGTCTTCATCCCGAGGCCCCGGTGGGGGCGGATCTCGTTGTATTCGAGGAGGAAGCGCTCGACCATCACCCGGGCCTCGATCACCGAGTGAAAGCTCTCGCCGCTCAATAGCTCGTCGCGCATGGTTCCGTTGAAGCGCTCGACGTAACGGTTCTGCTGTGGGTTTCCCTTCTCGATGAAGACCTGACCGACCCCGCGTTCGGAAAGCCACTCTTCGAGGCTGGCGGCGATGAACTCGCGGCCGTTGTCGGAGCGGATCGTGTTCGGTTTCCCATGGCGCTCGAAGAGCCGCTCCAGCGACTCGATCACCTGCCCGTCCCGATCGAGTGCTCAACCGTCGAGCCGAGCGCGACGCGTGAGTACTCGTCGACGAGCTTGCCGACAATCTGCTCGGTTGATTACCTCTTCCGTGCCATCGAGACGCTCCATTTCGACTCTCACTTCGTTGCATTACGACATTCGAAGTGGACCGAAATGCGGGGGGCCGGACACCTGCTTATGAGAGCCGCTCAACCCACCGCACGCTCATGGTCGCGCCAGTGAGCCTCCCGTAGGGCAGGCTTGTCGTGCTTGCCGACGCTCGTGAGGGGAATCGCGTTGACGAACTCGACGGCCTTCGGGGCGAGCATGCTTCCCTTGCGCTTCTTCACGAAGGCGATCAGGTCGTCCTCGGAGGTCTCGGCTTTGGGCGCGGTGACGACGATCGCTCGGACCGCCTCGCCCCACTTCTGGTCCGGGACGCCGATCACGCAGGCGTCCGCGACCGAGGGGTGGGCGAACAGCGTCTGCTCGACCTCCTTCGGGTACACGTTGAAGCCGCCCGAGACGATCATGTCCTTCTTGCGATCGACGAGGTAGCAGTAGCCGTCCTCGTCGCGCGTGGCGATGTCGCCGGTGCACAGCCAGCCCTCGCGCAGGGCCGCAGCGGTCTCCTCGGGCTTCTTCTCGTAGCCGAGCATCACATGAGGCCCACGAATGAGCACCTCGCCCGGCTCGCCGTCCGCCACATCGTTCAGGTCGTCGTCGACGAGCCGCATCTCGGCGATCGTCACCGGGCGCCCGCACGAGAGCAGTAGCTCCGGACGCTCCTTTGCGAGGACGTGGTCGCGCTTGGTCAGCACGCTGATCTGCGCCGGCGCCTCGGTCTGCCCATAGACCTGGAGGAAGATGGGACCGAACACGTCAAGCGCCTGCTCCAGGCGCTCCTTGCCCATCGGGGCGGCGCCGTAGGCGATCGTGCGCAGGCTCGAGAGATCCCGGTCGGCGATCCCCGGGACGTCGAGCATCACGTAGATCATCGTCGGCACCATCAGGGTGCTGGTGACCTTCTCGCGCTCGATTGTGTCGAGCAGCGTGGCGGGGTCGAACGAGCCGAGCACGATGTTCGTGCCCCCCCGCATCCAGACTGGCAGGAAGTACGCGAGCCCGCTGTGGGTCAGCGGCGCGACGTGAGCGCACACCTCCCCCGGGCGGGCGTCGAGCTCGAATGCGCAGGAGTACAGCGCCGCGAGCATGGTGTCGTGGCTGTGCACCGCGCCCTTGGGGAAACCGGTAGTCCCGCCCGTGTATTGGATCCAGCACTCGGTTGCGGGATCGACCTCGGGGAAGCCGGGACCGGTGGACTCGCCCTCGGTGAGGCTCGACAGGAGGTGGCCTCCCGCCGGGACTGAGTCCGGATCCGTGCTGATCGCGAACTCCACCGGGGCCCGCTCGAGGATGTCGGCCCCACGTTCGGCGGTCGGCCCGTTGAACGCCAGGGCGCGAGCGCCCGCGTCCTCGACCATGTAGACGTGGTCGTCCAGGGCCAGCCTGGCGTTCAGGGGGACGATCGTGAGGCCCGCCCACAGGGCACCCCACATCATGTTCAGGAGCTCGGGCGAGTCGGTCATCACGAACGCCACCCGATCGCCCGGCCTGAGGCCCAACGTCCGCAGCGCCCGCCCAGTGGCGCGGATACCGCCGATGGCGTCCGTGTAGCTCGTGCGCGTGTCGCCGTGGACCAGCGCGGTCTCGTTGGGGAAGTTCTCCGCGCAGGCGTCGAGCACGCTGCCGAATGGCCGACCGATCATCTCCGTCCTCCTTGCTGGTTGGTGAGCTCGTTCATGTCGCCGCCGCGGTCCGCTGACCGATGCCGGCCAAGGTCGCCAGGTCGAACCTCGCTGGAATGGGCCCGTCCGTGAGCACCACATCGTCGGGTGCTCCCAGCCCGTGGGCGCTGGCCAGCTCGTCGGGGCCGACGAGGACAGCGCCGCGCCCGGCCGACGGCGAGGCGTGGACTGCGTAGGGATCAAGCGGAATGCCGTCGGCGGCGACGAGCAGTATCGGCACGTCGAGCGTGTCAAGGCGCCGGATGAGCGGTGACTGCGCGGCCATCACGTCCTCCGAGACGAACGGCCCCGCGCTGTCCTCCCAGACGATCACTCGCTGTGCGCCCCGCTCGGTGAGGGCGGCGGCGAACTCGGCGACGAGATCGCCGCAGATGTCCAGGAGTTCGACGACGTCATCCTCGTCCGCGCCCGAGCCGATCTCACCCGACGCGAGGCGGGTCGCGATCGAGGCGGGGCCCGTGACCGACGCGGCGACTATCCCGCCCCGGTAGATGCCCGCCAGGGTGTTGGTGAGCGTCAGGGCACCGCCGAGTGCCGGTGTCCCCGCGACCGCCACATCGGCGACGTCTTCGATATTCGTGGCCTCTGCGGCGAGGGCGGTCGCCTCGAGGGAGAGGTCGTGGTGCGTCACGACCCAGTCGGGCTGCACCAGCGCGACGGCTTCGCTCATCGAGTACGCCCAGCGCTCAGGCTCCAGTACCCGCTGGCTCGGGTCGCTCCCGCTCATGCGGGCGGCAACGTCCTGCAGGACCGGTGCGAAAACCATGGCGGTCCTACTCCTCCTCGGGCCAGGCCCAGGCGCCCAGGAACGGCACTCCCTCGGGAGGAGCGTCTCGTCGCCACTCGGCGACGAACTCGTCGTAGGGCTTGCCCTGGCAGATCCGCGCCTTGCGCGCCTTGGCGCGTGCGGCCTCGGTCCCGTCGGCGTCGAGGCGCATCGACTCGGTGTCGTAGACCACGCTGTAGAGGTCCCGTGCGACGTCCGCGGTGATCAGGTCCTGGCGCAGGTCGGCGATGACCGACTCGGCCTCACGCTCGAGCGGGTCGCCATAGCCGCCTCCGCCACCCATGCGCTGGATCCACAGCTCGCCCTCGCCGACCGGCTCGGCCGGCTTGGTCGGACTGGTCACCTCGTATGAGCCGGCCAGCGGCTGGGACGCGACCATCTCGGCCGCGTCGTAGGGCAGGTCCTTTGCCCCGGAGGCGAGGTACTCGCGCACTCCCTCCAGGCCGTTCTCGGGCTTCACGACCGTGAGCGGGAGGCACGGGTTTCCGTAGCCGCCGAAGAGGCCTGAGTTGTTCGGGAACCGGCCGCCGGCCGAGGTGACCGCGAACGCGAACAGAGGGCTTCCGTACAGCATGTACGCCCACTCGACCGAGGCGCCGCCGCGGTGCTTGCCGAACCCGTGGTTGTTGGGGGCCAGCCGGCGCCACAGCCCGAGGACCGGGATCTCGGTCTCCTTGTCCTCCATCTCGCCCCAGTCGGCCAGCGTCGCGAAGAACGGAGCGGCGGCATGCTCGCCGTCGCGATCCGGGTGGGCGCCGCCGCCCATCGCGTTGATCTCGACCGAAACGTTCGCCGTGGCCTGGATGTGCTGGGTGACCCCGCCGTACTGAAGGGTCGGGATCATCGCGAACCACGGGGCGATCACCTGCGTCGTCGCCGGGTTCGAGAACAGGGCCTTCGTCAGGCAGAGGTGAGTGGCGCTGTGGAGGTAGAACGCCGAGAGCATCGAGAGCGATGTGGGATGGTCACGTGTCGCCGCGAGGATCGAGCCGGGCTCGAAATCGAAGTCGATGGCTGAGACGTAGCCCGCGTTGCGGGGGAGGTCCGCCCAGATGAAGTTCATGAGGTCGTTCGCGACCAGCGACTTGCTCATGTGCTCCTGCGCGTTCATCGCCCGGTCGAGGGCGGGCGCGCTGCCATCCGTGCGCAGCGTCAGCGTCTCGCCCCGCTTCTCGATCTCGACGGCGATCTTCACCAGCCGCTCCTCGAGCAGGGTGGTGTCCACGAACGCGACGGCGCGGTAGAGGCCGTCCGGCATGGCACCGATCCGCCGCTTGATCTCGGTCTCGGTCGATTCCAGCGTGTCGCGCAGGGTGGCGACGACCAGGTCGGCTGAGCGCTCGAGCATCAGGTCCTTCACCCGGTCCTCCACGCGCTGGCAGGCCGCAAGCTTCGAGCGCATGTCGATCAGCCACAGCAGCGGGTCGCGAACGTGGTTCTGGAAGAGGTTCACGACGTCGCGCCGGAGCGTGTAGTTCTCGCCCACCTTCATCGGCGGGATGCGGAGGCCCTCCCCGTAGGGGGTCGTCGCGCGGGGAGCAAACCCGCCCGGGTCGTCCGCGCAGCCGTTCTCGCCCTCGTGGATGACGGCCCCAACCCAGGCGATCTGTTCGCCGTCGGCGAACAGCGGGAGCAGGAGCGTGTGGTCGGGGTTGTGAACCCCTCCGTAGTTGGCATCGTTGTGGTAGAAGACGTCGCCCTCGCGGACCCCGACCGTGGGCTCGTCCGCCCAGTACCGCTTGATGAACTTCGGGACCGGCGACGCTGCGGCGGAGAAGATGTTCACGCCGCTCGAGGTGCAGATCGCCAGGTCGCCCTCCAGCGAGTAGACGCCCATCGAGAGATCCCCCCACTTCGCGGCCGGCGCGGCGCTTACCTGCTGGAGCATCTCCTTCGCGCTCTCGAGGATCGACTCGAGCCGGCGCTGGGTGATCTTCAGCTCCACCTCGTCCGTGACGGTTGCCAGGGCGCTCTCGTCCCGCTCGGTCCGGGGGGCGATCCGGTGGTTGGTCATGATCTCCGGATCCGGCCCGTACATCACCGGCTGGTTGTACAGCAGGTCCGCGAAGTACTCCTCCGCCGTCTGTCCGGCGCCGTTCGCGGCGACCGCGGTCCCGGTGGCGTCGGCCTCCTCGGCCTCAAGCGACTCAGTCATGTCAGCGGTCCTCCCTCGTGATCGTCAGGAATCCGTAGTCGTCCATCGCCGCCGACCAGCCCGGGTTGACCAGGATCGTCGTGTCAGCTGCCTCGATCACGGCGGGCCCCTCCAACTCGTGGTTCGGGCCGATCGCGGCGTAGTCATAGACCGGCGTCGCGGTGAAGCCGTCCGGCGCCCTCCAGCATTCGCGCTCGCCCCGCTTGGCGGCATCCACGCCACGCTCGATGACGGGCACCTTGAGCGCCTTCTGCGGCTCGCGGGGGATCCAGGAGCGGAGGCGAACCGCGTCGATCGAGACCCCGATCTCGCGGGTGAGTGCGATATCGCCGAAGCGGTCGGCGTACTCGTCGAAGTAGGCCTGGATCACCTTCGCCAGGTCCTCCTTTGAGGAGAGGCGCTCGACGGGGCTCGCGATCGTCATCACCTGGAGCTGCCCGGTGGAGCGAAGGTCCAGCTCCAGGGAGTGCTGGATCTCCTCCGCCGCGTGGCCGGCGCCGGCCAGGTCCTTCTCCGACTGCCCCCGGAACTCGTCGACGATCGCGTTGAACGCATCGAAGTCCTCGAACGTCGTCTTGGTGAGCGGGTTGAACAGCACGAACCAGGCGGAGCGCTCGTAGATGTGAAGCAGCTCGAGCCCGGCGGCGCCGGAGGCCGAGAACACGGAGGCGTACGGTGGCACGACGACCTTCTCGACTTGCAGTGCCTCCGCGTATCCGCAGGCGTGCAGGGGCCCTCCGCCTCCGAAGGAGAAGACCGTGAAGTCGCGCGGGTCGTAGCCCTTGAGCGTGACCTCCTTGAAGATCTCCGCGCCCATCGCCTCGTCGACGACGTGGCGGATCACGCTCGCCGCTTCCACGGCGCTCACACCCAGGGGCTTGGCGATCTTGCGCTCGATCGCGCGCTCGGCCCGGCGGGTCTCGAGCTTCAGCTCGCCGCCGTGGTAGCCGTCGGGGTCGAGGTATCCCAGCAGCAGGTTCGCGTCCGTGACCGTGGGCTCGGTGCCTCCCTGCCCGTAGCAGGCGGGGCCGGGGGTCGAGCCGGCGCTCTGCGGCCCAACGACGACGCCGGAGACCGGGTCGACCCGGGCGATCGAGCCACCGCCGGCGCCCAGCGCCTTGATGTCCATCATCGGCGCCTGCACCCGCCAGCGGTCGATCACGGGGTTGAACTCGTAGAAGCGCACCGACCCCTGGACGACCACGCCCACGTCGAAGGACGTCCCGCCCATGTCGGTCGTGACGACCTTGTCGTAGCCGAAGCTCGAGGCGAGGTGGCGCGAGCCGTAGAGGCCGGAGACCGGGCCGGCGTGCACGGTCTTCAGCGGCGGGGTCTGCGCCAGGCCACCCATGCCGCCCGTGTTGTGCACGAGCAGCAGCTGCCCCTTGTAGCCGCGGTCGCGAAGCTCGTCGCGGAGCCTGGAGAGCCTGTCGGCGGTGAAGCGGTGGAGGTAGGCGTTGATGATCGCCGTGTTCGAACGCACGTACTCGCCGGAGCGTCCGGAGACCTCGTTGGAGAGGATCACCGGGAAGCGGCCGAGGTAGGCGCTGGGGTACTCCTCCTCGATCACCTCGCGCACGAGCAACTCGTGGGCGGGGTTGACGTGGCCGAAGAGCAGGGCGACCACGAACCCGCGGACCCCGAGATCCACCAGGTCCTGGATCCGCTCGCGGACCTCGTCGCGATCGAGGGGGATCAGCACGTCGCCCTTCCAGTCCAGGCGCTCACGCAGGCCGATGATCTGCTCGGGCGGGACCAGCGGCTCGGGGCGCTGGGCGCGCGCGAGGTCGCGAGTCATGCTCGCCGGCAGCCCGTCTCCCCACTGGCGGCAGCGTCCGATCGGAACCGTGCTCTCGTGGCCGAGCGTCGTGATCAGCCCGAGCCTGGGTCCGCTCCGCTCAATCAGCGCGTTCGTCCCGAGGGTCGTCGCGTAGCGAATCGCGTCGGTGTTCCCCAGGAGCTCGTCCACGGACGTCCCCAGCTCCTCGGAGATGTCCTCAACCGCCCGCATGAAGCCGATGGAAAGGTCATGGTGCGTGGTCAGCGCTTTCGCGGTGGCCACCCGGTCCGACGAGGCGGCGAAGCAGTCGGTGAACGTACCGCCGATATCGACATTGATCTCCATCAGGAGGCCTCCTTCGCCAGCACGGGGTTGGCCGCGAGCCAGTCGACGTCGATTTCGATGTCATGTGTCAGGGGATGGCCGGGCGGCAGGTACTCCGCCTCGACCTGGGTCCCGCAGCCCGGGCAGTAGTACTCGACGATCCTGCACCACTCGGGGTCAGGCGAGAAGCCCTGGCCTTCCGGGAACCCACGCGGGTGGATGTCGGCGGGATCGCGGTCGTAGAGCAGCAGGCCGCGCTTGTAGTCCTCCCGCGCCGGACCGATCTCGTGGTCGCACCGCAGGCAGCGCCATGTCTCGCCAACCAAGTCGATGCCCAGGTACTCGGTGATCTGCCGCACGTCGCTCATCAGGCGTCGCCCTTCCCGCTGCTCAGCCGCAGCGCTTCGTAGGTGTCGACCTCGAGCGACCAGCCGAGTGGCACCGCGCAGGTGGTCTTCTCGTCGTCCACCAGCGCCGGTCCCTCGAGCGTCGCTCCGGGTTCAAGGTTTGCCCGGCGGTAGACCGGCGTCTCCTGCTCGCCGACGGACGGCCAGACGACTCCGGTCGTGGCCTCGGGTTCGGTCGCGCGGGGGGAGAGGGGGGCTTCGGAAAAGTCTAGGTGAGGCAATGGCTGGCGGGCCTCGACCCGAAGCCAGCTCTCACCGTCGCGCGCGAACGTGGAGCTCTCCACCTCGACGCCGTCCGAGCCAAAGCCTTCGCCGCGCATGTCGCGGAGCGCCCGCTCGCGGAGCTTCGGCTCCTCGTCGGCGCCGTGGCGCGACTCGTAGGCGTGGATCACGTCGACGGTGGAAGCTCCGAACGCGCTGAAGACGGGTGCGAACGGCAGGACGATCACATCGGTCACGCCCGCCACCTCGGCGATGCCGACGGCGTGGGTGGCGCCGTTGCCGCCGTAGGCGAGCACGGTCGTCTTGGATGGCGTGACGCCCCGGGTCTCGAGCTCCGCCGCAAGGCGCGTGCCCACGTCCTCGTGGACGGTCGAGCGGATGCGCCCGGCGGCGTCTGCCACGCCACAGCCGAGCTCCTCGGCCAGACGGCCGACGGCTCGAGCAGAGGCATCCGCGTCGATCTTCATCTTGCCGTCGAGGAAGGCCTCGGGGCGCAGGATGCCGAGCACGACGTCCGAGTCGGTGACCGTCGGCTCCGCGCCGCCGAAGCCGAAGCACGCTGGGCCTGGGATCGCCCCAGCGCTCCTGGGCCCCACGCGGAGCGCTCCGTCGTCGACCCATGCGATCGACCCACCGCCGGCGCCGAGGGCGACGAGGTCGGGCAGCGGGAAGGAGATCTCGATGTCTTCGACGCGCCCGTGCTCCTGCATCGGCACGCCCGAGGGCTTCACGACGCCGACGTCCAGGCTCGTGCCGCCCATGTCGACCGTGACGAGGGCGTCAAGCCCGTACAGCTTTGCGATCGCCTGGCCACCGAGCAGGCCCGCCATCGGGCCCGAGCTGTAGGTCTTGCCGGCGATCGTCTTCGCGACGCGCGCGCACCCGCCGTCGTTGTGGACGACGAGAAGCGGGCGGGGGTAGCCGTGTTCGCGCAGGTGGTCTTCGGCCCGGTAGAGGTAGTCGGCGACGTCCGGATGGACGTACGCGTCGAAGAGGGTCGTCGCGGTGCGGCGGCGGTCGTCCGGGTCGTCGCTCACGTCACTCGACAGCAGCAGCGGCACGGCGTCCAGGCAGTGTCGCGGGTACTGCTCGAGGAAGAGGTCGCGCAAATGCTGCTCGCGCTCGGAGCGACGCTCGCTCTCGGGCAGGGAGCAGACGAGCCCACGCGCGCCGGCGTCGAGAAGCTCTCCGATCGCGCCGGCGGCGGAGGCGCGGGAGGAGGTGCCGTTCTCGCCGGGATCGCTGATGGAGGCGTCGCGGACCATCTCGCGCTCGACGAACACGCCCACGCCCCATTCCCGGCCATCGTTCTCCGGAACCTGTCCGGCGGCGACCATTCCCAGGCGCGGCCCGCGCCGCTCGATCACGGCGTTCGTGCCGACGGTCGTCGCGTAGCGCACCGACTCGGTCTCGGCGAGCATGTCGGACACGCTCGTTCCGAGGGCGTCCGCGGCCGCCTTGAGCACGTCCGCGAAGCACACGGCGAGGTCGTGTGGGGTTGTGAGGACCTTGACCGCGCTGGCGTCGCCGTCGCGGACGACGAAGCCGTCGGTGAAGGTTCCGCCCGTGTCGATGTCGATCGTGACGCCCATGGCCCTAGCTTCCGACCGGCGTTTTTGGGACGCGCTCTGCGGCCTCGCCCTGACTGGCCTCGAATTCGCGCACCACTTCGTCGACGTTGCCGCGGCGAAGCTGCGACTCGAGCACGCGCGGAAGCGCCGCACGTCCCGTCAGCATGGCCCGGACCCAGCGCGGGGTGTAGATGCGCCGGGCGCGCTTCTCGATGCCGGCCGTCATCACCGCGCCGGCCTTCTCCACCGGGATCCGGCGGTTCAGCGGATAGGTGAAGCGCGTCCAGAACTTCGTCGCGATTTCATCGGCGAAGGCCTCGCGCACCATCGGCGTGTCGATCCAGGGGAAGTAGGCGACGCCGACGTCGATCCCGTCGGCCTCGAGCTCGATCCGCATTGCGTTGGCGAGCGCCTCGACCCCCGCCTTGCTGGCCGCGTAGGCGCCGATCATGGGCGCGTGCATCACCGCTGCGATCGAGGCGACGACGAGCAGGTAACCCTGCGAGCGGCGAAGCTGCGGAAGGGTGGCGCGCGCGGTGTTCCACGGACCGAAGAGGTTGATCTCGATCGTGCGCTGGAAGTTGGCGGGGTCGTCCACGGTGAGCGTCTCGAACCTGGCGATGCCCGCGTTGGCGACGACCGCATCCAGGCTGCCGAACCGGGTCTCGACCTCATCCGCGATCGCCTCCAGCGTCTCGAGGTTGCAGACGTCCGCCGTGAAGGGGATCGCTCGCTCGCCGAGGCGCTGCGCGACCTCGCCGACCTCGTCACCGCGCAGGTCCACCAGCGCGACGGTGGCGCCGCGCTCGATCAGCTGCCGCGCGGTCTCGGCCCCGATCCCACGGGCTGCACCCGTGATCAGGACCGTCTTGCCCTCCATACCAGCCATCTCAGCCCTCCGCTCTTTCGTGTTCAAGGCCCATTGGCAGAGGAACCTAGCACAGTTCTGACAGCGTGTCAATAACTAACGACGCATCGTCAGCAACAGCTGGCCGTCAGCGGCCTGCTCCTTGCGGGATACTCCCTGGACGATGTCGCAGGAGAACGTCGAGATCGTGCGCGAGTGGATCGACGCATTCAACCGGGGCGGCTTGGAGGAGTCGATGCACCTGCTCGACCCGGAGATCGAGTGGACCACCACCAAGGCCTACCTGGAGGCGGGCACATACGAGGGACATGAAGGGGTCCGTAAGTACGTCCGGAAAGCCACGGCTGCCTGGGAGGACGTTCAGCTCGAGCCGGAGACGCTCATCGACGCCGGGCAGCGGGTCGTCGTTCCCCTCCGCGTCACCGCCCGTGGCCGGCAGGCGCACACCGCCGGCGAACTAAAATGGGCCCTCCTGGCAGAGATTCAGGGAGGCATGATCGTCCGCATGCGCAACTACGAGAACGAAACCGAAGCCCTGAAAGCCGCCGGGCGGCAGGAGTAGACAGCCGCGGAGGAGCCCTACGGGGCGGTGGGGTAGATCGTGCGCACCCAGATCTCTATCAGGGTGCTGGCGACAGCGCGCGGAGAGGCACCGCCGCCGTTGGAACCGGGGCCCAGCCGCTCAACGAAGAAGTTGGCGTTCATGAGCAGGAGGGCCGTGGCTGTCGCCTCCGGATCCTCGATCGACGTGTGGCCAGCCGCCTTCTCCGCCTGGAGGCGCGTGGTGACGGCGTCGATGAAGTTCTGAAGGAACCCGGCCCGGTAGTAGCGCTCGACCTGGCGGTCGTGGTAGGACGCCTCGTGGACCGCGCGCAGCAGGTGCCCGTGCTCGGCGTAGATCTCGGCGACCCGCTCGAGGGCCAGCGTGATGTCATCGATGGGATCCTCGGCGGAGTGATCCAGCCACGCCTGACTGACCGCCATCATCTCTCCCTCGACCCGCTCGAGGAGCCGCATGATCAGCTGGTTGCGATTCTCGAAGTAGTTGTAGAAGGCGGAGCGCACCATCCCGGTGCCGGACATCACCGTGTCGACCGTCAGGTCGCGGAAGTCCTTCTTCTTGAGGATCTCCTCGGCGGCGTCGAGGATCTCGCGCTCGCCCACCTCCGGCTTGCGCCGGACGCGGAGATGTGCAGGGACTTTTTCGGTCCTGGTCGCCATCGGAATCAGGATACGGACAGCGTCCGGCCCCCAAACGTGCGTACCCAGGTGAGCCCGTTGAACGCCCGGGTCATCAGTCTGTCGCCCAGGGAGCCCTTCGCGGGCAGCATGCCGATCTGCCGTGCGAAGGCCAGGTTGTCCCAGTAGATGGTGTTCTCGAGGACGAGGTTGTCCTCGCTCATCTCGACGACGTCGCAGCCGCGGAACTCGACCCTGCGGCCGGTCGGGCGGATGCCCTGGAAGGGGCCCCCGGCAAACGTTCCCGTGCCCGTCCATTGGACGACCAGGAACGGCGCCGAGACGAGGACGTGCTCAACCTCGATCTCGAGATCGGGTAGCGCTGCGAACATCTCCTCGAAGAACTCGACGATCCCATCGCGGCCGATCGCGTCGCCGATCGGGAGGAAGTGGTCCACCGCCTCCGGGGCCCAGATGTCCTCAGCCCGACTGAGGTCCTGCCGCCCGAGGAGGCCGAACGCCCAGCGCGCGAGCTTCTCGAGGTCCGTCGGAGGGGGCTCGTTGCGCAGCAGCTCCTTGGTGGTCATCCAGATTCCTTTCGGTCGTTCCGCCCTCAGGCGGGGGCCGGCTGATAGTCGGTTTCGATGGTGGAGCGGACCGTGAATCCGGCCTCCTCACACCCCTGTTTGAGCTCGTCAAGGCCGAAGGCCTCCACGGGGCCGAGGGCACCGGCGCCCTCAACCGCGCCCTGCTCGGCCCGGTCCGCCGCCCACGCCAGCATCTTCCCGGTGAAGCTGTAGGCGTTGACGCCGGTGACGCGGGCCTCGGCCAGGAGCGCCCCCGACCGGTCCAGAGCGCGGGCGACGATGTGCGAACCGCTGCCGGCGCGGGTCTCCGCGTCCGGCCCACCGGTGGATCCCTTCACGAAGCGCGCCGTCAGGGCCCCGAACCCCCGCGCCGCCCCCGGGATGCGCCGGAGGCCGCTGAACACAAGGCTCCCGGCCTGCATCGGGCGCGAAAGCCCGCCGAACCAGCCGAGGTAGACGTCGACCTCCTCGAGCCCGGGCTGGAAGCGCGGCAGGGTGAATTGCTCGGTGGAGCCCACGGAGATGGCCGGGCGAGCGGTTCCGTCGACGTCGAAGCGCTTCAGCTTCCTCCCCGTGCGCTCGGTCGCGATTCGGCCGTCACGCAGCTCGTAGCCGGGCGACATCAACGCCCCGGCGGCGGAGGCCTGGGTGCCACCGCTGAGCGCGTCTCCCAGCGATGCTCCGGTCATGAAGTATCCGAACTCGACGCGTGTCGCCCGCTCGCCCGCCTCTGCGAGCGCGACGGCACCCGCGAGGTTGCCAGGCACCCAGTCGTACCCCATGGCCGTCAATAGCGCCACATCCTGCTTCTTGGCTGGCGCGTCCCGGCGCTCGAACACGTCGCGGATGAACCCGCTCTCGCCCGTGGAATCGATGTACGTGGCGCCGGCGGCGATCGCTGCCTCCACGGCCGGCGCGCCGAAGCGGGCGAACGGCCCGACGGTCGTCAGCAGCACATCGCCAGGACTGAGCAGAGCCCGGATGGACTCCGGTCGTTCGACGTCGGCGACTGCCGTCTCCATCGTGCCTCCCAACTCGGCGGCGAGCGCGTCCAGGCGCTCGGCGCTGCGGCCCGCCAGGACCGGGCGCACGCCTCGGCTCAGCATGGCCTCGGCCGTCAGCCGGCCGGTGTAGCCGGTGGCGCCGAAGAGGACGATCCTGGACATGTCAGTCATCTCACCACACTAATGACACGATGTCAATAGCGATTTCGGCACTCACACGATCCCGGCCTCACGGGCGCCGGCAACCGTCTGCCGCAGCACCTCGCCGGCGTCGTAGCGGGGCTCCCACTCCAGCTCGTCCCGGGCCTTGTTGGTGTCCATCACCACCGAGCGCCGTGCCACATTGACCCACGCGAGATCCTGCGGCAGCAGGCTTCCCAGGCGCTTCACCAGCTCGGTTGTTCCCCTCACGGCGAGGGACGGCATCGGGACGGTGCGCCAGCCGAGCTCGTCGGCGATGGCGGCCATGTCGATCGTCCCCGAGCCGGCGACGTTGTAGATACCCGGTGTCCCGCGACCCTCGATCGTCGCGACGATCGCCGTGGCGCAGTCGTCGTGGTGGACGAGGTCGAACTCCGTTCCCGGGTCGGGCAGGACCGGCGAGGCCCCCGGGATGGCCCTGACCAGATCCCGTTCGAGCCGAAAGCGACCTCCGATCTGAAACGTCTTGACGACGTCGTTGATGAGTGCGGGCGCATCCGGGCCGCCGACGATGCAGGGCCGGATGACGTATGTCTCGACCTCGGTGTCGTCGAGGAGCTCGTGCAACAGCGACTCCATCTCCGCCTTCTGAGCCGAGTAGTAGAACTCGTCCGTCCCCTGCGGGGCGACGTCCTCGGTGAGGATCTCCGGGTTCTCGGTTGAGAACCCGTAGGCGGCCACCGACGACGTGTAGACCAACCGCTTGGTGCCCGCGGCGACAGCGGCCTCGAACACATTGCGGGTTCCCTCGAGGTTGACCCGCCGCGTCTCCTCGCGGTCGTCGCCGAAAATGATGAAGGCGAGGTGTACGACGACATCGGCGTCGGCGAGCAGATCGTCGACCGTCGCGCGGTCGAGGACGTCCCCCTGGCGGTATTCCGTCTTCGACCATCCGTGCTCGGCCGGGTCGAAAGGCCGGCGGGCCATGCCCAGCAGCGGCCGACGCGCACGGAGTCCTTGAGGGCGGCCAGCACGGACCGGCCGATCTCACCCGTGGGCCCGGTGACGGCAACGGTCAGCGATTCCTCAGACATTCGCCTTCTCCGATTCCGTGATGATCCCCTTGGCCCAGTCGTAGTCGGGCTTTCCGTTGGGGGCGCGCTTGATCTCCTCGACCTGGACCACGGTTCGGGGGCGCTTGTAGCCCGCCAGCGCGGCCTTGACGTGATCCGCGACGAGATCGGAGACCTCGCCATCGGGCTCGGCGGGGGCGACCACCGCCGCGACCTTCTGGCCGAAGCGCTCGTCGGGGATCCCCACGACGAGGGCGTCGGCGATCCTGTCGTTCGTCTTGATCGCCTCCTCGACCTCCTCCGGGTAGACCTTCTCGCCGGCGGTGTTGATGCAGCCCGAACCGCGCCCCAGCAGGACGAGCGTGCCGTCCTCCTCGAGCTTGCCCCAGTCGCCGATGAATGCGTAGCGCTTGCCGTCGATCTCCCGGAAGACCTTCGCCGACTTCCCCGGGTCCTTGTAGTAGCCGCGGGGGATCAGCTTCCCCCCGGCGGCGATCAGGCCCGGCTCGTCCGAGCCCGCCTCGATCTCCCGTCCATCCTCGGAGAAGAGCTTCGTCTCCCCGAGCTTGATGAACGAGCCAGTCGCCATCTGGGGAGTCTGCCGGTTGGTGAGCTGTACCCCCATTGCGCCCTCGGTCGCGCCGATCCCGTCGATCAGGTTCGCGTCCAGGTGCCCGAGCAGGCCCTGCTTCACGGGGGCCGACCACATGACGCCGGAGGAGAGCATCACCTTGAGCGAGGCGAGGTCCCAAGCCTTCTCCGCGCTCTCGAGCGCATCGAGGAGTGGGCGTGCGAACGCGTCGCCCACGATCACCATCACGTTGACCGACTCGCGCTCAACCGTGCCCCAGATCTCATCCGGGTCCAGCGAGCGACCTGTCAGCGTCACCGCGCTGCCGCCGGCGAGCTGCACCGCGACGCTGTTGCCTAGGCCCGCGGTGTGCATCAGCGGAGAGCACGGCATGATCACCGGAGCGCCCGCGGCCATCCGCTCGACGCCGGCGGCGATCACGCCGTCGAGGTCATCCGGCGGCGGCGGGGTCCCGAGCATGATCGGCGCCAGCTCGAGCAGGCCCGCCGTCCAGTCGCCGATGTCGTAGATGACCCCCTTGGGCATCCCGGTCGTCCCGCCGGTGTAGATCACCACCGGATCGTCGGCCTGCCGCTCGATCCGGGGCGCCGGCTCGGTGCGTCCGAGCAGTTCCTCGTAAGGCTCCGCGCCGGGCACGGCGGACGGGCCGTCGTCAACCTCGACCAGCAGCTTCAGTGCCGGCACTCGGTCCGCGATGCGCGCGACGGTCTCGCCCAACGACGCGTGGAAGATCAGGGCCTCTGAGTCGGAGTCCTCGAGCAGGTAGACCAGTTCGTCGTCGACGTAGCGGTAGTTGACGTTGATCGGCACCATCCGCCCCTTCAGCGCGGCGAGGAACGACTCGTAGTACTCGGGGCCGTTGTAGAGCAGCAGCGAGACCTTGGAGTCGGGCTCGAGGCCGGCCTCGCCGAGCGCGCCGGCCAGTTGGGCCGCGCGGTCCTCGAACTCTGCCCAGGTCCGCCTGGTCTCCCCGTGGATCAGAGCGGTCCGCTCTCCGGCTCGGTCCGCGTAACCTTCGATCACGTCGGCGTAGTGCATACCTGCTCCTCTCGCTGGCGCGCGCGGGCGCCAGCCATTGCGTCGCGGACGAACTCGCCGATGCCGGCGAACGCCCACTTGGATTCCGGAAGGTGGGGGATCGCGTGCCAGACGTGCGGCACGCCCTCGACGACCTCGACCTTGCATTCCACGCCGGCGGAGCGCGCGCGCTCCGCCGCGATGAGGCTGTCGTCGAGCAGGATCTCCGCGTTGCTGACCTGGAAGAGGAGCGGGGGAGGCCCGCTCAGATCTCCGAGCACCGGCGAAACGAGCGGGTTCGACAGCATCTCGGTCGCGCCGCTGACGTACCAGCCGTGGAGGTCCTCGGTTGCGTCCATCGTCAGCATCGAGTCGGACCCGGCGTTGTCGGTGCGCGAGCCGAGGCGGTGGTCTCGCAGGTCCGTGACCGGGGAGAGCAGGACGGCGCCCGCCGGCAGCGGCTTCCCCTGATCGCGCAGGGCCATCATCGCTGCCAGAGCCAGGCACCCACCGGACGAGTCCCCGGCGAAGACGATGTTGGTCTCGGGAACGCCCAACGCGCGCAGCTGGCCGTAGGCCGTCAGGCAATCATCGAGCGCCGCCGGAAACGGATGCTCGGAGGCGAGGCGGTAGAAGGCGAGGAGGGAAGCGACCCCAGCCTCCTGGCCGAGCCGGGCCGCGAGCCCGCGGTGGATCGACCGCGAGCGCAACACGAACGCGCCCCCGGGGATGTAGAGAAGAAACCGTCGCGGGTTCGCCCCCGCGGCGAGGATTCGCTCGGCCTCGAACGCCCCGAGATCCACCGCCTCGATGTTCGTGCCGGCGGGCGGGCGTCCGGCGAACGGCGCCAGCCGGTCGAGATGGCCGCGGATGCGGTCGATGTCGGGATCGCGGCGTAGCACCGGCTTCAGGAAGGCGCGGTAGGCGGCGTTGACCATCCTGGCTCGAGCGCTTGGCACGGGTCCCTGCTCGCTCCGCTAGGCGACGGTGGCCGGCGTTTGGTCTTGTGACAGCTCGGTGAAGCTCTCGGCGGCGAGCTCGGCGATCCGTTGCGTGTCCGGGATCACGTTCCGGGCGGCCCCGATGCCGAAGCAGAGTCTGTCTGCGTACGAGGCGAGCGTGAAGTTGGCCACGTGCGAGGGCGGAAGGATCGGCATGGCGTGGAGACTGCTCATCCGTGCGCCGCCCATGAACAGCGGCTTTTTTGGCCCGCCGGGGATGTTCGAGATCAGCAGGTTGGCGGCGTCGGGAACGACCCCGCGGCCGAACGGGAGCTCCTCGCGCATCTGAGCGGCGCCGAAGAACGCCAGGGACTGCACCTGCATCACGCCTTCCGAGCTTCGCCTCAGGAGCTCCTTGGCGGACGTGGTCGAGCTGACGACCTGTTCCAGTCGCTCTTGGGCGGACGCGCCCGGTTCCCCCAGCTTCACCTGCATCAACGCGGCGGCATTCGAGGGCGTTTCGTCTCCCGGGGCCCGGGTCGAGACGGCCATCGACGCTACGAGCGGCGCGCCGACAGGCTCGCCCTTCTCGGCCAGGTAACGCTGCATCGCGCTGTCGCATACGGCGAGGACAACGTCATTCACACTGCCGCCTGCGCTCTCCGCCACCGCTCGGGCCTCGGGGATGGGGAGGTCGAAGATCGCGAAGCTCCGCGCGGCCGTCTGGCGGCGCTTGGCAAAGCTGAGGCGCGGCGCTCGGAACGGCAGCGCCGTGTCGCCCTCCCGAAGCCCCAGCGCCTGCGAGACGGTCCCGGCGGCGAGACGCCCGGCCTCCACGGCGGTGCCGGCCGCGCCGCGGACCAGCCCGACCGGGTTGAACCCACGCCCACCGGTCTGCTTGCGCTTGGCCCGGGGGCGTGAAGGGACCCCGGCCCACAGCGGCGAGATCGCGCTGTCCTCGGGGGAGTCGGAGAGCATGCCGAACAGCAACCGCGCGCCGGTTATTCCGTCAGCGAGGGCGTGGTGAAGCTTGTGGAAGATCGCGAACCCGCCGCCTTCGAGGCCCTCGATCACGTAGCACTCCCACAGCGGCCGGGAGCGGTCGAGCAGCGCAGCGTAGAGGTGTCCCACCAGCTCCATCAGCTGGGCATTGGATCCCGGCGCGGGCAGGACGACGCGACGGACGTGATAGTCGAGGTCGATCTCCTCGCACTCCTCCCAGAAAAAGGGGCCGGTGAACCCGAGCTTCGGTCGGCGCTCGAACGGGGCGACCGGGGGCGTTCGGCGAAAGGTCTCGACGACCCGGTCGGCGAGCTCGCCGCCGTCGGCGGCGTCCGGCCGGTCGAAGAGCAACAGCGCCCCGGCGTGCATCGGCCGCGACGGGCTCTCGAGGACGAGGAAGGTGGCGTCCAGCGGGGCGAGGCGGCTCATGTCACTCCTGCCGTCTGCTCACTCGCGAGGGCCGTGAGCTCGGCCATTGACTCGCGAAAACCCTCGACGATCTTCCACGCGTCGTCCACAGCCTGCGCGTCGGCGAGCACGCAGAGGTTGAACTGGTCGCCGTAGCTCCAGACCGTCAGGTTGAGGTTCGCGCCGTGGGCGAGTTGCCCGGTCGAGAACCAGCGCTCGACTGACCAATGACCCAGGTACAACTGCTTGCGCGGACCCGGCACATTGGAAACCACCACGTTCGCGAAGGGGTCGTAGCGCCCCTTCGTCCGCGCGTTCAGCTTCGCGAGCAGCGTTACGAGGCCGCCCGGGATCACCTCCAGCAGGGAAATCAGGTCGGCATCCTTCGTCGCGTTGAAGTGCTCCTTCGTCACGTTGGCGGAGGCGCTGGCCGCCTCCAGGCGTTCCCGTGGATCTGCGAGCTGGGTGGGCAGCCGCACGTAGTCGACCGAGGAGTAGTTGCCGGTGACCTCGCGCTCAGCGAGCGCGAGGGTGGTGAACGCCATCGTGCCGACCATCGGGTCGGTCGGCGTCTCGCCGGCGTCCTGGAGATAGCGCCTCACGCTGCCGGCGCAGCAGGCGAGGAAGGCATCGTTGATCGTCACGCCGAGCGCCTTGCCCGCCTCTTTGATGTCCGCGAGCGAGCACGACTCGCAGGCGAAGCGCCGGTCCCGGCTGAGCCCGCGCCGGAAGGGCGCCGGCAGCGAGCCGTCGAACGGCGTGGGTGGAGGCTCCTTGCCGCTGTCGGCGTACTCCTGCTCGAGACGACGCCGGTCGCGAAGCGCACCGATCGCGCTCGGGATCTTCCTCGCGACGGCGGGCAGGTCCTGGAGCGCCCACCGAAGCCGCGTGGGGGCGGAGGGAGGAGGGGCCGGATCGAAGGGCGGCGGTGGACCCGGCATGTCGTCCGGCTCGGTCGTGTAGACGTCCTCGAGCATGCCGAGCGCGCCGATTCCGTCCGTGTAGGCGTGATGGAGCAGGGTGACGATCCCCACGCGCCCACCCTCGAGGCCCTCGATGACCCAGGCCTCCCACAGCGGGCGCAGCGGGTCGAGCGGCCTCGCGTAGAGCTGCTCGACCAGCGTGCAGAACTCGCGGGAGCCGGCCGGGGCGGGGCACCGGACGCGCTTCACGTGGGAGGAGAGGTTGAACTCCGGATCCTCGATCCAGATCGGCTGGTGGAGGCCGAGTGGCGTCGGCAGGTAGCGCAGGCGCAGCGAGGGGAGCAAATGGACCCGCTCCTCGAAGAGCCGTTGGAACTTCTCCCATGACCACCCGGCCGGATCCCCCGTGGGGTCGAGGATGCCGATCTTGAGCGTGTGGTTGTAGGCGTTTCCGCGATCGAGGCGCAGCATCAGCGCGTCGGCTCCACTCAGCCTTCGCGCTCCGCGCCTATCGAGTTTCGCCTTCATCCTCAGGCCACGACCGTACCATACTCCTTGACACCGCGTCAACAAATATAGACACCGCGTCACTATGTCTGATACGGTGACAGCCATGAGAATCAAGACGTCGAGAGCGATCTGATGCGCGAGGTTTTCGTCGCGGGTGCGTTCGTGACTCCGTTCGGGAAGTTCATGGATACGTCCCTGCGCGAGCTCGCACGCCAAGCGACGGATGGGGCGCTCGCGGATGCCGGCGCCGGTCCGGAAGAGGTTGGCGCCGTCTTCTTCGGCAACACGGCAGCCGGGGCGCTGAACGAGCAGCATGCGATTCGCGGCCAGGTGGCACTCCAGGACACCGGCCTGTTGGGCGCGCCGATCACGAGCGTCGAGAACGCGTGCGCCTCCGGGTCGACGGCGTTCAACCTTGCGCACGCGGCGGTCGCGGCGGGGACCGCCGAGATCGCGCTGGCCGTCGGCGCGGAGAAGCTCACGCACGCCGATAAGGCGAAGACATTCGCCGTCTTCAGCTCAGGCTGGGACGTCGAGCGCTTTGGATCCGAGAACGGCGGAACCCATTCCGCCTTCATGGACGTCTACGCGGGGATCGCGCGGCGGTTCATGGAGCGGACGGGGGCGACCGCGGAGGACTTCGCCGAGATCTCGGTGAAGAGCCACCGCAACGGCGCTCTCAACCCAAACGCCCAGTACCGCGATCCGCTCACGGTCGAGCAGGTGCTGGAGAGCCGGACGGTCTCGGATCCCCTGACCCTGTTGATGTGCTCGCCGATCGGCGATGGCGCCGCGGCGCTCGTACTCGCTTCGGAGGAGGCACTCGAACGGCTCGGCACCGCCGACCCGGTCAAGGTCCTGGCCGCGATCCTCCGCTCGGGAACAAAGCTGGAGCCCGACGACGAGGTGACCGCCCCAGCCCTCGCCGCCCGCGATGCCTACGACCGTGCCGGAATCGGGCCGGAGGACGTGGATGTGGTGGAGATGCACGACGCGGCGGCGCCAGCCGAGCTGATCGTCTACGAGGAGCTGGGGTTGGCCGAGCCCGGCGGGTCCGTCGAATTGTTGCGCTCCGGCGCGACTTCGCTCGGCGGGCGGGTCCCCGTGAACCCGAGTGGCGGCCTCCTGAGCCGCGGGCATCCGGTCGGCGCGACCGGATGCGCCCAGCTCGTCGAGCTCACCGACCAGCTGCGTGGCCGCTGCGGCGGGCGCCAGGTCGAGGGCGCGAAGGTCGCCCTGGCAGAGAACGGTGGCGGTTGGATCGGCGGCGACGTCGCAGCCGTGACGATCACGATCCTCGGCCGTTAGGCAACCGCGCCTGACCCGGAATAGCCGCTTTGGATGGAGCGGAGATACTGGACGCGCGAATGTCCCAGGATGACGTGAAGATCGTCTGGGACACATCGGCCAGCGGGCTTCCATCGGCCGGCGTCTATCACGGCCGTGAGGGAGTGCGGCGGTTCTTCCGCGACTGGCTCGCCCCCTGGACCGACTACGAGATCGAGGCCCGCCACTGCGTCGACGCCGGTGGTGCGGTCGTGCTCGTCTTCCGGCAGGCGGGAACGGGTCAGGGAGCGGAGTCAGAATCGAACGCGACTTCTTCGGCGTCTGGGAGCTGGAGAACTCGAAGGTGGCGCGCTTCCGCCTCTTCGCGTCTGTGACCGCGAGTATTTTCCCGGGGATAGGTACGTCGGGCGGACACAATCCGGACACATCGGCGGGGGCCTCTCGGTGGCTACCGGCCCGTCGTCGGTGGAGTGACACCTAATTGTTCGCAGATGTTGCGTGCAAGCCGCCAATCGATTTCGCGGTGGCGGGGGACGGCGCTCCGGGCACCGCTCGGTCCTGCCCAGCGGGAGTGGTTTCCACCCTCATCGATTCTCTCGCAGCCCTGAGAACGGAGATGGCGTTCGAGATCGCGGCGCTTCAACGAACGACGGAGAGCTCAAGCGACTCGGCCTCGACGGGCGGAGCGGCCGGCTCGGGGCTAAGTAGGAGCTGGAGCGCATCCAGAACGTTCTCGCGGGCTTCGTCCTTCGTCCGCCCCTGGCTCATGGCTCCCGGAACCGCAGGGATCTGGGCGATCACCCAGCCGTTGTCTCCGGGCTCGTACTCAATGCGCATGCGAAGCTTTCCCTCCATGTCCCATGCAGGCTACTCCCCTCGTTCGCGGACACAAAACGGACACATCAGGCTGAAACGGCGATCACGAATGTTCACCGCCGTCCACCTCAAACAGCCGCTCCTGAAGGGGATTCGTGCCCGCCGGTGCCCTGTCGTGCCCGCCGGTGCCATCCTCATCGCTCATGAAGGAGATCCTCGGCAAGCAGATGGGTTTGTAGGTACCTGCAGGGCTTCTCTTTGTGATGGAGGCCATCACGGCGGCCGAGTGGCTCACATGGGCTACTGACCCGCGTCACATCGTCCGCTCCTCCAACCGGACGGTCGTTGGGCACCAGTGCCCAAAGGGCCAATGATCGCCCGCAAACTGCCGTGATCCACGCGGTCACTGCCAGAGTGGCGGAAGGTGCACCATTCCGCTTGGGAATGAGCTTTGAGACTCCTCCGAGGTGGAGTCTGAGGGTCGCTTCACACGCGAGAGGTCGGTGGTTCGAAACCACCCGCGTCCATCGGCGACGATGCCGACTGTGTAGAACTGAGGCATGTCCAACACTCCCGCACTTTCCCTGCCCGAAGCCGGCGACGCGTTCGAGGAGGCCACGCTCGAGAGGCGTGACCTCCGTCCCGACGACGTCCAGATCGCGATCGATTTTGCCGGCATCTGCCACACCGACCTCCACTACGGCCACAACGACCACGGGGCTGGGCGCTTCCCGATGACGCCGGGCCACGAGATCGCCGGGACCATCGCCGAGGTCGGCTCCGAGGTCACGGATTTCGCGATCGGCGACCGTGTCGGCATGGGCTGCATCGCCAACTCCTGCAACGAGTGCCGCTACTGCGAGGAGGGTCTGGAGCAGTACTGCGCCAAGGGCATGGTCATGACCTACAGCTCCCGCGACTACGACGGTTCGATCACCCAGGGCGGCTACAGCCGCTCGATCGTCGTCGCTTCCCGGCTCGTCGTGCGCATCCCGGAATCAGTTGGGCTCGACCACGCCGCGCCGCTGCTCTGTGCAGGCATCACGATGTTCTCTCCGCTCCGCCATTGGGGGCCGGTCCCGGGAAGAAGGTCGCGATCGTCGGGATGGGCGGCCTCGGCCACATGGGCGTGAAGCTCGCAGCCGCAATGGGCGCCGAGGTGACGGTGCTCAGCCGGACCCTCGATAAGGAGGAGGACGCGCGACGCTTCGGAGCGACGGCCGCCTACGCGACGAGCGATGACCAGACCTTCAAGGATCTGCGCGGGGAGTTCGACCTGATCCTCAACACCGTCTCGGCGGACCTCGACATCAATTCCTACCTCCGCCTGCTCAGGGTCGACGGCGCGATGGTCACCGTCGGCCTCCCCAACGGTCCCGCAGAGGTCAACCTCATGGGCCTCCTCGGCGGCCGCAAGAGCCTCTCCGGAACCGCTATCGGCGGCATCCCCGAGACCCAGGAGATGCTCGACTTCTGCGCCGAGCACGGGGTCACGCCGGAGATCGAGACCATCGAAGCAGATCCCGCCGCCGTCGCTGACGCCTGGGGCCGGGTCGGCGAGGGCAAAGCCCGCTACCGCGTCGTCATCGACACCAAGGCACTCGAGGCTTCAGCGGCGATCGGTTCTTAGTCGTTGCGGGTTCGGCGGGTCCACAGCGGCGGAATTCCCGCAATGACTCAGCCGGATCGCAGCGTCTCGAACAACCCGGCCGAGCGCTCGGCGTCGTGCTCGGCCGGGAGCATCAGGGTGACCCTCGTCGCGATATCGCCGTAGCGCTTCTGCAGCTCGGCGATCGCCTCTTCGGGCGTCCCGATTACAGCGAAGGTGTTCAGGACCTCGTCGTCGATCATCCCCCCGAGCTTGTCCCACTCGCCGCGCTTGGTCGCCGCGTTCAGCTCTTCGTGCAGCTCCCCCCAGCCGTGGATGTCGAGCACCGGCCGGTAGGCGGGGGTCGAGCCGTAGAAGCCGATCTGCTGGCGCACGGCCTCGACGCCCTGGCTGATCTCCTCGTCGGAGTCGCCCGTGGCGATGAAGGCCGGGGCCGTGATCTCAAAGCCCTCGCGGGTGCGGCCCACCTTGGCGAACCCGCGCTCCAGGGCGGGGAGGGTGGCCTCACGGAGGTAGCGCTCGGTGCAGAAGCCGTGGCAGAGCAGGCCGTCGGCCACCTCGCCCGCAGCCTCCGTCATCAACGGCCCGACCGCCGCCAGCAAGATCCTCGGCTTGCCGTGGGGGTTCGAGCCCGGGTCGAAGAAGGGGCTCATCAGGGTGTGCGTGTAGAAGTCGCCGCGGAAGTCAAGCTTCGCGCCGGACTCCCACGTCTCCCAGATCGCCCTGATCGCGAGGATGAACTCGCGCATCCGCGCCGCCGGCTTCGACCAGGTCATCGAGTAGCGCTTCTCGATGTGGGGCTTGATCTGGGACCCGAGGCCGAGCGTGAATCGGCCCTCGGAGAGCGCCTGGACGTCATTTGCCTGCAGCGCGACCGTCATCGGGTTGCGGGCGAAGGCGACGGCGATCGCGGTGCCGAGCTCGATCCGCTCGGTGCGCTCGGCGGCCACCGCGCAGGCGAGGAACGGGTCGATCTGGGTCTCGACCGCGAACCAGCCGTCGTACCCCTGACCCTCCGCCGACTGCGCCGCGCCCGCCGCCGCGTCGACGGGTCCGAAGTATCCCCCCGCATCCACCTTCATCCGTCCATTCCACCAGAGTCTGGGCGACGACGCGCGCGGCGGCCCCGAACCGGGCGGGGCATAGACTCGCGCCCGATGACAGGGACCTCCGAGCGATCACCATGGACCGTGATCCTCGTGCTCGCGGCGGGCCAGTTCATCATGGTCCTCGACACGACGGTCATGAACGTATCGATCTCGCAGGTCGTCAAGGACCTCGATACGACGGTCTCATCGGTCCAGCTGGCGATCACCGCCTACGCCCTGGTGATGGCCGCCTTCATGCTCACCGGGGGCAAACTCGGCGACATGTTCGGGCGCCGGCGGATCTTCTCGGTCGGGCTCGCGATCTACGGCGCCGGCTCGCTGATCACCGCTCTGAGCCCGAATGTGACCGTCCTGCTCTTCGGCTGGTCCTTGGTCGAGGGGCTCGGCGCCACGCTGGTGATCCCCGCCATCGCCGCCCTGACCGCCGTCAACTACAAAGGGGCGCAGCGAGCCCAGGCCTACGGGATTCTCGGGGGCATCGCGGCCGCGGGCGCGGCGGCGGGCCCGTTGATCGGCGGCTGGGTCACGACCGAGCTGAGCTGGCGCGTCGTCTTCGCCGCCGAGACGGTGGTTGTCCTCGGCATCCTGACGACGGTGCGGAAGATCGCCGACGCTCCGCCCGCCGAGGAAAGGCCGGCCCTCGACCGCATCGGCATCCTCCTCTCGGCCTCGGGCCTCGGGCTGGTCGTCCTCGGGATCCTCAAGGCGAGCGAGTGGGGATTCATCCGCCCCTCCGGCGCGCTGACGATCGGGGGAACCGAGATCACCCCGTTCGGTTTCTCGGCCGTTCCGTTCGTGGTGGCCGCCGGCGCCGTTCTGTTGTGGCTATTCCAGATCTGGGAAGAGCGGGTCGAAGCCGCCGGGGGCAATCCCCTCCTCCGCCCGGCGTTGCTCGGCATCCGCCAGCTGCGCAGCGGGCTCAGCATGCTCGCGAGCCAACAGCTGATCCTGATGGGGACCTTCTTCGTCATTCCCCTCTACCTGCAGATCATCCTCGGGAACGACGCCCTGGAGACCGGCATCTCGATCCTGCCGATGTCGCTGACGATGATCGTCGCCGCGCTCGGAGGGTCGCGACTCGCCGACCGGTTCTCGCCCAGGGGAGTGGTCGCGACCGGGCTCGTGATCCTCTTCTTCGGCGTCATCGGGCTGATTGCGACGATCTCCCCCAGCCTCGACTCTCACAAGTTCGCCCTGACGATCGGGGTGTTCGGGTTCGGAATCGGGCTCATCGTCTCCCAGCTCGGCAACGTGATCATGTCCTCGGTCAGTGAGTCCCGGGCCGGCGAGGCCGGAGGCCTACAGGGCACTGCACAGAACATCGGCGCGTCGCTTGGAACGGCGCTGATCGGGGCGGTCCTCCTCACCGGCCTGACCAGCGGCTTCCACGACCGGATCACCGCCAACCCGGCCGTCTCCCCGGGGACAGCGCAGGCAATGATCGCGAAGACCCCGGACGGCGTGCCCGTCGTCTCCGAATCCGACGTCAAGACCGCCCTGGAGCGAGCCGGGGTCGCACCCCCCGAGGCCCAAGCGCTCACCGACGACTACGCAGAATCGCAGCTCGAGGCTCTGAAGACCGCGCTGCTCGTGGCGGCGCTGATGGTCCTCGTGGCGCTCTTCCTCGTCCGCAGCCTCCCGGCGGCGCCACTCCAATCGGAATCCGAGAGCACCACCGTCTGAAGACGGCGGAAGTGCGGCACCGCCCCCGCCTCCCTGACGACTACCTTGCGCCGCCATGGATCCCGCAGAGCTGATCGTCGTCGCCCTCTGGTCCTTCGTGGTGGCGATCGCCGGGGGTGTGGCCGGCCTCGTCATGGGCAACCTACGGCTGCCGGTCGTGATCCAGTTCGCGAGCTCGACCTCGGCGGGCGCCGGCGCGAACGTCGCGATCAGCGCGGCCTCGACTCTCACGTCATCGGTCACCCACCTGCGAGCCGGGAGGGTCAACGCCCGCCTCTTCTGGCTGATGGCTCCGCCGTCGTTCGTCGGAGGGACGCTGCGGCTGCCTGCGATGGTCCGCTGGCTGGGCACGACTCCACGTGACGCGGTCGGCACGAACGCGGCGGCCGGGGCGGTCGTCGGGATCGGGGGCCTGGTCGGCCACCTGGCCGGCGGAGTGGACTGGGGAATCCTCGGAGCCGGCGTCGCCGGGGCCGTTCCGGGTGCCAGCATGGGAGCCCGGCTCACGGGGCGCCTGGGCGACCGCCAGCTCCTACGCGCCGTGTCAGCCGTGCTCGTCGTCGCGGGAGTCTCGCTTGCCGTCGAGGTGGCACTCGGCTAGCCGGCGCTCCAGGAGGCGGCGCTCGGCATCGTCCGTGACGAGGGCAAGGGCCCTCCGGAGCGCGTCGCTCGCCTCCCGGTCGCGGCCGAGACGCCTCAACAGCTCGCCCCTGGTCGAGTGCAGATACCGGTACCCGTCAAGTTCGAGCCGGTCGACGATGGCGAGGCCGGCCTCCGGGCCCTCCGCCTCGGCCACGGCAACCGCACGGTTCAGCTCCACCACCGGAGACTCGGTCATCCGCGCAAGCTCGCCGTAGAGGGCCGCGATCTCGACCCAGTCGCGCGGCTCGTCTGCGTGCAGCGAAGCGATCGCCGCCTGTAGGACATAGGAGCCGCGACCCCGCATCGCAAAGGCGCGGCCGAGACTCGCGCGGCCGGCCTCGATCCCCGCCTGGTTCCATAGCGAGCGGTCCTGATCGTCCAGCAGGACCAGGTCTCCGTCGCGAAACCGCGCTTCTCGGCGCGCATCCACGAGCAGCATCATCGCGAGCAACCCGTGGACCTCCGGCTCGTTGGGCATCAGCTCCGCCATCCCCTTGCCCAACCGGATCGCCTCAGTCGCCAGGTCCCCGCGCCCTCCATACCCCTCGTTGAAGATCAGGTAGATGACGGCGAGAGCGGCGGCGAGCCGGTCCGGTAGGAGGTGATCCGGTGGCACCCGGAATGGGATCCCCGCCGCCCTGATCTTCATCTTCGCGCGAACGAGCCGCTGGGCCATCGTCGTATCGGAAACGAGAAAGGCACGGGCGATCTCGCCTGTCGTCAGCCCGCCGAGGGTCCTGAGGGTCAGCGCGACCTGGGCTTCGGTCTGAAGCGCCGGGTGGCAACAGGTGAAGATGAGCTCGAGTCGCTCATCGGGGAATGGCGTCACGTCCACGTCCACCTCGTCCTCCACGGGCTCGGGAACGTCGAGCATCCGGGTCTTCTCGGCGAGAGTCCGGTTGCGGCGGATGCGGTCGATCGCACGGTTGCGCCCCGTCGTCACCAGCCAGGCCCTCGGGTTGGCGGGCGCTCCCTCGCGCGGCCATCGCTCCGCCGCGATCGCAAAGGCCTCCTGAGCGGCGTCCTCGGCGAGCTCGAAGTCGCCGAGATAGCCGATCAGGGACGCGAGGACGAAGCCCCAGTTATCGCGAAAGGACTGCTCGAGAATCGCTACCGCTCCACTAACGGGCGGATCTCGACCGCCCCGCCCATGGCGGCGGCAGGCACCTTCGCGGCGAGCTCGATGGCGGCATCGAGGTCATCCACCTCGAAGAACAGATAGCCGCCGATCGCCTCCTTCGTCTCGGCGAAGGGACCGTCGGTCGTCAGGGCGCTTCCCTCCTCGACGCGGACCGTCGTCGCCGTCTCCGGAGACTCCATCCGGACGCCCGGCTCAACGCCCGGCGTCTCGTTGATCGCCTGGTAGGCAGCGTAGACGACGTTCCGCTCCTCGTCGGATAGCGCGTCCCACTCATCTGACCCCGGCAGCGGGGTCGTCCCTTGATGGATCAGCAGCATGTACTTCACGCTCTTGCCTCCTGTCGTCTTTGGTTTCCCATGAGACGAACGGAAGTCGACCGGATCGACAGCTACTTCGGAGGGCGGCCCTCTTCTTCGACGGTCCGCTCGGCGGTCGGATGGGCCTCGAGCCGCTGATCGGGAATCGACTCCCCACTGTCCACCGAGCGGCCGTAGGTTCCGGCGGCGAGCCGTTCCTCGGCGCGCTCGAGCGCGGCCAGCTGCTGCTCGTGGCCCTCGTTCAGCCCCGCATCGAGCTCGTCCTGCATGAGGTTCTCGGACCCGCGATCCCCAGGCTCGACGCGACTGTCAGCCTCCTCGGGCTCATCCCGTCTCGCGCTCGCGATCGCCTCCTCGATGCGCTTGCGCTCCCCGGCCAGCAACTCCCGTGCTCGATCTGAATCCATCGGGACACCGTAGCTCAGGTGAGCCGGGCGACCCCGGCTCGGAATAGGCTCGGCAGATCGCTCTCAGGGTCAAACGGATGACTCGCCCGGCGCGACATGGTGTCGTTGCCCTGATCGTCGCAGCGGCCTCGCTGTGGGTCCCCCAGCTCGTCTCCGGCGCATCGGCGACAACACTCACGGTCAGGGCAGTCAGAACCACGGTCGAGCTCGGACAATCCGTGCGTATCTCGGGCCGGCTCGGCGAGAGCGCGGGTGGCGAGGACGGGATCGGGATCCGCCTTCTCGCAGACGTCTATCCACGCGGGAAGCCGGTCGGCGTGAGGGTAACCAGGACCGGTGCCGACGGCTCCTTCTCGTTCTCGGTCTCGCCGGACCGCAACGTCTCCTACCGGGTGGCTCTCGTGGCCGACCGCCAGGTGACGAGCCGGGTGACTACGGTGTTCGTGAGGGAGGCGATCACCAGAAACGTCGCCTACCTCGACGGCGGTCGGGTTAGGATCGCGATCCGGACTCGGCATCCCCGCGACCTTCGCTGGGCGGGGAGGAGGGTCACCTGGTATGTGGGCAGAGGACGGCGCGGGAGGCTGCGGCGCGTGAGCCGGTCGCGGACGAGCGAGCCGCGGCGCGGAGTGACCCGCTTCGCGACGGTCATCGATGCTCCCCAAGGCCCGTTTCGTTTCGCCGCCTGCTTCCGCGCTCCTCATCAGTCGGTCATGGGCCCTCCGGGTGCTCACCCGAGGTGCAACCCTCACCGCTTCCGGACGCACAGAGGCGCCCTCTACCAGGGGCGGGGCAACGGCCCCCGGGGCTATCCGGCCCCCGGCGCGATCCGGGCAGCGCGAGCCTATCTGCACGAGCGGGCCGGCTACACCGCGTTCGCGATCGTCGACTCGCGGGGCCGGCTGCGGGGCGCCCATCTGCACCGGCGATTCGTCAGCGCCAGCGTGGTCAAAGCGATGCTGCTCGTCGCCTATCTAAACGGACTGGCGCACCGCCACCATGGGCTCGGTCCCGGGGACCGGGCGATCCTGGCGCCGATGATCCACCTGTCCGACAACCAGGCGGTCGACGCCGTTTATGCCCGGGTTGGCGACAAGCCGCTTCGCCGTCTGGCGACGCGGGCCCGAATGGGTGACTTCACGGTCAGCGGACGCTGGACGGAAGCGATGTTCAGCGCTTCCGATCAGGCCCGGTTCTTCTCGGCGATGGACCGGCTCGTCGCACGCCGGTTCGACGGGTACGCCCGCCGCCTGCTTTCGCACATCGTCGGCTACGAGAGCTGGGGCATTCCGCCGGCTGCCCGTCCGCGCGGCTGGCGGGTCTTCTTCAAGGGCGGCTGGCGCGGGACAGGCCGAGGGCAGCTCGTACACCAGGTCGCACGCCTGGAGGGCCACGGTCGCCGGCTGACGATCGCTGTGCTGACCGACGGCGACCCCTCGATGCTCTACGGGGAACAGACCATCCAGGGGGTTGCGACCAGGCTCCTTCGTCAACCGCCACCGAAGGGCGGCCGCCAACCCGGGGGCCACCGATGAATCCGCTCTCCGCCGAGAGTCTCACTGCGACCGGGGAACGAACGGACGAGAGGAAGCCCATGGGCAAGCTGAGAGAGCCATAGGGTGGCCTCACCGTGAGCTTCAAGACGATCCTCTACGCAACCGACGGCTCGGTGGCGACGATCACTCTCAACAGGCCGGATGCGCTCAACACGATCGTGCCGCCGATGCCCGACGAGGTGGAAGCCGCGGTCGACCTCGCCACTCGCGACCCCGAGGTGAAGGCGATCGTGCTGCGAGGGGCCGGGCGCTCCTTCTGCGCGGGGTACGACTTCGGCGGCGGGTTTCACCATTGGGACGAGCAACTGACCACGGACGGCGAGTGGGACCCCGGCAAGGACATGATCGCCGCGACAGCGCCGGCCCTCGCGCCGACGCAGAAATTCATGAGCATCTGGCGCTGCCCGAAGCCCGTGATCGCCCAGGTCCACGGATGGTGCGTCGGGGGCGGCAGCGACTTCGCGCTCTGCGCCGACCTCGTCATCGCCAGCGAGGATGCCCGCATCGGCACTCCCTACTCACGCATGTGGGGCGCCTACCTCTCGGGCATGTGGATCTACCGTCTCGGTCTCGCAAAGGCGAAGGAGCACGCCCTGAGTGGCAAGCCCCTGTCCGGGCGCCGTGCCGCCGATATCGAGCTGATCAACGAGGCGGTCCCATTCGCCGACCTCGAAGAAACGGTTGACCGACGAGCGCAGGAGCTCGTCCGGATCCCGCTCGCCCAGCTCGCCGCGATGAAGTTGATGGTCAACCAGGCCTACGAGAACATGGGGCTGGCGTCCACGCAGACGCTCGGACCGATCCTCGACGGGCTGATGCGGAACATTCCCGAGGCGCGCGAGTTCATCTCCCGGGCCGAGGCCGAGGGGGTGCCGGACGCGGTCGCCGGGCGCGACGGGCCCTTCGGCGACTACAGCCAAGCGCCGGACGACGAGAAACCGGACCCGGCGAACGTCATCGAGCCCTGACCGGCGGCCAGTGGATTCTGGACGCGCTGAACCTGTCGGTTTACCCCCCTTACCCGGTCCTCCGAGGTGGGAATAGGGTCTTCCCCACACGGCGATCGCCGTGGGAAAGGCTACGAAGGAGAAACGATGAGAAAGCGTGAATGGCTGGGCGTGCTTGTTGCACTGATGGCCTTCGGCCTGATTGCCGCCGGGTGTGGAAGTGACAGCAGTTCATCAAGCTCGACGAGCGCAGACACCGGCTCGACGAGCGGCGCCGACACATCTGCCACCGAGTCGGACGGCAACTCGAACGGCGACGCACAGACGCCGGATGACGTCTACAACGCGTGCATCGACGCCATCTCGGGCACACCGGCCGGAGAAGCAGCCGGCAAGGCTGGCTGCACCGCCGCGAAGAGCGCATTCGAGCAGTGCGAGACGCAGGCCGATGCGGCCCCGGACGGCGCCGCCAAGGACGCGGCGGTCCAGGCGTGCCAGGCAGCTGCAAATGCGGCAGTCTCGGCGCTGAAGGGCTCAGGTTGAGCAACACCTGAGGCCGAGACCGGGCGCCCGCTGGGATTCGGGCGGGCGCCCCGGGGCCTCGGCCGCCGAGGCCTGCCGACTCGAGCGCTGCCGGGTCCGGCTCCGCCAATAGACGCCGAGGAGCAGATCGGGCACCGGGGCGGTGCCCGAATTGACGTTTCGGGGGCCGGTCGGTTGATCGCCATCCAAATAGGATCGGCTCGTGCGCGTCAGGCCGGTGACGGCGGGTCCACTGTTCCCAGACGAAGGCCCCAGCGGGCCCGCGGGTCTTTCGGCGAGTACGCGGCAGCTCCCCCGAGGTTCTCCCGTTCATCCTCGCGACGATCCTCTTTCCGGTCCTGCTGGCAGGCGCCGCCCTCACGGATCTCGTCCTCTGGGTGCGCCGCCGAGTCGGTGAGCAGAGCACCGCTCACGGCGCCTGAGCCTCCAAGCCAGCGCGATGCTGGCAACTGGGATGCCTATGTGGTGAAAGAGGTGATCCCGCGGGTGGCCGACGAGGCCAACGCCGACCCGAGGCGGGTGGCGATCGGCGGCATCTCGATGGGCGGCTTCGGCGCGTTTGACATCGCCCTCCACCATCCCAGCCGCTTCTGTGCCGTCGGTGGGCACTCCCCAGCGCTCTGGAATACGGGCGGCGAGACCGCGCCGGGCGCGTTCGACGACGCCGAGGACTTCGAGCGAATTGATGTGATCGAAGCCGCCCGGACTGACCCCGGCCCCTACCTCGGCGAGCCGGTCTGGCTCGACTCGGGATCAAGCGATCCATTCATCCCGGGAATCGATGCGATGGAAGCAGCACTCCGCTCTGCCGGCGCGGACCTCACGGTGCGCCACTCCGCCGGGGGTCACGAGACGGCCTACTGGGACCGCCACTGGGATGAGTACTTCTCCTTCTATGCGAAGGCGCTCAGCCGCTGCCCGCGGAAATAGACTGCGGCGCGCATGGACGGTCAGACCGGGTGCGGGCCCCCCGAGGCCAAGGACGCGATCGACCGCATCGCCTGACCAGGGTCCGGGTTAAGCCCTACAGGTCCGGG
>JBBSQE010000006.1:0-39552 GCA_038258095.1 Solirubrobacterales bacterium | reverse complement strand
GACCGCGAGATCCGCCAGGCCGCGCGCGCCGAAGAAGGAGCGGGTCTCACGGGGCGCCGTATCGTCCGCACCAGCCCCCAGATCGCGGTTCCGAGCAGAATCGCCACCAGCAGGTCGAAGACGACGTAGTAGGTATGCATCGACCAGCCGGTCGCTGGGTCGTCCCCCATGAGGATGCTGACCGCCCCAGCGGGAATCCGGTCGACATCCCCCGCAGCGCCGGGAAGCTCGACCTCGGGAGTGGCGTTGTAGAGCAGGATGAGGCCTTGGCGCTGCTTCGGCAAGAGGATCGCCATCGAGCCGAAGTCCGGCGAGCCGCCGGGGTGAAACACGGCCGGTTCGTGACCGAACGGCTCCCCTCCCACATACCAGCCCATCCCATACGAGACGTCTTGACTCTTCGCCCAGGGGCCGACCGTCGCTGGGACAGCCGGGCGAGTCAGGGTCGCTACGCCCCGGCGCGAGAGCACGCGGCGGTCACCGAGCTGTCCACCGTTCAGCATCATCCGCAGATACCGCCCCATGTCGGGCGCCGTGGAGATGACTCCCCCCGCCGGAATCAGGCCGGTCGTGTACGAGGTGTGGGGAGCGGTCCAGCCGAACCAGTAGCGGTGGCCCTGGGCGAGGCCGTGCTGCTCGGCCTCGGATAGGTCGACATAGGTACGGCCCATCCGCAGCGGCGCGAAGATGTGGCGGCGAAGGTAGCTCTGGTAGCTCTCGCCGGAGACCGCCTCGACGACCGCCCCGAGCAGCACGTAGTTCGCATTGGAGTAGCGGAACTCCGTACCCGGCGAGCTCTGGAGCTTCTCGCCGATCAGGGTCTGCGCGGTCGCGCGGATCGACTTCTCGTCGAGATACCGCATCGCCGCCCCTCCCGCAGTGGTCGGAAGGCCACTCGTCTGGTTCAGCAGCGTCCGGATGGTGACCTCCTCCGATCGACCACCAGGCGAAACGTCAAACCAGGACAGGTAGTGGCCGGCCGGGGCGTCGAGGTCGATCTGGCCTTGCTCGGCGAGTTGCATCACCGCCAGTGCGGTAAACGACTTGGATACCGAGCAGATGATGAAAGGGGTCTGAAGCCCGACCGATTCATCACCTCGCCCCGTCTTCCCGAATGCCTGCAGGTGGACGGTCCGGTCTGCTTCCACTATCGCCAGAGCCGCGCCCGGCACTCCATTCTCGTCCAACTTCTCCTGGAGATAGTCGTCAATGCGTTGGATCGTCGTCCCCGCAACCGCCGCGGAGGCCGGCGCAACCGAGAGCAGGCACGAGATCAACAAGAGGACCACCGTTGCCGGGGCGGTGAACCTCCCACGACCGCTCGACATCAGCGGCGTAGCACTGCCTCTGTCGGACGCCGGGGCGACGGATCGACATCTCCGCTCGGATAGCCCAGACGCATCACCAGCTGGGGGTAGCCCGGCCCGCCGAGAAGTGCCCGAAGCCGCGGGCGCAGCTCTGCAACCTGACAGAGCTGATTCGTTTTCGAGCTCAAAGAGCCACGGTTGAGCGTTATGGGAGGACGGCGCCTTGATCGCCTCCCCGACGAGACGAATCAATCGATCGGGTGCGGGCCGAGCGGTCACTCGGCCACGAGCCGCCCGGTGACGAGCGGCTGACAAGCGTCTTCATGCACATTCGGTTTCTCCCATGCCAACCGCGTTTCGGCGGTGCGCAGCAAGCGTTCGCAGGTTGCACCGCGTGTGGTCGAGGATGTCCGGGCCAAGTTAGAAGCTGCACCGCACGAGGCCATCCGTACTCCCCCGCCGATGGTCTGCGGAACAGCCCCGATGGCGGCTCAGAAGCGGTGGGAGCGACCCGCCGAGCCGTCTTGCCCGCGGGCGACCGCGATCCCGGCGTGCCAGCCCGGCGCACGACCTCCCTGTGGGGGCTGGATCAACTCGGTATCGATCCCGCTTCGCTCGATCACCCATGCGATCACCGAGTCGAGTTCCACATCTCACCCGTCCCGAGCTCGTCGCGACCCCGCACCGGGGTGGGAATCTGCGCGACGACGTCGAGTACCCGGCGTGCACATTCCTCGCTTTCGGTCAACCGTCGCGGGCTATCCACGGCCTCGGCGACATCGGGGATGCGTCCGTTCAGCCAACGCCGGATCTCGTAGCGAAAGATCCGCAATCGGCCTGCCCAGCGAGCGCCGACGGCTCCTTCGCCCACCACTCCCCGCTCCAGGCCACCCCGGTCGCGGACCGGCGCCTGCTCGATGATGTATCTGCCCTCGGGCACGTGGACCTGCAGCGCGGAGTGGTAGAGATCGCAAACCGGGCGCCGCTGCAGCCGCGCCGCAAGCCCCTCGTAGACACGCCCGTTGAACCGGACGAAATGACCGCCGGCACCCAACGGCAACCAGTAGAGGTCGACCGCAGGCGTGGCCGGCGCAGGCGGGCGACTGTGAGGACGAGAACCAGTCCGACCAGTCCGAGTTTCGTCTGCAGCGTCGGCCTCGGGCATCGGCTCCACCGTATGGACCGACCCTCACCGTGAATACGGGGGCGACCCCCGGATTCTTCGTGGTCGATTCCCAGCTTCGGTGCGGTAGGGCCGCAATCACGGCGTGCCGGTGTTCGGCATAGTCGTGTCGACGATGCTCTCTTCGATCGCAATGGCGATAGACCACCCCGCGCCAGATGGTGAGACGGCCGCTCCGGGCACCGTCGGGCCCTACCGCTGAACCGAGTGGAGCCCGCTCGAGATCAGACGGCTGGACCGGGCGCGACCCGACGCGTGGTCGTCGCTCTCGGCGGTAACGCGCTGTTGCGGCGCGGCGAGCCGCTCGAGGCGGCGAGCCAGGCCCGGTCGGCGGCGGCGGCGGCGGCGCTCCTGGCCAGGGTTTCCGACCGCAATCAGCTGATCGTCACCCACGGCAACGGTCCGCAGGTCGGCCTGCTGGCCCTGATGGGCGACGCCTACCCCGACACCGCCCCCTACCCGCTCGACGTGCTCGGCTCCGAGACGGAGGGCCAGATCGGTTACGTCCTCGAGCTGGCGCTCGACAACGCCATCGAACATCAGCACACCGTGACCCTGCTGACGCGCGTCGTCGTCGACGAGGGCGACCCCGCGTTCTCCGCGCCGTCGAAGTTCATCGGCCCGGTTTACTCGGAATCCGCGGCACGGGCGGCGGCCGAGCGGCACGGCTGGACCGTCAAGCCGGACGGCGACGATTGGCGACGGGTCGTCCCGTCACCGGAGCCGCGGCGTATTGTCCAGCTCGCCGCCATCGGGGACCTCGTCGAGGCCGGGTTTCTCGTGGTGTGCGCAGGTGGTGGTGGCGTCCCGGTCGTGGAGGATGAGGACGGACGCCAGCGCGGCGTGGAGGCCGTGATCGACAAGGATCTCGCCTCGGCTCTGCTGGCGGCCGAGCTTCGAGCCGAAACCCTGATTCTCGCGACCGATGTCGACGCCGCCTATGACGGCTTCGGCACACCCGCCCGGCGACCGATCAGGCGGGCGACACCGACCGGGCTGCGGGCTCACCGTTTTGCGGACGGTTCGATGGGGCCGAAGGTCGAGGCGGTCTGCCGCTTCGTCGAGCGCAGCGGCGGTCGCGGTGTGATCGGGAGCCTCGACGAGATCGGCGAGCTGATCGGCGGACAGGCCGGCACACAGGTGCTTCCGGATGGCCCCGACCTCGAGCTCGGCGACGAGGTGTCCGGTGAACAGGTGGTGTGATGCCCGACCCGCACCCGACCACCAAGCGCGAGAGTAACGCCATGCCCTTCACCGTCGATTCGGAGGTCGGGACGCTGCGCAAGGTGCTCGTCCACCGCCCGGGCGTCGAGCACGCGAGGCTGACGCCCTCCAACGCGGACGACCTGCTGTTCGACAACGTCATCTGGGTCAAGCGCGCCAAGGAGGAGCACGACGCGTTCTGCAGCGCCATGCGTGATCGAGGTATCGAGGTCTTCGAGACCGAGGAGTTGCTCGCCGAGGCACTGGGTATCGCCGAGGCACGCGAGTGGGTGCTCGACCGCGTGCTCGACGAGCGCCGCGTCGGCCTGTATCTCGCCCGGTCTCGGCACGAATGGGGGCAGCAGGCCTCCCCGGAGGAGCTCGCCGACTTCCTGATCGGCGGAATGACGAAATCAGACCTCACGGAGGGCGAGGGCCTGACCTGGGACTCGAGCGCGGGGACCGACATGCTGCTGCCGCCGCTTCCGAATTTCATCTTTCAGCGCGACCCCTCGTCCTGGATCCACGACGGCGTCACGCTGAACCCGATGACCAAGGCCGCACGGCGTCCCGAGACGGTCTTCATGCAGGCGATCTACCGCTGGCATCCCATGTTCGTGGAGGGGGGCGGCGTTCGGATCTGGCACGGCGACGTCGAGCAGGACTGGGGCCGCGCGACGGTGGAGGGCGGCGACGTCATGCCGATCGGCAATGGCGCCGTGATGATCGGCATGGGCGAACGAACCGCTCCGCAGGCCGTGACCCTGATCGCTCGCGAGCTGTTCAAGGCGGGGTCGGCACGTCTGGTGTTGGCCGTGATGCTGCCCAGCTCGCGCCGGTACATGCATCTCGACACCGTCCTGACGATGGTCGACCGCGACGCCATCACGATGTTCCCGGATGTCGTCGAGGGAGCCCGCGTCTGGTCGATCCGGCCGGGCGATGCTCCGGACCTGCCGGTCGTCGAGCCCTTCGGGGGCGGCGTCGTCGACGCCCTGGGGCACGCGCTCGGGCTGGGGGACATCCGAGTGATCGCGACCGGCGGTGACCCCTTCGGCAGCGAGCGGGAGCAGTGGGACGATGGAAACAACGTGCTCTGCCTCGAGCCGGGAGTCGTCATGGCCTACGACCGCAACGTCGACACCAACACCCGCCTGCGCAAGGAGGGCGTCGAGGTGATCACGATCTCCGGATCGGAGCTCGGGCGAGGGCGCGGTGGGTCGCACTGCCTGAGCTGCCCCATCGAACGCGACGCCGCCTACTAAGGACCCATCTCGGTAGACGATCGCACGCCCGCTACGAGATAGGCACTGAATCCGTCATCCACGAAAGGATCAGGAGGACAACATGTACAACCTGCGAAACCGCAGCTTCCTCAAGGAAACCGACTTCACCAGAGGAGAGCTCGAGCACCTCCTCGAGCTCGCCGCCGCCCTGAAGACGGTCAAGTACGCAGGCACGGAGGTTCCGCGCCTGCAGGGCAAGGACATCGCACTGATCTTCGAGAAGGCGTCGACCCGTACCCGCTCCGCGTTCGAGGTAGCAGCCTACGACCAGGGGGCGCAGGTCACCTACATGGACCCGACGGGCTCGCAGATGGGGCACAAGGAATCAATCGCCGACACCGCGCGGGTGCTCGGCCGGATGTACGACGGCATTGAGTTCCGCGGCTCTGCGCACTCAGAGATCGAGGAGCTGGCGGCCCGGGCCGGCGTGCCGGTGTACAACGGCCTGACCGACGAATGGCATCCCACGCAGATGCTGGCCGACTTCCTGACGATGACCGAGGCCGCCCGCAGGCCTGCCGACGAGATCTCCTACTGCTACATGGGCGACGCTCGCAGCAACATGGGCCGCTCACTGCTCGTCATGGGGGCGATCATGGGATCCGACGTCCGTATCTGTGCCCCCGAGGACCTCTGGCCACCCGACGAGGTGCGGGAAATCGCCGCGCAGCGGGCCGAGGAGACCGGCGCCAGGATCGAGCTCACCGCGGGGGTCGACGCGGCTCTCGAGGGCGTGGACTTCATCCACACCGACGTCTGGGTATCGATGGGCGAGCCCAAGGAGGCCTGGGCCGAGCGGGTGCGCCTGCTCGCCCCCTATCAGGTCAGCCGCGCGGCCATCGAGAGCACGGGCAACCCCCGGACGCGGTTCATGCACTGCCTCCCGGCGTTCCACGACGCCAACACGGTGCTCGGGCGCGAGGTCATCGAGGAGACCGGGATGGACGAGGGGCTCGAGGTGACCGACGAGGTGTTCGAGTCACCGAGAAGCATCGTCTTCGAACAGGCGGAGAATCGGCTCCACACGATCAAGGCGGTGCTCGTCGCCACGCTGGGATCGTGAAGCCGGACCCGGGTCGACATCGACCACCAGGTTGGGCCAGCCCCAGCTCTCGTACAGCTCCCAATCGATCAGGAAGGGAATACCTCCGACCACACCGATCTGAATGTCGCCGGCCCCGATCGGCAGATCGGCCTCGTCGAGGGACGTCGGACCGCCCTCGTCTCCACGCTCACCCGACTGGTGCAGGGCGACGGTGCCGTGGCTCGCGCGCAGGTGCATGATCGCGTCGATCGCGGCGGGGGTCGCGACGATCGTGCCCACCGCGGCTTCCTGATCCAGGTCGGTTCTGGTCGCTGCCATCGTGTACCGATCCCATCACCCGAGTCCGTATCCCGCATCGGTGGGAATCCGCAGACCCGATGCGGCGCGACCGAACCAGGCACCCGGGTCGGGCCTGGGGCTCGGGATCGGCGGCTGCGCTCGGTGCGGTGTGCCAGGCAGGGCCGCCGCCTGCGGGGCGACCGCAAGCCGGAGTGTGGGTCCGTCCCGTAGCCGATCCGGCCCCGCGTTCCTAGTCTGAGGAGGACGATGTTCGAGCGCATCCTGATCGGCTTCGACGGCACGCCGGCATCGGGGGACGCTCTCTCGCTGGGGGCACACCTCGCTCACAGGACCGGTGCGCAGGTGACGCTCGCCGCGTGCTTCCCACACCTCGGACCGCTCCCTCCGGCGCGCGCCTACATCCTCGACGAGGAATCTGAGGCACTCTCGCGTACCGTCCGCAAGCTGGTCCCGGACCTCGAGTTCGAGATCGCGGCCCTGCCGGGCACCTCCCCCTCGGCGGGACTCGCCGACCTCGCCTCTGAACGCGCAGCCGACCTGATCGTGATCGGGTCCACCCATCGCGGCGCGATCGGCCGGGTGCTTCCGGGAAGCGTCGGTGAACGCCTGCTGCGCACGAGCCCGGTGGCGGTCTCGGTGGCTCCACGCGACTATGCCTCCCATGGGCACGCAGACATCGGGGTGATCGGCGTTGCCTATGACGGCAGCCCCGAATCCCGGCTGGCGCTCGAGAAGGCCGCGTGGTTGGCCCGGCGAACCGATTCGCGAGTCCGCGTGATCTCCGTGATCGACCTCCGCGGGCGCGCCGGCGAGCTGGCCGAGCTGTCAAAGGTCGCCTCGGGACAGTTCGATGCCGAGGTGGAGCGGGCGGGACGATCGGTTCCGGCCGAGATCGAGCACGACGTCTTGGTTCTCGAAGGTGATCCCGCCGTCGAGCTCGCCGCACGGGGAGTCGAGCTGGACCTGCTGCTGATCGGCTCGAGCGGCCATGGCCCCGTCGGGAAGGTTCTGCTCGGGAGTGTCTCGAGCGAGATCATGAGAACCGCTCCGTGCCCCGTCGTTGCCGTGCCCCGGCTTGCTGCGGCGTCGGCTATGACCCGGGAGGCGAGAGCCGAATGACCGGCGCCGAGACCGCATATGGCCAGGGTGGTCAGGGTGTCTTCTCCACGATCGTCGTCGCCCTCGACGGTTCCGGAACCGCAGAGCGAGGGTTGCCCCTGGCGACCGCGCTGTCCAGGCGCGACGGCGCCAAGGTCGTCCTGGTCCATGTCCAGCAGCTGATCACCGCGGCCGGGACCGTCGTCCCGGTGCAGCCCGATGAGGAGCGCATACAGGCACATCTCCGCGAGCTGACGGAGGGGCTCCGAGACGAGGGGATCGAGGCGTCGCTCGAAATCCGCACCATGGCCCTGGGAGGGGCGGCCCGCTCGATCGCGGAGGTCACCGACGAGGTGGAGGCCGACCTCATCATCGTCGGCACGCAGGGCCACTCCGCGATGGGAATCATGTTCCTCGGCAGCGTCACCCAGAGGCTCCTTCAGACCGCGGATCAGCCGGTCTTGGTCGTGCCTGCGGAGCGCGGATGAGGCTCTGATGAGCCCATCGAAGACAGCTGACGGCCCCACCCGCGTCGTCATCGCCGGCGGCGGCATCGCCGGCCTGGAAGCCCTCCTCGCGCTGCGGGACCTGGCAGGAGACAGAGTCGACATCACCGTGGTCGCGCCGGAGCACGACTTCACGATGAAGCCCCAGAGCGTCGAGGAGCCCTTCACCGGGCGGCCGGCCGATCGCCACGAGCTCGGGCCGGCCGCGGCAGAGCTCGGGGCGGAGTTCATACCTCGTGGCCTCGCCGCGGTCGATCCTGACGCGCGGCTCGTGACACTCGACAACCGATCCGAGCTCTACTACGACCGCCTGCTCGTCTGCGTGGGCGCGAAGAGCGTCCCTCCGTTCACGGGAGTGACGACCTTCCAGGCCTCTGCCGAGTCACTCGTCATCGAGATGTTTCTCGCCAAGGAAGGGGGCATGCTCACCTTCGCCGTGCCCGCTGGGGACAACTGGCCCCTGCCTCTCTATGAGCTGGCACTGATGACCGAGCGTCATCTGCGCAAGTCGGGCCGGGCCAACCTGACCCTCGAGATAGTCACCCCGGAGTCTGCCCCCCTCTATCTGTTCGGCGAGACCGCGAGCGATGCGCTCACGAAGCTGCTGCGCGGGCGGGGCATCGGACTGAAAACCGAGACCCGCATCTGGCAATCAGCGGACGATCGGTTGGTCTTGGACCCGGGGGGCGTCGAGCTGCCGGCAGCGAACGTCGTGACCATCCCCGAGCTGCGGGGGCGGTTCGTCCCCGGACTTCCCTCGGATGCGAAGGGGTTCATACCCGTTGACCGGCATTGCCGGGTCAAGAACCTCGAGGGGGTTTACGCCGCCGGGGACTGCATCGACTTTCCGGTCAAGCAGGGTGGAATCGGAACCCAGCAGGCCGACGCTGCGGCAGAGCACCTGGCGCGATCGATCGGCGTCGATATCGAGCCGCAGCCCTTCACCCCGGTGCTGCGGGGGATGCTCTACACGGGCGCCGACTCGATCACGATGAGGCACGGGCTCGGTAAGGGCGCCGACGACCCCGGCGAGGTCTCCGACGACAGCCTCTGGTGGCCACCGTCGAAGGTGAGCGGCCGCTATCTGTCCACCTGGCTCGAGGGGTCCGGCACCCCTGTGGAGCCCCCGGCGCCGGAGGGGGGCATCGTGGTCGACGTGGCGCTGCCCCCAGGGATGCACGGACAGCCGATGATGGGACCGGCCGACCGCTCGGACTGATCCTGGACCGGCTGGATGCGCGCCCGAGCCGCGCGGTGCCGCGACGGGCGCGGTTCCCGGCGAGATCTCCCCCCGCACCGTAGTCTGCTGACGGTGATCGAGGGGTCCGTTTGAACCCGTCTCCCCCGGGGAGCGAGGATCGTTTCGCCCGACTGATCGAGATCGGGCAGGGCGTCCTGTCCGAACTGGACCTCGACGCGGTGCTGGAGCGGGTCGCCGAGGCGGCGCGTGACCTGGCCGGGGCGCGATATGCGGCGCTCGGAGTCCTCGACCCGAGCAAGGAGGCCCTCGACCGGTTCATCCATGTCGGTGTCGACGATGAGACCAGGCGAATGATCGGGGATCTCCCCCGCGGCCGTGGGGTTCTGGGCGAGCTGATCCGGCATGCCGAGCCGCTGAGGCTCCGTGAGGTCGGCGACCACCGTCGCTCCTACGGCTTCCCGGCCGGCCATCCCGAGATGCACAGCTTCCTGGGTGTACCGATCGCGGTTCGCGGCGAGGCCTTCGGCAACCTCTATATCACCGAGAAGGTCGGCGCCGACGAGTTCACCGAGAGCGACGAGGAGGCGATGGTCGTCCTGGCGGGGTGGGCGGCGATCGCCATCGAGAACGCCAGGCTCTACGCCGAGGCCGCCACGAGGCAGGAGCAGCTTCAACGCGTCCTGCGGCACGTCGAGACCACTCTGGCGATAACCAAGGCGATCGGCGCCGAGACAAAGCTCGATCAGGTTCTCGAGCTGATCGTCAAACGCGCCCGCGCCCTGGTCGAGGCGAAGAGCCTGCTCGTGTTCTTGGCCGGAGACGGGGAGCTCGAGGTCGCTGCTTCCGTGGGCAGCGACCTCAACTTCGACGCGATGCGGCAATCCCTCGGCGGGTCGGTCGTCGGGTCGGTGCTGCAGAGCATGGAGCCGCTCGTACTGCATGGCGACTGGAGTGACCCCCTCCAGGACCATGTCGGCGCCGAGGTCGCGCTGCTCGTACCTCTCATCTTCCGCGGCGAGAGCCTCGGAGTGTTGGCGGCGTTCGACCGGGTGATCGACGGTCCCAGCTTCGACGAAGATGACGTGAGGCTCCTGAGGTCGATCGCCACCAGCGCCGCGACGGCGGTCGCCACGGCCCAGTCCGTGCAGGAAGGCCGGCTCCGGGAACAGGTCGAGGCCGCGGAGCGCGAGCGTCATCGCTGGGCCCACGAGCTGCATGACGAGGCCCTCCAGCAGCTCGCCGCGATCCGCCTGGAGCTCTCGAATGCACTGAGACCCGCCGACGACGAGCACGAGCCCGTGTATCTGGCGGCGAGACACACAGTCGATCGTCTCGAGGAGGAGATCGACAATCTCTCGAGGCTGATCAACGAGCTGCGGCCTGTTCCGCTGGAAACACTCGGGCTGCGGCGCGCCGTCGAGGCGCTGGCGGCCGAGACGGAGCGCAAGGACGGACTGCGGGTCGAGGCCTTGATCGAGCTCCCGGAGTTCCTCCCCTCCGATACCGAGCGAACCGTCTACCGAGTGTTCCAGGAGAGCCTCACGAACGTCGTGAAGCACGCGAACGCGGAAACCATCAGTCTCACGGCGCAACGAAACGGTGCGATGCTGAGCCTGGCGATCAAGGACGATGGTTCGGGCTTCGACACGTCGGCCGATCCGCCCGGGCTCGGCCTCCGGGGGATGAGGGAACGCGTCGAGATCCTGGGCGGCAGCTTCGAGGTCGTCTCCTCGCCCGGGGCCGGAACCACCGTCGCGGTCACGCTGCCGGCATAGACGGCTATTCGGACGGCTCAGGGGATGGTTCGACGAGCTTGTGCTCGATCGCGAACCGAACGAGGTCCGGTCTCGTCTTGATACCGAGCTTCGCCTGAAGCTGGCTCCGGTTCACCTCGATCGCACGAACGCTCAGGAACAGCTGCTCGCCGATCTCACGGTTCGTATACCCGAGGGCGGCGAGCCGAAGGAGCTCGCGGTCGCGGTCGCTCAACTGGGCAACCGGGTCTCGGTCGACCGTGGCGAGGGCCGCTCCCAGCTCCGGATCGATGTAGCTCCCGCCGCTCGCCGCCACCCGGATCGCCTCCACCAGCTGAGTGTCCACGGCCTGCTTGAGGACGTAGGCCGACGCCCCCGCACGCAGCAGCTCCCGGGCCGTGAGGGGATCGTTTCTCATCGTCAGAATCACGATCCTCAGCTTCGCGTGATCGTCGAGCAGCCTCGGCACATCCTCCAGGGGTGAGGCTCCGGGCATCTGCAGGTCCAAGACGAGCACGTCGGGCTTGCGCCTATCGACCATCCGGGTCGTACCCGCTGAATCGTCGGCCTCACCTATGACTTCGAGATCGGGCTCCTGGTCGAGCAGCATCCGGAGGCCGGCCCGTATCACCGAGTGATCGTCGGCCAAGACAATGCGGATCGGTGTCGAGTCCCCGGACGACATCGTTGCCGACGATGGTCTCACTTCGCGTGGCCCGTTCATCAGCGGCCAGCCCCAATCCCGCTTCGGTCTACTACCGATAGCTGGATCGAATGGGCGCCCATCCGTGGCCTGCGTGACCGGCCTACCGTTCTCCCGGCACCGCCAGAACCGGCTGGCTCGCGACCTGCAGGAGACGCTGGGCGACGCTGCCGAGCAGCAGCCCGGCGATCGGAGAGTGCCCGCGACGACCGGCGATGATCAGATCAGCTCCTTCGTCATCGGCAATCGACGCGATGACATGGGCGGGGCCGCCCAGACGAACCGTCTTCGTCTCGACGCCGGTCTTGATTCCCTCGGCGCTGAGCTCATCCGCCCTGCGCCTGATCTTCGCGATCACCTCGGGCTCATCGGGGTTGACCGGGAGGTCCCCGGCCTTGCCGACGAGGTGTTCATCGATATGGATGAACAGGAGCTCGGCGTCGTCGTGCTCGGCCAACTCGACCGCCAGCGGAATCGCTCGCTCGGAATTCTCGGAGCCGTCGAGAGCGACGGCGATCTTCTTGAACATCATGTCTCCTTCGTTTGAATTCGATGAAACCGTCGGCACGTCGGCCCCCGGTTCGTCCTGGGGCAACTGGTCGTCATCCCTGGCTTCGCGGGGGACGACGATCACAGGGCACGGTGAGGCGCTCGTGATGGCGTGGGCCACGGCACCCGGCACGGTCCGTCCCGGATCCCCGTAGAAGCGGGAGCCGAGCACGAGAAGATCGAGGCCGTTCGCCTCCCCGATCAGCGCGGGTGCCACAGCCCCCTCGACGATCGCGATCTCGCATTCGATGTCATCACCGACCCGCGCGGCGGCAGCGTCCAGCTCGGCGGCGACATCCGCTCGCTCCCACCTTCCATAGCCGACCTCCTTCGGGGACTGACGAACTCCGTCATAGACGGCGATCACCCGCAGGGCTGCGTGCAGCTGGCGAGCGAGCTCGGCAGCCTGATCCAACGCCAGTACGGACTCGGCCGTTCCGCTGTACCCGACGCCGATCAGACCGATCCCTCGGTGGCGCCGCTTTGCGAACGAGCGGGGGGCGACCGCCACCGGGCATGGGGCGCAACGCAGGAGCTGCTCGCCGACGCTGCCGGTGGCCACCTTCCCGGGCGCTCCGCGGCCGCCGGAGCCGATGACGATGAGATCCGCTTTTCCCTTCGCGGCTGCCGCGGCGAGCGCCCGCGCCGGCGAGGCATCGGAGACGGCCTCGATCCGGGCTCCCGTGTCGCCGACGGCGTCTCGGACGAGACCGATGTGACGGTCTGGATCGCTTCCGGGCGGTCCGGCGTGCAGAGCCGATACCCCAGCTCCGGTGCGCACGCCGAGGTAGTCGGCGAATGCCACCGCATCTGCGGCGGCGCTCCCGGCACCCACCCCAAGCAGGACGTGGCTCAGCACGGGGTTCCTTCGTGGGCTTCAGCCCCCCGCATCCCCACGAGCGCGTACAGGTGGCGGCGCTCATCCTCGCAGTCGAAAATCGAGACCTCGGTGCCATCGGTTCGGCCTCCGAAGTGGTGACCTTTGGCATGGTCAAAGCCCCGGAAGGACGTGCCGTCCATGACGAGGTTGATGTGGGCGCCGCTGCCACCGTCGTAGAGGTCGGGCGCACCGCCGCCGATCCGGCAGTGACGCTCGTAGTCGTACAGCGCGACCTGCGGCTGGACATCGCCCTCGAACGGGATGTGCCGACCGGCGACCGGATCGAAGACTCCGGTGGCCTCTTCGCCGGTGATCAGCCGACCGGCCACGTAGGCAATCGCTCGCCTCGCACCTTCGGTCATCCAGCTGACCTCTTCGCTTCCACCCCCACAGGGTCGACCCAAGCTCGGCCGCGCACATCCGTATCGGCGCGCCCGAACCATGTGGCCCTGCCGCACGATTTCGCGACGGGCTTCCACCGACCAGCCCAGCCCTGCAGCTCGCTCATTCGCGCGGCCCGCCGGGAACCGCGATCATGGGGCCCATGCCGCGCAAAGAGGTGGTCCAGATCAGGGTCGTGCTTGCCGACGATCATGCCGTGGTGCGAAGCGCGCTGCGAACGCTGCTCGATGCCGAACCGGACCTGACGGTGGTCAGCGAGGCACGCGATGCCGACACCGCCCACGCCGAGGTGAAGAGCGAAGCGCCCGAGGTCCTGCTCCTCGATCTGAACATGCCGGGCAGATCCTCGCTTGACCTGATCGCCGTGCTGCGCTCCTCACACCCGGATACAGGAGTAGTCGTCCTGACCATGGAGAACCAGCCCGCTCTGGCGCAGGAGGCTCTCGACGCCGGAGCTCGCGGCTATGTCCTGAAGCAGGCGGCGGAACGCGAGTTGGTCGCCGCGGTCCACGCTGCCGCAGGCGGCGAGCTCTATGTGCAGGCCGAGGTGAAGAGTCGGCTCGGCCAGACGGGGGCCACCGCCGCCGATGACCTGACGGCCCGGGAGTCCGAGGTCCTCGGGTTGATCGCGGCTGGACACACCAGCGGCCAGATCGCCGAGCGGCTGGACCTCAGCGTTCGCACGGTTGAGTCACACCGCGCCCATATCCAGCAGAAGCTCCGTCTGGGAAGCCGGCCCGAGCTGGTCCGCTACGCCCTCGATCGCGGGCTACTCTCCCTGAGCGATTGAGCCGTGAGGGCGATGCTCCTGGAGCAGGTCGGCGGGCCCCTTCGCCCGGTCGAGCGGGCGGTTCCGGAGGCGGGCGAGGGCCGGCTGCTGGTCAAGGTCCGCGCCTGCGGCATCTGCCGGACCGATCTCCATCTGCTCGACGGCGAGGTCGAGATCAGCGACTTTCCGCGCATCCTCGGCCACCAGGTCGTCGGCACCACACCGGACGGAGAGCGGGTCGGGATTCCCTGGCTCGGCTGGACGTGCGGCGAATGCAGCCAGTGCCGGGCCGGCCGCGAGAACCTCTGTGAGCGCGCGCGCTTCACCGGCCGGGACATCGACGGCGGATTCGCCGAATTCGCGGTCGCCGACGAGCGCTTCTGCTTTCCGATTCCCGCCGGATTCTCCGACGAGCAGGCCGCGCCGCTCCTCTGCGCCGGGTTGATCGGATACCGGTCCCTGCGGATGTGCGGCGACGCTGAGGCGCTCGGCCTCTACGGCTTCGGCTCGGCCGCGCACATCATCACCCAGGTGGCCGCTGCGCAGGGCCGGAGGGTCTTCGCGTTCACCCGCGCCGGCGACGAGCAGGGCCAGGAGTTCGCCCGGAGCCTCGGGGCCGATTGGGCCGGCACGTCCGGCGACGAGCCTCCCGAGACCCTTGACGCCGCGATCATCTTCGCCCCGGCCGGCGAGCTCGTCCCGGCGGCTCTCCGGGCCGTCCGTCCCGGCGGCACCGTGGTCTGCGGAGGCATCCACATGAGCGAGATACCGCCGATGCCTTACGAGCTCCTGTGGGGGGAGCGGACGCTTCGGTCCGTCGCCAACCTGACCCGCCGCGACGCCGAGGAGTTTCTCGAGATTGCCTCGCGGGTCCCCGTTCGGACCTCGGTCACGACCTACCCACTGAGCCGGGCGAACGAGGCTCTCAAGGACCTTCGGCACGGGCGGTTCTCGGGCTCGGGCGTCCTGATTCCCTGACCCGAGGCAAGCACGGAGGCGAGGGACAGTTCTACAACTGTTTAGTGGTACAGTTGTCCCATGTCGACCAAGACCTCGGTACCGCACCCACTGCCAGAGGCTCTGATCGGGCTCATCGCCCAGCGTTTCCGCGTCATCGGTGAGCCGATGCGGATTCGCCTCCTCGACACCCTGCGCGACGGGCCGATGACCGTGAACGAGCTCGCCGAGTCGCTCGGTGCCTCCCAGCAGAACGTTTCCAAACACCTCGGAGTGCTGGCGCAGGCCGGCATCGTCGGGCGTGAGAAGGAGGGCAACCGTGTTCGCTGCTTCATCGCCGACGCGTCGGTCTTCGAGCTCTGCGAGCTGGTGTGCGGCGGCCTTCGCCAGGAGGCGGAGGAGCTGGACCGGTTGCTCGCAGGCAAGGTACCGGCGTGAGTCGGAGCACCGGCGGCGTCTACGGGCCGGTTGGCCGGCTGGGCCGGTACTCGGCGACCCACGTCAGGGGCGTCGCAATCGCCTGGGTCCTCGTCGCCCTCGGCCTCGGGATGCTCGCCCCCCGAGTCGAGAGCGCCCTGTCGGGTGCCGGATGGGAGGCGACCGGCTCAGAGTCCCTACGGGCTCGCAGCAAGATCGACTCCGGCTTCGGCGGGCTGTCCTCGAGCTCACTGATGGTCGTCATGCACTCCGGCACGAAGACGAGCGACGACGCCGGATTTCGCGCCAGGGTCGCCGCCGCCCGACGGCTTCTCGATGCCGACCCCCGGGTCGGGCGCTCGCTTGCCCCCCGTCCGGGAGTGTCCATCTCCCCCGATCGCCACACGGTCGTCGTGCAGGCGACGGCGGCCGGCGACGCAAACACGATGGTCCGCGCCGCCGATGACCTCAAGGGGCCGCTGGTGGGCCTTCGTGGTGGGGGCATCGACGTCTCGCTGACCGGAGCGAGCGGTATGTGGTCGGACTTCAACGAAGCGAACCGCTCGGCGATGCTGAAATCGGAGCTCATCTCCTGGCCGGTGACGCTTGCGATTCTCGTCCTGGCATTCGGCTCACTCGTCGCCGCGGGCCTTCCGCTGATGCTGACGATCCTCGGCCTGGTCGCCTCGGCCGGCTCGCTGTATCTGGGCACGCAGCTGTTGGACATCTCGATCTGGGCGATGAACTTCGCACTGATGTTCGCGCTCGCCCTGGGGATCGACTACGCGCTGTTCGTGGTCATGCGGTTCCGCGGCGCCCTCTTCGGCTCGAAGCGCCCGGTGACCGATGCGGTCGCGGAGACGATGGACACCGCCGGCAAGGCTGTCCTGTTCAGCGGCCTGACGGTCCTGATATCGCTCACCGCCGTGATGCTGGTCCCGAGCCCGGCATTCCGCTCGATGGCCCTGGGGATCATGTTGTCGGTCATCTTCATCCTGGCAGCCACCCTGACGCTGTTGCCAGCGGTGCTCGGCAAGCTCGGACGGCGAGTCGACAAGCTCGCGCTCCAGTGGGTCCATTCGGGTGAGCACCGAAGCCCCCGGTTCGCGGCCTGGGCCGAGCGCCTCTGGCGACGTCCGCTGGTCTACGGGGTCCCGGCCGCAGCGGCTCTGGTCGCCCTGACGCTGCCAGTGCTCGGTCTGAAGACCGGCATGCCGTCGATCAAGGTCGTGCCGCCCGGAGACAGCTCACGCGTCGGCTACGACCAGGTTCAGAGCGCATTCGGCGCCGGCGCTCCGGGGGCGTTGCAGATCGTCGTCAGCGACCGAGCCGACGCGGGCCCCGCCCGCGCGAGACTGGCGGCGGACCCGGGAATCGCGCGGGTCATGCCGACCGTCCCCGGGACCCGCGGCGAGGTTCTCGTTCAGGCGATCCCGCGCGAGGATCCTTCGAGCAGGTCGGTCGGGCGGACCGTGGACCGGCTGCGATCGGCCCTCCCGACAAGCGCGCTTGTCGGCGGCGCCGTCGCCGAGAACCATGATCTGGAGTCGGTGCTCTCGGCGAAGACGGGCCTCGTGATCGGGGTGGTGCTGGGCCTCGGCTTCCTCCTGCTCCTCTTGGCGCTCCAAGCTCCTGTGATCGCGGCGGTGGGCGTCGTCACCAACCTGCTGGCGGTCGGCGCCGCCTTCGGAGTGGCGCGGCTGATCTTCCAGGAGGGCCACGGGAGCGGGTTGCTTGGATTCGAATCCCAGGGTTACCTCGACGCTTGGGGACCGGTCTTCTTCTTCGCGATGATCTTTGCGATCTCCATGGACTACACGGTCTTCCTGCTGTCGAGCGCAAAGGAGCATTGGGAGAGAACCGGGGACCCTCGCGACGCGATGGTGGGCGCGGTCGCCCACAGCGGCAGGGTGATCTTCGCCGCGGCGGCGGTGATGGTCGCAGTGTTCTTCACCTTCGCCCTCTCCGGGCCCCTTCCGCCCAAGGAGATGGGCGTCATCCTCGGGATCGCCGTGCTGTTGGACGCGTTCCTGGTCCGGCTGTTGCTCGTGCCCGTTGCGCTGCGGCTACTCGGGAGATCGGCATGGTGGCTGCCGCGGAGCCTCGCCCGCCTGCTTCCTTCGGTCGGATTCGGACATTCCGAGGCAGGCCATCAGGCCTGACCGCGTGTCGCGGCCATCCTGAGAACCTTCGCCGCTGAGTTCTTGTCAACCCTTACGGGTGCCGCGAGGAGTGCGACCCCGCAGCAGGCGAATCAGCCCCTGAATCGTCCAGAACAGCAACGGGAGGACGACGACGACGAACAGGATGATCAAGGTGACCTTGAGTGTGGTGGTCATCCGGTCAAGTTATGAACGATGCTCTGTGTGGCCATCCGTACTCCTCCGCCGATCGTCTGCGGAGAACCCCCCGCCCAGTCGCGGACCATCCATCCGGCCCGCGGGCCTCGGGCGGTCGCCGGACCCCGGGCTCAATCGCGCAGGACGCGGAGAGCGTTGAAGATGACAGCAACATCGATCCCCTCCTGGAGGAGGGCTCCGGCAACCGGCGCCAGATAGCCGAACGCGGCGAATCCCATCGCGAGTCCGCTCAAGCTCATTCCGGCGACGATCCCCTGGCGAGCCACGGTGAGCGAGCGGCGCCCGATCCGGATCGCATCCGCCACCCGGTCGATCCGGTCGACGGTCAGCACAGCGTCGGCTGACTCGCTCGCCGCCGACGCCCCCCGCGCACCCATCGCGATTCCGACATCGGCCATCGCCAGCGCCGGGGCGTCGTTGACACCGTCGCCGACCATCACCACGGTCCCCGTCTTCCGATCGAGCTCGGAGCGGACGACGTCGAGCTTGTCCTCCGGGCTGCATTCCGCGAAGACCTCGCTGAGCCCCGCCGCGGCGGCGATCCGATCCGCGATCAGGCGGTCGTCGCCGGTGACGAGCAGCAGCCGCTCGACCCCCGTCCTACGGACCGCCTCGATCATCTCTTCCGCGTCCTCGCGAAGGGTATCCGCCATCTCGATGATCCCCGCCGCCGTCCCGTCGATCGCCACCGCGATGGTGGCCGTCGGCGAAGAGACCTCAGCGTTCGCCGAAGAGGCCTCAGCGTTCGCCGAATCGAGACCACCGACGCCGAGGATCCCCCTCGCCCGCAACCAGGCCGGCCGGCCGAGAGCCACGCGGCGGCCGGCGACCGAGCCCTCGATCCCCTGGCCGGGATCCTCCTCGGTTTTCGAAGGTGGCTGGAGGTCAAGCCCCGTCGAACGAGCTGCGACGACCAGCGCCTCGGCGAGGACATGCGTGGATGCCTGATCGAGCGAAGCCGCGTAGAAGAGGAGGCGCTGCGCCTCCAACGACCCGACCGGCCTCAGGCGGCTGATCCGCGGCTCGCCGGTCGTGAGGGTCCCGGTCTTGTCAAACAGGACCGTCCGGGCGTCGCCGAGAGCCTCGATCGCGCCGCCTCCCTTAACCACGATTCCCCGCCTGGCCGCACGCGACACGCCGGAGATGATCGCGATCGGGGTGGCGAGGATCAGCGGGCACGGCGTTGCGACCACCAACACCGCCAGCGCTCTGACCTGGTCGCCGGAGAGGATCCAGGCGAGCGCGGCGACGATCAGGGTCACTGGCAGGAAGATGATCGCGTAGCGGTCGGCAAGCCGCACGAACGGCGCCCGCTCACGCTCGGCGTTGCGCACCAGGCGAACGATCCCGGCATATGTGCTGTCAGCGGCCGGGCGGGCGGCGACCATGTCGATGGAGTCGCCGAGATTCAGGGTGCCGCTGCGCAGCTCCGACCCGGCGGCGACCGAGACCGGGAGCGACTCGCCGGTGATCGCCGATTCATCGATACTGGTCACGCCACCGGCCAGGACGCCGTCTGCAGGCACGACCTCGCCGCCGCGAACCAGCAACCGGTCGCCGGTCGCGATCGCCTCGGCGTCGATCTCGACGAGAGCGCCGTCCTCGTAGCGGTGGGCGACCTGCGGCGCGCGCTCCAGCAGGGAGCGCAGCTCGCGCTTGGCCCTTCGCGACGAGTAGCTCTCGAGTGCGTTGCCGCCGGAGAGCATCAGTCCGACGACGGCGCCGGCCAGATACTGGCCCATCGCCAGCGCTCCCGCCATTGCGAGCAGGGCGATCGCATCCACGCCGGGGTCCCTGCGCAACAGGCTGCGTAGGACATCGATCGTCAGGGGCACCAGTGAGACGACTATCGCGGCGGCCCATACCGCCTCCCCCGCGGCGCCCTCGCCGGCCAGAACCAGCCCGCCTCCGGCGATCAGCGCGACCGACGTCAGCACCACGAGGGGTAGCGGGCCGCCCAAACGGCTGATCGGAGCCCGGCCTGCTTGCGCCGCCTTTCGGCTCGTCACGTCGAGCACGCGGCGGTGACTGCGATCTACCGGCCCGTCGCCGTCGCCGTGCGGCTGATCAGCTTGAGGGTGACGTCGATCGACTGTGCCCACTTCCGAATGTCCTCCCAGTTGCGGAAGTCGCCGTCCTCGGCCCGCAGCGCTCGTGCCACGAGTCGGTCCCGTGCGCTGAGCGCGGCCAGATCGAGCTTGCCGGCGAAGACGACGCAACCGTGCGCGCCGAGGTCGGCCGCAGCCTCCTCGAGCTCCTCGGGGATCGGTTCGGCGGGCTTGAGCGGGTCCCCCAGCGGACCGCTGGAGAAGAGCCAGAGCGGCACCTTCGCCAGGTCCGCAGCGTGCCGCTTCAGGAGGTGCCTCGCAGGCTTCATCCAGCGCGCATAGACCGCACTGCCGATGATGACTGCCTCCGCCTGAGTGAAGTCCTGCACATCCTCGGCGTCAAGGACGCGCACATCATGTCCCCCATCCGCCAGCACCGAACCGATCGCATCGGCGATCTCACGAGTGCTGCCGTGCTTGCTCGCGACGGCGATCTCCACCCGCATCGGCCGAGCCTCCGCAGGACCACGGGGTCGCCGATCGCTGCCGTAGCGGTCCATGCCGAAATACTGGCTGCCGTGCCTCGCGCCGGCATCCGTAGCGACCCCAACGGAGGATGTGGAGGCTCCCTGACTCAGTCCTTGAGCATGTCCATGTCGTGCATGCGGACGAAGCCGCAGTTGCCGCACGACATCAGCAGCACGTCGGTCTTCGGCTCCTGGGTCAGCTCGACCACGCCGCTGTTGACCCAGTGCCTGTCCTCGCATACCGGGCACGTCATCGACCCGCCCTTGCGCCGGATCACTTCAAGTGGATTCTCGTCTTCAGCCATCTCGCCTTCCGGAAGTTCGTCGGAAACCCGAATCTACCCGGCTTTCTAAATGACGCATAAGGACCTATCTCGTTAGGGGCGTGCGCCCCGGGGGACGCCATGACCGAGCGGGACGCCGCCGGGACGGCTCCCGCATGGCAGAGCCATGTGGGAGCCGGGTCGGTGGTGGATCCGTGAAGCGTCACGGCGTTCATCCGGGCGTGCGATCGCCTACCGAGATAGGTCCTAAGCTCCCGGGCGATGAACGCCGAGTCCAACAAGGAGCTGGTGAGACGCTTCTACGCCGAGGCGATCAACAAGCGCGACCTCTCCGCGTGTGACCGGCTGCTCGCCGAGGACTTCACCCACGACGACGAACTGCGCGGGCGCGCCGGCCAGCGAGAAGCCGTCGAGGCATTCCTCGGAGGGTTCTCCGACCTCCACAACGAAATCCTGATGCTCTTTTGCGAGGGTGACCTGGTCGCCGCCCATCAGCGCTGGACCGGTACCCACGACGGCCCGTTCGCCGGTGTCCCGGCCACCGGAAAGGCGGTTGTGTTCACCTCGACGGCCGTGCTGCGGGTCCGCGGCGAGGAGATCGCCGCCGCCTGGGACGAGGTCGACCTGCTCGGTCTGATGGGGCAGTTGCAGACATCGAACGGCGGCTGATGGACACGGGCCGCGGAGCGTGAGAGGATCCGCGCATGAAGAGGATCTCGATCTCCCTGATCGTCCTCACGGTCTGCGTCAGCGCTGCACTCCTCGCCGGCAGCGCCGGGGCGTCAGCCGCGAGGCCGAGGCTGCTCATCGCGACGCCGCAGGGAGTCGGCCCATACAAGCTCGGGGCGTCGCTCCGAAGCCTCCATAAGCGTCACCTGCTGAAACGGCTCCGCCCGGGCTGTGAGCTCGACCCGGGACAGCGCGTGGCCCGGCTACGCGGAGCGGGTGCCTTCGGCTTCGCCATCTTCGGCGGAGGTGGAAACAGGCTGACCTCGATCCAGATCACGAACGGTGCCCGCACCAAGACCGGCATCCGGATCGGGAGCTCGATCGCCAGGTCCCGCGCCGCCTATCCGAAGGCCGAGTTCCACGCCCCCGGCACCTTCGATCCCTTCTCGGCGGGCTTTCTTTTCGTCGGCGGGGCGAGGCACACGAGGCTCGCCCTGGTGTTCGACGCCCACACCCGCCGCGTCGCCTCGATCGACGTGCCGTCGCCGTCGTTCTGCGAGTAGCGCCGGAGCGGCCAGATCGTGGTTGGCCGCGGTGCGTGCCGTGCCGGCTAACGCCCGACGAAGGCGTTGATCAGCGCCGCCAGCCGCTGAGGCTCCTGCGCCATGAAAGCGTGACCGGTGCCCTTGAAGCGGGCCAGCCACGAGCCCGCCAGCCTCTCGCTGAGCAGCACCGAATTCCCCGGGGGGATGACGATGTCCTCCGTGCCGGCGGCGGCGAGCGCCGGCGCGACGATGCGGCCGAGCCTCGCCTCGGCGGGCTCGCGGTACCAGTCGGCCATCACCTCCTCCTGGGCGTTCAGGGTGTCCTCCGAGAGCCGGGCGCGGGCCGCTGCGACGAGCTCGCCGAACTCGGCGTCCACCTTGGCCGCGGTATCCGGCGGGAACAGCAAGGCCAGCAGTCGGGTCGCCTGCTCCCGCGGCGTGCCGCTGTGGTCGACCAGTCTGGCGAACGTCTCCCGGTCGGCGAGCAGCGCGTCTCGTCCCCCACGGCTCGTCGCGAGAAGCACGAGGTGCGTGACGCGTTCGGGCGCCGTGGCCGCGAGCTCCTGCGCGACAAAGCCACCCATCGACCAGCCGGCGACAGCAGCCCGCTCGATCCCTCGGTCGTCCATCAGCGCGAGGATGTCCCGGGCCATTGTGAGGGCGCTCAGCTCGCCCTCGATCGCCGGGGAATCGCCCATCCCACGGTGGTCAGGGCACAACACCGAGGACGTGGAGGCGAGCGCGTCGAGGAACGCGGGGTCCCAATCCTCCGCCGCCCCCGCGTAGCCGTTGATGAGAACGAGCGGCGCGCCGGAGCCGAGCTCCCGGGCGTCGAGGACGTCGCCGGCGCTCAACGAACGGCTGCCGACTCGCCGATCAGGTCTGCGGCGCGCTCGGCGATCATCATCGTCGCGGCGTAGGTGTGTCCGCCGGGGATCGTCGGGATGACGGAGGCGTCGACCACGCGGAGCGCCTCGACACCGCGTACGCGCAGCTCGGGATCGACCACGGCCTCGTCGCCGGAACCCATCCGGCAGGTCCCGCACGGGTGGTAGAGGAGCTCGGTCTCGCGGCGGAGGAAGTCCTCGATCTCGGCGTCGGACTCGAACTCCTCCCCGGGGTGAAGCTCCCGGCCGCGGACCGAGGCGAGTGGCTCCGTGCCGGCGATCTCACGCATGCGACGGAACCCGGCGACCATCGCCGCCATGTCCTCCGGGTCGGTGAGGTGGTTCCCGAGCAGGCGCGGCTTGTGGGCCGGATCGGCGGAGCGGAGAGTCAGGGCGCCGCGAGCCCTGGGCTGGAGCAGGACCACACCGAGCGAGAACGCGTTGCCGTCGTGCGTGTCGAAGCCGTGGTCGTGGTAGTAGGCGGGACCAAAGATCACCTCGATGTCGGGCGCCGGCAGTCCCTGGCTGGTGCGGATGAAGGCAACGCCCTCTCCGACGTTCGAGGTGAGCGGCCCGGAGCGCTTCAGCAGGTACTGGGCGAGGGCCTTCGGCTTCTCGGCGTCGGCGAGGTCCTCGTTGACCGTCGAGTCGTAACAGAGCATCGCGAACGGGTGGTCCTGGAGGTTCCGGCCGACGCCGGGCAGGTCCATGGCGACCGGGATCCCGTGCTCGGCGAGGTGCGCCTCGGGGCCGATGCCGGAGAGCATCAGGAGCTGTGGGCTGCCGATGGCGCCGGCGCAGAGGATCACCTCGCGAGTCGCCACGGCGGTCGCGTCCCGCCCGCGGCGGTCCCGCATCTGCAGGCCGGTGGCGCGTGTCCCGTCGATCTCGATGCCGCGGACCTCGACGCCCGTCCTGACGGTGAGGTTCGGCCGCTTCATCGCCGGGCGCAGGTAGGAATCGGCCGCGCTCCAGCGCCGTCCGCCCTTCTGCATGACCTGCGTCTGGCCGACCCCGTCCTGCTCGGGAGCGTTGAGGTCCGGGTTGGCGGGGATGCCCGCCGTCTCGGCGGCTTCGAGGAAGCGCTTGGTGAGCGGGCGCGGATCGACCTGGTCGGCGATGTTCATCGGCCCCGAGCCGCCGTGGAACTCGGACTCGCCCCGCTCGTTCGACTCGCCGCGGCGGAAGTAGGGGAGGACATCGGAGTAGCCCCAGCCCTCCGCGCCGGCCTCCTGCCAGCCGTCGTAGTCGGTCGGCCGGCCGCGGATATACATCATCGCGTTCATCGAGCTGGAGCCCCCGAGGCTTCGCCCGCGCGGAACGTAGAGCTCGCGGTCGCCGAGACCCGGCTCGGGTCCCGTCGAGTAGTCCCAGTCGAGCTTGGTGCGGAACTGCTTCGCGAAGGCCGCCGGGATCTTGATGTTGGGATGGCGGTCCCTGGAGCCGGCCTCGAGGAGGAGGACACGGGCCTCCGGGTCCTCGCTGAGCCGTGCGGCGACCGCGCAGCCGGCCGAGCCGCCGCCGGCGATCACGTAGTCGAAGCTCTCCGTCACGGCGACGAGCTTACCGGCGAGTCGTGCCCCTATCCTCGCTTTCGCGATGGAGCAGTTCGGCGACTACTACCGGCAGATCTACGCGCGCGGGCTCGGCGGCGAGCTGCCGTCGATCCCGGTTTCGATCGCCGAGCTCGAGGCCGCCGCCCGCGATGCGATGGACGAGCGCGGTAGTTCGTATGTGTTCGCCGGCGCCGGCTCCGAGGACACGATGCGGGAGAACCTCGAAGGTTTCCGGCGCTGGCGGATCGTCCCGCGGATGCTGCGCGACGTGTCGGCCCGTGACCTGTCGGCGACGGTCCTCGGGACGCAGATGCCGGCGCCGGTCATGCTCGCGCCGATCGGCGTCCACTCGATCGTTCATCCCGACGGCGAGCGCGCGAGCGCCGCCGCCGCAACCGAGGTCGGACTGCCGTTCATCGCCAGCTCGGCGTCAACCCTCAGGCTGGAGGAGATCGCCGAGGCGAGCGGCGAGGGCCCGCGCTGGTTCCAGCTCTACTGGCCATCCGACGACGGGATCGCCGCCAGCCTCGTCGGCCGCGCGGAGGCCTCCGGCTACAGCGCGATCGTCCTCACAATCGACACCTTCATCCCCGGCTGGAAGCCGCGCGACCTCCAGCAGGCGTGGCTGCCGATGCTCGAGGGCATCGGTAACGCGAACTACCTCCAGGATCCGGCGTTCCGCGAGGCCCTGGAAAAGACGCCCGAGGAGGACATGGGGGCCGCGCTCGGCCACTTCCTCGCCGTCTACCCGAACCCCTCGCTGACCTGGGACCAGCTCGAGTGGCTGCGCGGCCAGACCTCCCTGCCGATCGTGCTGAAGGGGATCCTCCACCCCGACGATGCCCGCGAGGCCGTCGCGCGCGGCGTCGACGGCATCGTCGTCTCAAACCCCGGTGGCCGCCAGATCGACGGCTCGATCGCCGCGATCGACGCCCTCCCTCCGATCGCCGACGCTGCGGGGGACGACCTCGCGCTGATGCTCGACAGCGGCATCCGCGGCGGCGCTGACGTCTTCAAGGCGCTCGCACTCGGCGCCGATGCCGTCCTCCTCGGCCGCCCCTACCTCTGGGGCCTGGCGCTGGAAGGACAGGCCGGCGTCGAGACCGTGCTGCGGATGATCCTCGCCGAGCTCGACCTGACGATGGCGCTCAGCGGGAACACGTCGCTGGAGACGATCGGGCCCGGCGATCTGGTCCGCCGAGCGCCCTAGCGACGCCGAGTTGGCGCGCGCTGGTCGCGCTTACGGGACCGTCGCGCGACACCCCTACTCGGCGAGCTCGACCTTGTCGATCTTCTGCGGCGTGACCGGCTTGTCGCGGCCATCCGTCTCGGTGCCCTCGATCGCGTCGACGGCGTCCATCCCGTCGGTGACCTTCCCGAAGACGGTGTGCTTGCCGTCGAGCCACGGTGCGGCGTCGATCGTGACGATGAAGAACTGCGAGCCGTTGGTGTTGGGGCCGGAGTTGGCCATCGCGAGCGCGCCGCGCTCGACCCTGTGCTGGTTGAACTCGTCCTCGAACGTGTAGCCGGGCCCGCCGGTGCCGGTGCCCTCCGGGCACCCGCCCTGGATCATGAAGTCGGGAATGACCCGGTGGAAACCGAGGTCGTCGTAGAAGCCATCGCCCGCGAGCTTGCGGAAGTTCTCGACCGTCTTCGGCGCGTCTGAGTCGTGGAGCTCGACCGTGATCGGCCCTGCCGTTGTGTGAAGCGTTGCCTGTGACATGGGCGGAACTGTAAAGACCCGGTGACATCAGAGCCTCTGCCGATCCGCAGACGAGCTCTGTCCCTCCGGCCAGCCTCCATCGAGTGGCCGATACTGCGCATATGTTGAGTCATACTGTCCACTCGATGCGCTCTGGAGCTGGTGCCGTCGTCAGAGCCGGGGTCAGCAGAGCCGAGGTCGGCTGCGCCGTCAGAGGCCGAGGCCGGCCACGCCGTCCTCGCCGAAGCCGAGGTGGTGGCCGAGCTCATGTCGCAGGGTCCTCTCGACCTGGCGCCGCAGCAGCTCGGGGTCGTGGCCGAAATCCCGCTCGAGCGTGTCCTGGTAGATGACGATCCGGTCCGGATAGTTGTCGCGGGCGATCCCGTCCCCGTAATACATGCCGTAGGCGCGGTGGGCGGAGCCGAGGTCCGAGATGACCACCGGAACCTTCTCGAGAGCGTCGATGAACTTCTGAGGCAGGGCGTCGATGGCGTCGGCGACGAGCTGCTCGAACCCCCCGGCGTGCTCCAGCGACTCCGGCCGCTCCGGGCTCTCGCTCAGCGCGAACCGCCCTTGGCGCACCGGCGGCTGGGCCGGGCCGCGGCGCCGGGCGCAAGCCGCTGACCGGCCGGCAAGAGTGACCGTGCCTTGCGGAGGATCGTGCGGCAATCGGGACGCTCGTGGACGGGCAGCCGTAGCTGGAGGCGGCGGACGTCGACCGTGAAGCTGCCGTTCGACGGGCGCCCGAAGGGGGCGTCGCTGCCGAGCAACTCGAGCCGCGGCGTATGGCCCCGGCCGAAGCGCCACGCGCCGGGGTGGAGCTGCCAGACGTTCCGCCCCGACACCGGCCGGTAGGAGCCCCTGGCCACGAGCGTCTGGCGACCGTCCGGGCCGACGTCCCAGAGGCGCCCGGCCAGCTGGGCGACTCCGGGCCCGCCGCTGACATCGAGGCGGGCGATGATCGTCGGCGCCCCGAGAAGGGTGTAGGAGCGCTTCGCCACCGTCGGGAGCTTGTAGCTGGCTGTGCCGGAGGCGGTTTCCGACGCTGTGGTCGCGCATGCGTCGCCGCCTCCCGCCACCGGGTCGATTGCAACTCCGACACCCGTGTCTCCGCCTGTCGCCGTGACTGTCGCGGCAGCGCTGAAGACGCCCCGGACCTCGCCGCGGGCGAGGCCGGCGAACGTCCGGGCACGGAAGGGGCCACCGGGTGCCGAGGAGCGCGGACAGGTCTGGGTCGTGGCCACCGCTCCGGTCGGCGGCTTCTTCCCGCGGCCGCGGAGATAGAAATCGAACCAGCGGTGGATCGACCTGACGAGACGGTTGCGGTCGGGCGTCTTGTTCGACGCCCGTTGATGGCCGAAGTCCCCGACCAGGAGCGATGTGGGCAGCCGCGGGTAGCGAACGCCGGTCCGATTGAGAAAGCGGACGGCCTCGTCGACGGGAAAGAGATCGTCCGTAAAGCCGCTGGCCACGAAAAGTGGCGGCGGGCGCGTGCTGGCGCCTATCCAGTACGGCGAGTGGTAGCGGGTCAACTGCTCGACGGTGTCGAGCGCAGCGGGGTCCGTGTAGGGCTCCCCGGCGAGCGCCCGCGCGAGCCACTTGGCGACGTCGGATCCCGGGTCGACCCCCGCGGGAGCGATGTAGCCCATCGGGCGTCCCAGGGTGAACGGCTCGTCGATCGGCTGGCCGGGGCCCACCGCAAACTGCGCCGCGAGATAAATCCCGCTGGCGAACGACGCCTTCGGCGGACCGACCGGCGAGGTGTCGACCTTCGGCGGCGTCACTCCATAAGTGAGCGTGTGCCCGTTGGGAGAGATCGCGTACACGAGGTCCGTCCACGGGATCACGGGGGCCGCCGCGGCGAGGTGGAGGGGCGTCCCGGCCGGGCTCTTCCAGGGAACGAGACGCCCGTCCGGCAGCATCTTCCGGTCCGACAGAGCGGCGAGCGAGAATGACTGGCCGCCGCCGTAGGAATCGCCGGTGACCCCGATCTTCCGGGCATCGGCCACGCCCTGGTCCACGAGGCGGCCGATCAGCTCCTGGGTGTCGCGCACCTCGTATCGGGTGTCGGCCAGGTGGAGGTAACCGCGGGCGCAGGCGGTCGGGTTGGCGAGGCGGGATTCGGGGGTCCCGCAGGAACCCCACTGCCCGCGGGCCGTGTAGGTCAGGACTGCGTAGCCGGCGTGGGCCCAGCCGTACGCGTTGTCCGTGTAGGCGGTGGATGCAGGGTCGAGGTACTCGAACTTGCTGTTGCCGAAGCCGTGGATCTCGGCGACGAGGGGCAGGTCGTGGGCACCCTCGCGGGGGAGCGTCACGGTCGTGTCGAGCGGCACGCCGTCCCAGGTCGTGACCAGGCCCGAGCATTCGTAGGTGCCTTCGACCGTGCGGCAATCGCCGAGGCCGAGGGGGCCGGCCGGCGCGGCGGCGGCCTCGCCAACGGCGCCGGGGAGGCCGGAGGTGGCGGCAAGTCCCGCGGCGACCACGCCCACGGCGATCGCCGCCCACAGCGACGAGCGTGAAGTTCGACGGCCCCTGTCGATTACAGCTCCCGGCATCGTTCCGATCCTACGCCCCCGGTCCCCGCCATGATCGAGAACTTGCGCAGAAGGCGATCCGGCTTCCCTAGTCTGATCCGTTCCGCTGGTGCGCAGGCTCGTGCACGCAGCGGAGACTTTGGGCTTCCCCGATGGCACACGCAAGCGCTTGGCGCTCCGCTCGCGGAGAGCAGCACGCCTGCTCGCGGCGCTGTCCTCCTGTGCGCTGCTCGCCTGCCTCCTTGCATCCAGCTCGTCCGCCGGCTGGCGTCCCTACCTACCGCCGCCGGGGAAGAACTTCTTCGGCGTCACCGACACCGGATCCGACAACGGCTTTCGCTCGTTCGCAAAGTCGGTCGGCCATCACCCCGCGATCATCGAGACCTACCACCCCTACGGGAACAGCCTCACGAAGGCGCTGCCGAGATGGGAGTCCATCAGGGCGCGACCGCTGCTCCACATCTCGACGATCGACGAGAACGGGAATGAGCTGATCTCGCCGCGAGGCATAGCGCTCGGCAAGGCCGACGACTACCTGTTGCGCCTGAACCGCAGCTTCGCCGCCCACCACATCATCGGCTACATCCGCCCGCTCGGAGAGCCCAACCGCTGCCTCAACGTCTACGCCGCCTACGACTGCTCCGGGGCGAGCCGCGGGGAGCGCTACGCGCCGAAGTGGTACCGCCGGGCGTTCCGCCGGATGTACGTCCTGCTCCATGGCGGCGGGCCCCGCCGGATGATCAACAAGAGGCTGGAGAACATCGGCCTCCCGATCATGAAGCGCCACGGCGGCCGGGAGCCGCGACGGCTGCCGCGGGCGCCGATCGCCGTGGTCTGGAGCCCGCTCCCAGCAGGCTCGCCGGAGAAGGCCGCCAACCGGCCCGGGAACTTCTTCCCCGGACCGAAGTACGTCGACTGGGTCGCCACCGACTTCTACTCGAAGTACCCGTTCTGGAAGGACCTCGGCCGCTTCTACAACCGCTACTCCAAGCGTTACGACAAGCCCTTTGCGCTGACCGAGTTCGGGCTCTGGGGCGGCGACTCGCCCGACTTCGTCCGCCGGCTCTTTCACTTCGTCAGGCGCAACGACCATGCGCGGATGCTCGTCTACTACCAGGACTTCGGCAGCTCGAACGAGTTCCGAATCCAGAACTACCCGTCGAGCACCCACGTCCTTTCCGGCTTCCTCAACTCGAAGCGCTACCCGCCCCTCGCACCTCGCCCGCCGAAGCGGCACAAGGGCACGGGCGGGGTCACGAAGTAGCTGCCTCTCGGCTCCTGTCGCCGTCTCGCTCGGCGATCCCTACGGCCTGAACACCATCAGCGCGAGCACGGCGAGCAGGAGAATCAGGGCTGAGTAGTTCGCGACCCGGGAGACCGGGTCCCTGAGCAGCGCTCGAAGCTCACCGCTCGCTGCTGTGCCTTCCTTCGCGTACTTCTCCGCGAGCAGCCGGGCGCGCTTGGGACGCTGGCCGGCAACCGCCCCCACCCCGAGCGCGGCGAGGAACAGCACGACGGATGCCGCAAGCCAGGTGTCTCCGAGGTCCACCTTCTCGATCCCGGCGAGCCAGATCCCGCCGATGAGGACGAGGGTGGAGCCCGCCGCGACGAGCAGTACTCCGATCCTCGCAAGTCCCAGCAAGAGCGCGATCTCAGCCGGCACGCCGCGGCGGCTCGCGGTCTCGAAGGCGACGCCGGCCACGGCCACGCCGCAAAAGAGGACGATAACGCCGAGGAGGTGCAGATATAGAGCCGACTCCATGAATGGGAGGATAGGCACTGGCGGCGGTTTCTCTCATCCGGAACGGACAAGAGCCCCGGGCCGAGCGACCATGCGACACCGGCCGCCCGCCTACCCCCTCACCCGCACCGTCACCGGTCTCGCGTAGCCGCTCGCGTAGGGCCAGCCGTCCTCCGGAAGCGCCGTGGCGCGAAGGCGGATCCGGGCCGTGCCGCTGATGTAGTGGAAGCGGTAGCGGGTTCGGAAGTGGCCGGAGCGGTCGGTCCGGGTCACGAGGACCGGGCGCCAGTGACGGCCCTGGGACTCGAGGTATTCGATCGCGATCAGCTTGCCGCGGCGGGGGATCGGCGCGCCTCGAGTCATGACCCCGCCGCTCAGCCGGACCGTCTGACCGTTGCGGAGGTCGGTCGGCGCCGCCCTCAGCTTGACGCCGCCCCGGACCCGCAGCGCGAGCGACTGGGTCGGCGCGGCGCTCAGCGCCTCGCTCCCGGCGAACCGCACGTTGATGCGCCGCGACGTTCCCGCCGCAAGCGCAAGGTGAAAGCCGCCGCGCGGGCCCGTCCGGACCGCCCTGACCGCCGGCTTGGCGAAGGCTCCCCGAGCGGGGCGGACGACGACCGAGAGGCGCTCGCCCGCGAGGCCGCGTCCGTCCGCGTCGACCAGCCGGCCGTCGACACCCGCCCGCGTGCCGAAGCGTGCCGTCAGGTGCTCGCCGCGTCGCTTCGCGATCCGCAGCCTCGCGACCAGGCGGGTCTGCGGCTTCAGAGGCGCGCGCAGGCTCATCCGGGTCCCATCGCTCCTGAGCGTCGTCGCCGCGGTGTTCCCGGCGGCATCCGCGACCTCGGCGCGGAACTCATACGTCCCCGGCGTGACCGCGTCCGAGCGGAAGTGAGCGAGCAGGTCGAGCCCGCCACCGTCCTGGGCCCGCACCACGGCGGTGTCGAGAGACCGCCACGGCTGCTCGCCGATGCGCCGGAACTCAATGCTGCCCGCCGCCACCCCGGATGGGGCGTCCGCGACCTGCGCACGGACGTTCTCCGGCCGCCCGACCTCACGCTCGGAGCGAAAGGCGACCGTCGGGGCCACGTCGTCGAAGCGGAGGATCCCGAGCGCGCTGTTTCCCGCGTCTTCGTTGCCCGCGGCGTCGCGGAGCCAAATCTGCACGGCATAGGCACCGGCACGCGGGACCGTCAATCCGCCGAGGCTCGTGATGCCGTCACCGGCGACGTAGGTCACCCCCGAGTCGTAGCCGTCGAAGCTCGTGATCCGGTAGGAAGCGCCCGCGATCAGTGACGCTGCGCCCTGGCCCGGGTTCGTCCAGGAGAGGTCGAACCCATTGGTGGGGTGCCAGGAGTCGCCACCGCCGACTGCGAGGCCCCGCGGCGCCGCTGGAGCCGTGTTGTCGACCAGCAGCGGCCGAGGATCAGAGCAGCCGACGTTCCCGGCGAAGTCGGTGACGCACGTCCGCAGCGTGTGCGGGCCGTCGCTGAATTGACCGGTGGCGATCGACTGGACGCCGAGCCCGCCGCCGCCGCAGGGCATCATCCGCGTGCCGCGCACCTCGCCCCCGATCGTCACCTGACCACACGGATAGTCGGTCGTGCCGACGATCGACCCGTCGACGAAGTTCTGCGTGTAGCGCACCCCGGACCCGACATCGGCCGCCCCGAAGTTGAGGGTCTGCGTTCCGCGGCGCCAGCCCGGATCGAGAATCTGACCGGCCATCGCGGCGACCGGCGTGAACCCGTCCTCGAGCGTGATCGTCAGAGCCCGGACCGAGCTGAAGGAGGGGCTGTCGAAGAGGCAGGCCCTCTCGGTTCCCCGGGCGCAGAGGAGACGTGACTCGAAGGCGTTCCGCGGCGGGGAGAACCCGGCCGAGAACTGGGTCGGAGTGGTGTCCGTCGCGTCGGCAGCCCTGACGACATCGAATCCGCCAGAGCCATCGGGTGCGCCGAGCCGGTGCTCGAGCCCGTCGTGGAGAGCGTGCCACCAGGTCCCACGGACGGCGGTGATCCCGGTTCCGGGCGGAGCTTCCCAGCGCCAGCGCGCCAGCCGAGTGCCGGCAACCCCCGCGGCCGCATCCCGCGTGATGCTCTTCATGTGGACGCCGTCGAAGGGGTCCTGGCCGTCCGGGGTCACGCAGTAGGCGTCCTGCCGGAACTTGTCGCCCGATGTGTCGCTCCATTCCGCGTCCCTGCCGATGTGCCACCCGCATTGCGCGATCGCGTAGCGCGCCGCATGGGCGTCGCCCGCGAACCAGAGCAGCGCCACCAGCGCCAGAGCACCGCATAGTCCCGCGCGCCGCAGCGCGCCATGTGAGCCGGTCATCGAACCACCCCTCCTCGCTTGCATCTTCCGAGGGGTCAAGGAGCGGCCGGTGGCATCTCTCCCCCCTTTTGCGAGAATGAAGGGCATGAGCCTTCCTACGAATGAGCAGATAACCGAAGCCCTCCGTCCCGTGATCGACCCCGAGTTGCGCCGCTCCATCGTCGAGCTCGGCATGGTGCGCTCGATCGAGGCCCACCAAAGCGGCCGGGTCGACATCGTGGTGTCGCTGACGACGCCCGGCTGCCCGATCCGCTCCCACTTCGAGCAGGCGGTCCGCAAGCAGGTATCAGAGCTCGACGGCGTGACCGAGGTCAGCGTGGGCTTCGATGTCCTCTCCGATGACGAGAAGGGCAACCTCCAGCAGGTTCTCGGTCGCGGCAACCTTCCCGAGGGCGCCCTCGCGCAGGTCAAGAACATCATCTGTGTGTCGTCGGGGAAGGGCGGCGTCGGCAAGTCGACGATGACGGCCAACCTCGCCGCCGCCCTCGTCGCCGAGGGCCACCCGACCGGAGTCATCGACTGCGACGTATACGGCTACTCGATCCCCCGCATGCTCGGCGTCAACCAGCGCCCGGAGGTGGATGCCGAGCGCAAGATCCTTCCGCTCGAGTCCGCCGGCGGAATCAAGGTGATGTCGATCGGCTTCTTCGTCGAGGAGAACGCCGCCGTCGTGTGGCGCGGCCCGATGCTCCACAAGGCGATCCAGCAGTTCCTCGAGGACGTCACCTGGGGCGAGCTGGAGTACCTGCTTCTCGACCTCCCGCCCGGCACCGGCGACGTCTCGATGACCCTCGCCCAGCTCCTGCCGCAGGCAAAGATGCTGCTCGTCACCACGCCTCAGCCCGCGGCGCAATCGGTCGCCCAGCGTGCGGCCCAGATGGCCGCCAAGGTCGACCTCGAGCTCCTCGGCGTGATCGAGAACATGTCCGGCTTCACGACGCCCGACGGTGCGCGCTTCACGATCTTCGGCGAGGGCGGCGGCCAACTCCTCGCCGACGAGATCGACGCCCCGCTGCTCGGGAAGATCCCGCTTTCCGAGGAGCTCCGCGAGCACGCCGACGCCGGCCTGCCGCTGGTCACCCAGCAACCGGACGCACCGGCCAGCCAGGCGATCCGCCAGACGGCCCGCGGCATCCTCGCGACGACTCCGCAGGAGCTGCCGGTGCTGCAGTCCGCCGCGCCCGCTGCGGAGATGCCCGCGCCCTCGGGGCGCGAGCTGCCGATGGTGCAGTAACGGAGCTCGGCCGCGCAGGCCGGCTTCGCCGAGCCCGTCTCGGCCTCGATGGTCCGAAGCGCAGACGGGGCGACCCTTCGGCCGCCCCGTCTTACCTGGCTACCCTCCGCCCGTGATGCGGGGCGGTCAACTCAGCCTCAGCAGACCACCTGCAGGCTGAACGGCTCATCGACCAGGTTGCCGGCGTTGTTCCTGACCCGGACGGTGACGACGTTCGAGGCGCTCTTCTTAGGGTTCACCTGGACGAAGCCGCCACCCTGGCTGGTGCCCGTCCACGAGCAGGCCGAGACCGGGCGGGCGAAGGCGACGTTGACGAACCCGGCGCCCTCACCCGCCAGCGTGTTCGGCTGACCGGCTTGGGTGACGGCGGCGTTCTTCGCGCCGTTCGGGTTCTTGACGTCGACCCAGAGAACATTCTTGGCGTCGAGGGCGGCCGTCGCGAGGCGCACCCTGCCGAGTCTGTTCTCGTTGATCTGGCCTCCACCGAAGGCGTTCGGCCGGACGTCAGCCGCCTGGATGGTCCGGTTCCGGATGTCACCGCTATCGACCGAGTTCCTGCCCGGCAACGCGAACGACGTGCCCGTGAGGGCGAGGATTACGGCCACCATCCCGAGTACATGCGCACTTCCGATGCGACCGCGAATACGATTGAACATAGGTTCCTCCTGGGTTGATCTGGCTTTCAACCCGTCCTCCTAGGACACGGGTTCCTGCAGAGGTACTAACCGTTTTTCGCGGCTCTAGTCGCGCTCCTCCGGAAAAAGCGCGGATCGCGAGATCAAGGAGACGCGGCCAGGGGCGCCGGCGGCGAGCTCGGCGAAGCTCCGTGAGGGACGCTACGCGCTCTTGTAATAGTCGGCGTTGATCTCGGCGTACTTCGCCCACTCCGAGGGAAGCTGGTCCTCGGCGAAGCAGGCGTCAACCGGGCAGGCCTCGACGCAGGCATCGCAGTCGATGCACTCGTCAGGGTCGATGTAGAGCATCTCGACCTTGTCGTAATCCGGCTCGTCGGGCGAGGGATGGATGCAATCCACCGGGCAGACCTCGACGCAGGAGTTGTCCTTCTGGCCGATGCACGGTTCCGCGATCACGTAGGTCACTTGGAGGCAGTCTCCTGGGTTGGCTTGTTCTCGGCCCAGCGCGCAGGGCGCTCGGGCGAAGGCGACATTCTAGGGAGGTGGAGCGGTGGACCGACTTCCGGGCACCGGGACGGGTCCTGCCGTTGGGGGACAACGTCCGAGGACACCTCACTAGGGTTCACGGGGCGGGATGAATCTGATCAGCGACACCTCGGCGAGACCATGCTGCTCCTGACCGGAGCGACCGGGTCGATCGGCTCCCAGCTCCTCCCGATGCTCCTCGACCGCGACGAGCGTGTTCGCTGCCTCGTGCGCGAGCCCCGCGGCCTCGGCCAGCGCCGTGTCGACGTGCAGATAACCCTCGGGGATCTCGGGGATCTCCGCGATCCGTACCTGGTCCGGCAGGCATTGCGAGGCGTCGACACCGTGATCCACCTGGCCGCCACGATCCGCGACCAGCCTCCCCGGACCATCGAGGAGCTGAACGGACTGGCGACGATCCGCCTCCTGCGGGGGGCCGAGCGGGCCGGCGTCAAGCGATTCATCTTCTTCAGCGCGATGAACGCCTCGAGCTTCCAGCGCACCCGCTTCTTTCGGGCCAAGTGGCTGGCCGAGCAGGCCCTCGCCTCCTCGGAGATTCCGTCGACCGTCCTCGCACCCTCCATCGTCTACGACCACTCCGACCCCTGGATCACCCTCCTTCGTCGCTTCTCCTTTCTGCCGGTGCTTCCGGTCTCGGGCAAGGGCAAGGCCCTCTACCAGCCGATCTGGGCCCGCGACGCCGCGGCCAGCGTTCTCGGAACGCTCGACCGGGAGAGTGAGGCCGGTGCCGAGCGGTTCGACCTCGCCGGGCCCGAAACGCTGAGCTACGACGACATGTCGGACCTGGTGAGCCGTCTTGCGGGCCGGCCGCGGCCTCTGATCCATGTGCCGCTGCCGATCGTGCGGTCGAGCCTGATCGGACTGCGGAAGGTCTTCGGGGAGGCGGTCTTCGCCACCTGGGAGGAGGCCGAGCTGATGGAGGTCCCAATGACGACGCCGCACGGGACCGTCGATGCGGAGGCCCTGGGCGTTGTGCCGCGGCGGATGGCGGAGGTCCTGTCGGAGGGCTGAACCGCACCCCCGTCGAAGGGATTGTGTTCAGGGCTCTGTGAGGCGACTTCGAACGACCGAGACCGGATGGATGCGGGCCGTGCTGGCCGGCTCTGCCACTGCCGCCGTCGTCGTGGCGGCGTTGAGCGCGTCGAGCGCAGCGGCGCTCACGCTCGCTCCGCCGAAGGGGGTCACCTACTTCGGGGTGTCGGACCGCGGCACGGAGGACGAGTTCGACGAGTTCGCAGGCCTCCTCCACCACCATCCGGCTGTCCTGCAGACGTTCCACCCCTACGGCAACGGCCTCGCCATTGCGCTGGCCCGCTGGACGGAGACCCGGACGCGGCCCATGCTGACGATCTCGACCGACGACGACGAGACTCAGGAGGAGCTGATCACGCCGAGGCAGATCGCCACCGGGGCCGGAGACGACTACCTGCTGCGGATCAACAGCACCTTCGCCAAGAACGACATCCACGGCTACATCCGGCCGCTCGGGGAGCCCAACCGCTGCCTCAACGCCTGGGCCGCGCTCGACTGTCACGGCAGGCCGCGAGGCGGCGGCCATCAGCAGACCTGGTATCGCAAGGCCTTCCGGCGAATCGCCGTGATCGTCCGCGGCGGCGGAACGATCGACGAGATCAACGCCCGGCTGAAGGCCGCGGGAGTGCGCCGGCTGAACCGGCAGGCCGGCCCGAACCCGAACTATCTCCCCGCCGCTCCCGTGGCAATGGTGTGGACTCCTCTTCCGGGCGGCTCCCCGAGGGTCCGCGGCAACTTCCCGGGCAACTACTGGCCCGGTGCAGCCTACGTCGACTGGGTCGGCACGGATTTCTATTCCGCCTATCCGGTGTGGAGGGACCTGAACCGCTTCTTCAACCAGCGCCTCTTCACCAACAAGCCTTTCGCCCTGACCGAGTTCGCCGTGAGCGGCACCGACCAGCCTCGCTTCATCCGCCGCGTCGCCTACTGGGCCCGCAAACGCCCGCGCGTGCGGATGCTCTCCTACTACCGGGGTTTCGGCGAGGCGGGCAACATCTACCGCATCGGGCTCTACCCGAGGACGACCGCCACCCTCGGACGGATCCTCCGCCAACACAGGTTCGTCGACTACGCGCCGGACCTGCCCGTGGCGCCCCCGAACGCGCCCACAGGGCCGAACCCGGCGGGTGCGCCGTCGTCACGGAGCGGCCCGCAGGGCTGATTCGGGCCCGGGTCCCGGTGTGGCGCGGAGGTCCGCCCGCGGCCGCGTCGGCTTCGGCGGCGGCTCGCGATCGGCCAGAATCCGCCGGATCGTGGTCGCCACCAAATCGGGCTGGTAGGTCACCTGGTGCCAGGTGAAGCGGCGCACGAGGTAGCCGGCCCGGCGCAGCCGCTGCTCGCGCTCGAGGTCGAGGTGACGGTCGCGCTGCGAGGAGTGATCGGCGGCGCCATCACCCTCGACGATCACGAGATGGCGCGGCCAGAGCAGGTCGGGACGATAAGCGTGGCCCTCGACCTCGAGCAGCGGATTCACCTGGGGCCGGGGCAGCCCGAAGTCATCGCAGATCTGGAGAATGCGAATCTCGGTGTCGCTCTCGGCGTAGAGCATGTCCGGATTGAACTCCGCGATCACCCTTCGCAGCTTCCTGATCCCGCGTGGGCGGGCGACCCGACTCATCGCCGCCCGCAGCGCCCGCAGGTCGAGCTCCTCGAGCTTCTCGGACTGGCGATAGGCGCTCGTCAGCATCCGCTCCGGGACCTCGCCGGCGAGGTCGACGATGGTCCGGGCGAGCGAGGTGCAGGGGATCCCGTCGACCTCGTCGATGTCATCCGGGTGCAGCACGCACGCATGGGCCCGGATTCCGTCGACCACTCGCCCGCGACGATGCGGAGCGATCACGTCGACCACCGCCCTGGCGTCCTCGAGGATGCCGCGAATCGCAGCGGCCGAGCGATGCGACAGGACGGCCCCGGGCCCGCAGGCGAGCACCGCCGCCATGAAGTACCCGAGGCGATGCATCAGGGGTGATCCGACCGCGTAGACGCCCTGCTCCACGCGGTGGAGGCTTCCACGCTTGACCCGGTGGGCGATCTCGTTCCGCGTCATCCCCAGGTCGATCAGCTGCCAGCGGGCCACGACGCCGTGCTGGGCGGCCGCCAGGCAGGCCAGCACCGCGTCCCAGCCCGCCCCCGCCCGTCGAGTGGCCAGAACGGCTGAATATTTCCGCAGTTTCGTCCACTCGATGCTCATGGGGCGATGCTGTCGTGCTCGAGCGCACGTGTGGGACGCAAAACGTGCCGATTCACAGTCGGCTTCGTAAAAAATGGCCACAGACGGCTTCGTACGAAATGTGCGCACACGATTTCGCAAGAAATGGGCACAGAGGCGCATCGCCACACCGCCCCGGACGTGCGAGAGGCCCGGGCGGGGTGCCCGGGCCTCTCGGAGAAAGCTCACGGCTCGTGCGAGCCGTGCACAGCGCGGATGCGCTGCTTACATCATGCCGCCCATGTCGGGCATTCCGCCGCCGGGCATTCCACCGGCGCCGTTCTCCTCCGGCGGCTCGGCGACGATCGCCTCCGTCGTGAGGATGTTCTTGGCGATCGAGGCCGCGTTCTGCAGGGCAGAGCGCGTGACCATGGTCGGGTCGATGACGCCGGCCTTGACCAGGTCGCCGTACTCACCGGTGCCCGCGTTCAGGCCCTCTCCGGCCTTCAGGTCGCGGACCTTGTTGACGACGACCGAGCCCTCGAGACCGCTGTTCTCGGCGATCTGGCGGAGCGGCTCCTCGAGCGAGCGATGGATGATTCTCGCTCCGGTGGCCTCGTCCGGGTCGGTGAGGGCGTCGACGTCGAGTCCCTTCTGGGCGTTCAGAAGCGCGACTCCGCCGCCCGGGACGACACCCTCTTCGAGTGCCGCACGGGTCGCCTGGAGGGCGTCCTCGACACGGTGCTTCTTCTCCTTCATCTCGGTCTCGGTCGCAGCTCCGACCTTGACCACGGCGACGCCTCCTGCCAGCTTCGCGAGGCGCTCCTGGAGCTTCTCGCGATCGAAGTCGGAGTCGGTGTTCTCGATCTCGGAGCGGATCTGCTTGATCCGGCCCTTGATCTGGTCACCTTCGCCGCCACCGTCGATGATCGTCGTCGTGTCCTTGGAGACGACGACACGGCGCGCCGTGCCGAGCTGGGAGAGCTGGGTGTTCTCCAGCTTCAGACCCATCTCCTCGGTGATGACCTCGCCGCCGGTGAGGATCGAGATGTCCTCCAGCATGCGCTTGCGGCGGTCGCCGAAGCCCGGCGCCTTGACCGCAACACCCGTGAAGGTGCCGCGCAGCTTGTTGACGACAAGCGTCGCGAGGCACTCGCCCTCGACGTCCTCGGCCACGATCAGGAGCGGCTTGCCCCCCTGCATGACCTGCTCCAG
>JBBSQE010000005.1:0-40488 GCA_038258095.1 Solirubrobacterales bacterium | reverse complement strand
TTCGAGCGGTCTGACGCACCCTGCTCGGAGCGGTGGACCTTGTTGACGATCGCGCCGCCGAAGGGCATCTTCGCTTCGGCCAGCTTGCCGTGAAAGTAGACGGCCTCGGTGATCGGCTCGTCGCCTGGGCCGCAGACGATCAGGAACGTGGTGTCGGGGTCGGCGAGCAGCGCGTTGACCTTCTTGGCCCGGTCGCGGAAGCCGTCGATCATGCCGCTGAATGCGGTGAAGAACTCGCCGAGCTCCTGGAGGAAATCGAAACCGAGGATGCGCTTGAGGATCGACAGGGCGACGGTCGCACCCCGTCCCGCGACCCTGGCGGCGATGCCCGTGGGCTTCATGAAGACCTGGAGCGAGCGACCCTCGATGAACTGGGTCAACCGCTTCGGGGCGTCGAGGAAGTCGAGGGCGTTCCGCGTCGGCGGCGTGTCCAGCACCAGCAGGTCGAACTGGCCGGACTCGTTCAGCTCGTAGAGCTTCTCCATCGCCATGTACTCCTGCGACCCGGCCAGGGCGCCGGAGATCTGCTTGTAGATCCGGTTCCCGAGGATGCGGTCACGAGCCTCCTCGTCGGGCGCCTGGCTCTCGACGAGCTCGTCGAAGGTCGCTTTCGCGTCGAGCATCATCGCCCAGAGCTCGCCCTTCAGCTCGACGCCCTGGCGCTTCAGGAGCGCCGGGTCGACCTGCTTCGCCTCGTTGCCGAGCTCCTCGAGGCCGAGGGAGTCGGCGAGGCGCTTCGCCGGGTCGATCGTCAGGACGCAGACCGTGAGGCCGCGGGCCGCCATGCCCGTCGCGATCGCCGCCGAGGTCGTCGTCTTGCCGACGCCGCCGGAGCCCGCGCAGATCGCGATTCCCTTGCCCCCCAGGATCTTCTCGAGCTTCGCCATCAGCGGAGGCGCGCGGCCAGGGCACGGGGGAGGGCATCGCCCGGCTCGTCGGTCGCCTCGAATACGAACGGCAGGGTCTTGACGGGCGCATCGACCCGCCTCCGCAGCCGAGCGAGCTGCGCGCGCTGAGTCTTTGCCCGCTCGTGCTCGGAAACGCCGGCCGCTCCCGCGGCGGCTAGCGCACCGCTGGCGGAGTCGCTCAGCTCGTCGAGGCGCTCCGCCTCGGCGGCCGTGAAGCGCTGGGGGTAGAGCCCGTTCATGTAGACGCGGTCGACGATCGCACCGATGTCGTCGCGCAGCTGGGCCTCGAGCACGGCCGACTCGTTCACGGGCATCTCCTCCGGAGCCGCGACTATCGCGGTGCCGGTCGTCCGCTTGTTGGTGATCATCTTGTCGAGCTCCCGCGCCTGGCTCGCCACCGGGCCGACCCGGGTGATCTCGGCGAAGGTGCGCGGGGCCTGGAGAAAGCCGATGCCATGGCCGGTCGCCGGCGCATCGACGATGACGAGGTCATAGCGGCGCCCGCCCTTGGTCTTCCGCCGGGGCTGGGTCAGCTCCCAGACCTTGCCGATCGTGACCAGCTCCTTGAGGCCGGGCGTCGCGGCGGCGAGATAGGAGAAGACCCTGTTGCGAAAGAGGAGATCGCGCACGGCACGCACCTTGATCTGGAGGAGGGCGTACTCGCGCATCGCCTCGTCGGGGTCGATCGAGATGGACCAGAGGCCGTCCTCGACCTCGACCTCCTCGAAGTGGGACTCAGGCCGCCTGAAGATGCGCGAGGCGTGCTGGGAGGAGGCGACCTCGCAGACGATTGTCCGCTTGCCCTCGGAAGCAGCCTGCATGCCCAGGGCGACCGCGACCGTGCTCTTGCCGACCCCGCCCTTGCCGGTCACGAAGACCAGCCGCTTGTCCAGCAGATCGGCGACCGAGCCATTCAAGCAAGGCCGATCGGCCGGCCCGATGCCGGCGAGGCGCCCTGCACCACAAGTGGCAATTTCCGCGAGCGGCAGGAAAAGGCCCGGGGCATGCGAATAACCGCCGCAATGGGACTCCTCAGCCGCAATCCGAAGTCCGACCCCAAAGGTGCCGACGGCGCCCCGACCGCCGTCGAGGCGGGCGACGAGGCGGAGGCGCCCAAGGTGACTCCTCCGGAGCCGGAGGCCGAGGAGATCAAGGTCTCCGCGGTGTCCTCTGACGCTGAGGCCACGACGGCCGAGCCGGCGGCCACTGAGGCCCCGTCGCCCGAGGAACCGGCCCCCGAGGAACCCGTGCGGATGAAGGCGAGTGACCTGATCGCCCCGAGCCGCCAGGAGTTCGCGGCTCGCCGCATCGCCGACGAGGGCGATTCCGAGGCTCCAACCACCCAGCCGCTCGTCTACGTCTTCGCGAACCAGAAGGGCGGCGTCGCCAAGACGACGACGACCCTGAACCTCGCGGTCGCCTTCAAGGAGTCCGGATACCGGGTCCTCTGCATCGACCTCGACCCGCAGGGCAACCTGACGATGAGCCAGGGGATCGACCCGGACAAGGTCGACAAGTCGATCTTCGACGTTCTCGTGCACGACATCCCGATCTCCGAGGTCATCGCCGAGCGCGAGATCGACATCGCCGTGGCGTCCATCGACCTGGCCGGCGCCGAGATTGCGATGAGCACGAAGATCGGGCGCGAGCGCTCGCTCGAGAAGGCCCTGCGCGAGGTCGCCGGCAACTACGACTTCGTCTGCATCGACACCCCGCCGAGCCTCGGGCTCCTGACCATCAACGCATTCACCGCGGCTGACCGGGTGATCGTCCCCGTGCAGTGCGAGTATCTGTCGATGAGGGGCTTGGTCCAGCTCCAGTCCACCCTGAAGATGATCCAGGAGAACCTGAACCCCAACGTGAGGATCGAGGGCATCCTGCCCACCATGCTCGACGTCCGCACGGTGCACGCGAAGGAGGCGATTGAGATCCTCGAGGAGAACTTCGGCGATCTCGTTTTCAAGACCCGGATTCGCAAGGCGATCAAGTTCGCCGAGGCACCTGTCCGTGGCGCCTCCGTACTCAAGTACGATCCACATGGAAGTGCAGCCGGTTACTACAGGGACTTGGCCGAGGAGGTCTTGAGCAATGGCTCGTCGTAAGCGCGCCAGCATGCGGGAAGGTCCGCTGGCCGACCTCTTCCGCTCCACAGTCGACGACGCTCCAATCGATCCGCCGGAGGCCCCAAAGCTCGGCGGTTCTTCGCGTAGCAAGGCCTCTGGCCGCTCCGATGAGGGTGAAGCGACGGCACCGCCCGAAGCTGGCCCATCGTCAGACGCGCCGCCGTCTGACCCCGCCCGTGGCCGCCTGGGCCGCGAGGATCCGCTCGACCGACAGCGAGCCGAAGAGTCCGAGGACACCTCTCCCCGCGCCGAGACACCCGGCCCTCCCGTCCCGTCTCCTGATCCCGCGCCGCCAATCCCGAGCCCGGGACCGTCTCCGACCCCGGAGCCGGGTCCCCCGGCACCCGAGCCCGACCCCGCGCCGCCGACGATCGAGAATCCGCTCGACGCCCCCCAGCGCGGCGCTGACACCTCGGACCTGCCCGCGGCCAAGGATCGCCTCAGCAAGATTTTCGGTGACGACCAGCCCGTCGACCAGTACGAGGAGACTCCCCGCTACGGTCGCGAGGATCCCGCCTACGCGCCAAAGGGGGGCCAGCCCCACAACCCGATCATCCGCGTCGTCGGAGTCGGGGGCGCCGGCGTCAACGCCGTCAACCGGATGGTCGATGCGCAGATCCCGGGCGTCGAATTCATGGCGGTCAACACCGACCTTCAGTCGCTGCAGCTCTGCATCGCCGACGTGACCATCCACATCGGCGGAGAGCAGACCCGCGGCCTCGGCGCCGGCGCCGATCCGGACGTCGGCTACCGCTCGGCCTTCGAGGAACAGGACAAGATCAAGCGCCTCCTCAAGGGCTCCGACATGGTCTTCGTCGCCGCCGGAGCCGGTGGCGGGACGGGCTCAGGAGCCGCTCCGGTCGTCGCCCGCCTCGCTCGTGAGGTCGGCGCGCTCACGGTCGGCATCGTCACCAAGCCGTTCAGCTTCGAGGGCTCCCGGCGGTCAAATCAGGCAGCGAAGGGAATCGAAGCCCTCGCGTCCGAGGTCGACACGCTGATCACGGTTCCCAACGACCGCCTGCTCGAGGTCCTCGACCAGCAGACCTCGATGATCGAGGCCTTTCAGGTCGCCGACGACGTCCTTCGTCAGGGCGTCCAGGGCATCTCCGATCTCGTCACGCTTCCGTCCGTCATCAACCTCGACTTCGCCGACGTCCGGTCGATCATGTCCGAGGCGGGCCGGGCGCTGCTCGGGATCGGCATGGGCCACGGTGGCGATCGCGCCGTCATGGCCGCGGAGAAGGCGATCTCCTCGCCGCTCCTCGAGACCTCGATGGAGGGCGCTCGCTCGATCCTGCTCTCGATCACCGGCGGCCCCGACCTCTCGCTGATCGAGGTCTCCGAGGCAGCGAAGATCGTCGGCGAGGCGGCCCATCCGGACGCGAACATCATCTTCGGGGCGAACGTCGACGACGACCTCGGCGATCAGATCTGGGTGACCGTCGTTGCGACACGCTTCGACGGCCGCGCCCGCCCGCCCCGTAGGGCCGAGGAGCCGACGATTCGTCGGACCCGCGACGCCGGATCCCGGCCGGGGCGGGACGAGCGCTCATCTGCGCTCGGCGCCCTCGACGTGCCCGAGTTCCTCCCGAACTAGATGACCGCTGCCGTCTCACCGCACCCGCGGATGACGGCGCACCCTCTCGCTGGATCAGCACCCGCGTGCTCGCGGGTAGCGCGGCTACCCGCTTCACCCGCGTGCACCGCCCAGCTCGGCTTGCGCCGCCCCCGCAGGCACGCTGAGCCGCCACCGACCATCTAGCTCGGCCCGTGTCCCGCCGGTCAAGCGATCATTCGATGCCGTGAGGGGCGCAGTCGCGGCCGGCCACGCGCTCTCGGCCGAGGCCGGTGCCCAGATGCTGCGCGAAGGCGGCAATGCCGTCGATGCCGCCGTCGCCGCGGTAATCGCCTCCTTGGCGGTCGAGAGCCCGCTCACCGGGCTCGGGGCCGGCGGGTTCATGACGGTGAGAACGGCGAGCGGTGAGACGACCGTCGTCGACTTCTTCGTCGAGGCCCCGGGGCGCGAGGGGGCGGAGCGGGGTGTCGAGCTCGAGCCGGTCGACGTCCATTTCGACGCAAATACCGTTCAGGTCTTCAACATCGGCCCGGCCTCGTGCGGTGTGCCGGGAATGCCAGCCGGGCTGGCCCATGTGCTCGGACGCTTCGGGACCATGCCGCTCGGCGAGCTCGTAGGGCCGGGGGTCCAGCTTGCCCGCGAGGGCGCTCCGGTGTCGCGCCAGATCGCCTACCTCTTCGAGATCCTCGCGCCGATCTACACGCGCACGGAAGAGCTGCGCGCTCTCTACGCTCTGGACGGGCGTGTGCTCACCGAGGGTGAGACGTTCCGCTTCCCCGATCTGGCCTCGGCGCTTGAGCGCTTCGGTGAGGAGGGTCATGCCCCGTTCTACGAGGGCGAGGTGGGGCAGGCTGTCGCCGATCACGTCCGCGAGCAGGGCGGGACGCTCTCGCGCTCCGACATGGCCGCATACCGGCCCGCCGAGCGGCAGCCCGCCACCGCCGAGTTCCGCGGGCACCGCATCCTCACCAACCCTCCGCCGTCCTCTGGCGGCACCCTGATCGCCTACTCGCTGGAGATGCTGGAACGGATGGGGCGCACAGACGTCGGCGCGCTCGTGGCGGCACCCGGGGCGGCGAACGCCGAGCGCGGAAGCGAGTTCTCGGACGGCCTGCGCCGCGAGGGGTTCCTGGACGGTTTCCTCGCGGCCGAGCGCCTCGACGCCGCGGCGAACCGGCTCGGCTCGACGACCCACCTCGTCGCCCTCGACGCCGACGGCAACTGCGCGAGCGTCACCTGCTCGAACGGCACCGGGTCGGGTGTCCTGGTGCCGGGGACCGGCGTCCACGTCAACAACATGCTCGGCGAGGAGGACCTGAACCCCCTCGGCTTCCACCTCGCACCGGTCGGAACGCGGCTTCCGTCGATGATGTCGCCGACGATCGTCCTGCGCGACGGCGAGGTCGTTGCCGGCCTCGGCAGCGCCGGCTCAAATCGGATCCGCTCCGCGATCCTCGGCACCGCCGTCGGGATGATCGCCGCCGGTCTCTCCCCCGCCGATGCCATCGAGGCGCCGCGGGTCCACTTCGAGGCCGGGGTCGTCCAGGCGGAGCCGGGGGTCGACGAGGACGCGCTCGGCGCATTGGAGACGGAGGGGATCCCGGTCGTCCGCTGGACCGATCGGAACCTCTTCTTCGGCGGCGTCCAGGCGGTCGCGCGGGACCCGGCCACGGGCGAGTTGAGCGGGGCCGGCGACCCGCGGCGCGGCGGCGCGGCCGTGCTGGTCTGAGGCGGCCGAGGCGCGGCCAGCCCCTCGGCGCGGGCTTCTCTATGGGATTGGGGCCGGCTACGGAGCGATGCTGATCTTGCCGTTGGTGCGGGCGAGCTCGGCCACGTCGTCGGCCCGCTCGAGGAGGGTCAGGAGGTTGCGGAGCACGTCGGTCAGAAGGTCCAGGCGCTCCGCCTCGTCGCGGCTCGCCAGGAGCTCCTGCTTGGTCTCCGCCGGCAACTCGACCCGTGCCGCCAACCCGTAGGCGCCTTCGCCTGAGAGCTCCTCGTCGGACGGCCGGTCCCCGCCCGCCTGCTCGGCCAGCTCCGCGAGTGTCGAGCGGGCGTCGGCGCTCGCCTCCTCCGTCGCCGGAGCATCATCCTCGGCGACCATCTCGACCTCGGCCGAGGGCTCCTCCGGGTCGTCGAAGCGATCGAGGACCCGGAACGGGTCTCCACCCGTGACGATGACGTTGAGCCGCCCGTCATCGAGGCGCTCGAGCACCTCGGTGATGTGCGCGGTGCAACCGAGCGAACGTGCTCCGCCGGCATCGCGGAGCAGTACCCCGAACGGCTCCTCGGCGTCCAGGCAGGCCTCGATCATGCGCTTGTAGCGCTCCTCGAAGATGTGCAGCGGGAGCCGCTCGCCCGGCAGGAGCACGAGTGGCAGCTCGAAGATCGGGAGGTGCGACGCCACGGCTTGCAGTCTAGGCGCCGCCGATCACGGGAGAATGGCGGCGATGGGAGATCTGGGCGAGAAGGACTTCGACGAAGAGGGGCTCCTCGAGGGGCTCGACGGCGAGCAGCGCAAGGCTCGTGTCGCGCTGCTGTCGGACCTGGCTGACGACGGCGTTTCGCTTGACGAACTCTCCGACGCCGTCGCCGCGGGACGCCTCGCCCTGCTGCCGGTCGAGCGGGCCCTGATCGGCGACGGGCCGCTCTTCACGGCGAACGAAGTCGCCGCGAAGGTCGGCATCGAGGTCGAGACCCTGCTCCACAACACCGCGACCCTCGGACTCACGGCTCCCGAACCAGACGACCGGGTTCTCACCGAAGCGGACGTCGATGCGGCGGGGAGGCTCAAGGCCCTGCGCGACGCGGGGCTGCCGGAGGACGGGATGCTTCAGGTCGCGCGCACGATCGGCATGGCGACCGCGCGGATCGCCGAGGCCAATCGCGAGCTGATCCTCCGCACGATCGGCCACGAGGAGGACTCCGAGCACGATCTGGCGCTGCGGCTCGCGGCGGCGGCGCGCGGCCTGGTTCCCCTCGTCGGGCCGACGCTCACCTACGCGATGCAGATGCACCTGCTGGAGCAGGTGCGGCGGGACGTCATCGGGCACGACCTCGGCAGCTCCGACGTGGGAGCCAGCGAGATGACCGTCTGCTTCGCGGACATGGTCGACTTCACGAAGCTGGGCGAGCGGATCGAGATGGCCGAGCTCGGCCAGGTTGCGGGCCGCCTGGAGGAGCTGGCGCTCGACGCCGCCGAGTCGCCTGTGCGGCTGGTCAAGCTGATCGGGGACGCAGCCATGCTCGTCTCCCCCGAGCCGATCCCGCTGATCGACGCCGCGCTGACGCTCGTGCAGGCCGCCGACGAGGAAGGGGAGGAGTTCCCGCAGCTCCGGGCCGGCCTCGCCCGCGGCCCCACCCTCGCGCAGGGGGGCGATCTCTACGGGCGCCCGGTGAACCTCGCCAGCCGGATCACCGCGGTGGCGCGGCCGGGAAGCGTGTTGGCCGCAGAGTCCGTCCGCAGCGCCGTCACGGATTCCTATCGGTCGTCGTTCGCGGGCGAGCGCCGTCTCAAGGGCATCGATGGCCAGATCAAGCTCTACCGGCTGCGCCCGCTCGAGGAGGCATAGGCGCGGCGAGCGAGGGCGGCCGCGCCGTCGCGCAGCACCCGGCCGGGCGCACCCCGGACGTAGAAGCCGACGATCAGCAGTCGGTCGCCGCGGATGGCGAGGAGCTGGGCCCGCGCGGTGATCCAGTCGGCGCCGCCGTAGTCCGCCCCGGGGTCGCCGACGCGGGGGACCTCCTTGGGGAGTTGTGCGGGGTCCTGGCCGCTGAACTGGATCATCTCGACGAGCCGGTTCGAGAACCGCTGGTGGGAATCGGTCGCCGTGTCGAGCGAGACCGAGATTGTGGCCACCGGTGACGAGAAGGTGCAGGTCGAGAGCGCCGCGGTCCCCGAGGACCTGACGCGGAGAGCGGACTGCCCGTCCGTGGCGGCGGCGATCCGCGCCCGTACGAGCGGCGTGAGCCCGTCGCAGATCTGGGTGTTCAGGATCGGCGAATCGCTGCCTGGGGGCGCAGGAGGCTGCGCGCGACCGGGGCTGGACCCCTGATCCGCCCCGCAACTCGCGAGGGCCAGCAGGCAGATCGCAGCTAGGACGATGGCCGCAGCGGGTGATCTGGAGGGGTATCTCGGCACGCAGTGTCTCCTGGACGCAACGTTCTCTTAAGGACCCGATGAAAGGCTTGCAGATGTGGTTCTCCTGATTCTCTTCGCCTTCGTTGCCGGCGCTGCGACGGCTCTTTCCCCCTGCGTGTTGCCGATTCTGCCCGTCGTCCTGGCGGGTGGCGTCACCGGCGGCAGGCGGAGGCCGTTCGGGATCGCGACCGGGTTGGTCGCGTCGTTCACGTTCGCGACCGTCGCCCTGATCTACCTGCTCGATGCGCTCGGCCTCCCCGATGACTTCGCTCGCAACCTCGCGATCGTGGGACTCGTCGTGTTCGGGTTGACGCTCCTGGTCCCGGCCGTCTCGGACCGCCTGGAGGGGATGCTCAGCCGCCTCACCAGCCGCATACGGGTGAGGACCGGGGGGGAGGGGTTCGGGTCCGGCCTCGGGCTTGGGCTCATCCTCGGCGTCGTCTACGCGCCGTGCGCGGGGCCGATCCTGGCAGCCGTCGCCACCGCGTCGGCTTCGCGCCCGTTCAGCATCGACAAGCTCCTCGTCGCCCTTGCCTACGGGATCGGGTCGGGCCTGGTGATCTATGCGCTGATGCTCGGCGGCCGCAAGCTCGCTGAGCGGCTGCGCCCGGTACAGGCGCAGGTCAACGTCGTCATGGGCGCGCTGATGATCGCCTTCGCGCTGGTCATCGCGACGAACCTCGATCTGAAGTTCCAGGACTTCCTCGCCAGCGACAACACGCCGTCGTTCATCGCGACACCCACCAAGGGGCTGGAGGACAGCGGCGCGATCCAGGACGATCTCGCCAAGATCAGCGGCCGTGACGATTCGCCGAGCCCGATCGCCCAGGCCCCGGCGGGAGCGCAGCAGGTGGGCGTCGAACCGGCGGGAGGAGGGCTGGTCGGGGTCAAGAGCTCGCTCCCGGTTCTCGGCATCGCCCCGGACTTTCAGAAGACCGGCGAGTGGTTCAACTCGGACCCCCTCTCGCTCGCCGACTTGCGCGGCAAGGTCGTCCTCATCGACTTCTGGACCTACACCTGCATCAACTGCATCCGGACGCTGCCGCACGTTGAGGCGTGGGCCGAGAAGTACCGCAAGGACGGGTTGGTCGTCGTCGGCGTCCACACGCCGGAGTTCCCGTTCGAGCGCGAGGCCTCGAACGTCAAGGATGCGATCGGCGAGTACGGCATCACCTACCCGGTCGTCCAGGACAACGACTACGGCACCTGGGACGCGTGGGGGAACCGCTACTGGCCGGCCGAGTACCTGATCGACGCTCAGGGCCGTGTCCGCGAGACCCACTTCGGCGAGGGCAACTACGGGAAGTCCGAGGAGGCGATCCGCTCGCTTCTGGCCGAGCGCGGTGTCACGAAGCTCGGCGGCAGGACCAAGGCGAAGGCTCCGGTCCCCTCCCTCGCGGTGACCACCCCGGAGTCATACCTCGGGACCGCCCGGGCGGCGAACTTCGTGACCGTCCCCCTCCAGGTCGGCACGCACTCGTTCACCACACCGGCGTCGATGCCGCCCAACTCGCTCGCCTACGGCGGCACCTGGCACCTGACCCAGGAGGACGCGACGAGCGTCAAGGACTCGACCGTCGACCTCGAGTTCGGCGCTCGCCGCGTCTACCTGGTCCTCGGCTCCGACGGGGGGCCGAAGCCGGTCCAGGTCCTGCTCGACGGCAAGCCGATCTCAAATGACCTCGCGGGAGCCGACGTCAAGGACGGCGCAGTCACGGTCAACCGCCAGAAGCTCTACTCGCTGGTCGACCTGCCGAAGGTCGAGCGCGGGCGCCTGAGCCTCGAGTTCGCTCCCGGCGTGAGCGGCTACGCGTTCACGTTCGGGTCGGACGTCAGGGCCGCGAAGCAGTCGGGGCACTCTTGCTTCCCGACAGCACCAGGTTGTAGAAGAGCTCCGCCGGCAGCCGTGGCTCCAGGACCGCCGTGTCCACCTTCTGCAGCGCCATGTAGCTGCGGAAGGCGAACATCTTCCAGCGGGCCGGGACAGATGAGGGGTCGGCCGTGGATTCGAGGGTCCGCATTCCCCAGCCCCAGACGTTGGCGAGAAGTTCTTCGCCGCCCACGTGGGGTGCCTCGAAGTCAGAGTCCGCGAGCACGCGCCGCAGGTCCTCCGGCACGAAGGCGTGGACGTCGACTTCCCACTCGAGCATCTCGTGCTCGTCCGGCCCTCCGCCGGCTCCGTTCTCGACCCTCGGTTCCGCCCGCATCACTCGGCGCCACGCGGGTGAGGCGAAGACTCCGGCCCGCTTCGGGAGCTCGGCGAGCCTGTCGCCGTAGCGCGATGGCTCCCCGCAGAAGGCGATCGAGCCGCCTGGCCGCAGCACCCGGTGGAACTCCGCCATCGCCTTGCGCAGGTCGGGAATGTGGTGGAGGACGGCGTGCCCGAAGACGAGGTCGAAGCTCTCATCGTCAAACGGGAGGTGCTCCGCGTCAGCCACCTTCGTCTCGATCTCCAGTCCGAGGCGGGCCGCGGTCTTGGCGAGCTTCGTGAGCATCCCCGGCGAGATATCCGTCGCCGTCGAGTTGTCGATCATGCCGAGGCCGAGCAGGTTGAGCGAGAAGTAGCCGGTCCCGGCGCCGATCTCGAGCGCGTCCTCGAAGTGGGGCGTCGCGCGCCCTCCCAGTGCTTTCTTCAGCTTCCCCGCCACCTGGGCCCGGCCCGTGTCCCCGAAGTCGATCCCCCATTTGGCGTCGTAGGAGGTCGCCGCCTCGTCGTGGTAGCGCGTGTTGACGTCGCGGATGTGGTCGGCGGAGGCCGTCGGGGCAGCGGGCATGGCGCGGAATAGTAAGACTGCGGCGGTGGCAGAGCACTATGAACAGTCAGACCAGCCCGCGGGCGTACCCCCGCTGGAGCTGACCGGCGAGCGCACGCTCCCCGACGTGCCTGAGGAGAACTACTGGTTCCGGCGCCACCTCGTCGTCTACGAGTGGATCGCGGCGCGCTGCGCCGGGAAACGTGTCGCCGACCTCGCGTGTGGGGAGGGGTACGGCTCCGCTGTGCTCGCCCGCGAGGCCGCGGACGTGATCGGCGTCGACGCCAACCCGGAGGCCTTCGAGCACGCGCGTCTCAAGTACTCGGGCGGCAACCTGAGCTTCGAGCGCAACCTCGTCGAGTCGTTCGACACCGAGCGGGACGCCATCGTCTTCCTGCAGACGATCGAGCACGTCGAGAACCCGGCCGAGCTCCTGGGCGGCTTCGCGCGGCTCGCTGCCGTCTCCTACGTTTCGACCCCGAACCTGCTGACACTCGCCCCGGAGGGCGCCGAGAAGTCCGACAATCCCTGGCACCTCAAGGAGTACACCCACGAGGAGTACCGGGAGCTGCTCGAGTCCTGCTTCTCGCGGGTCGAGATCCTCGGCCTCTTCCATGCGAGGAAGCTGAGGGTCCACGAGATCGCCCTCTCCCTCGGCTGGGACCGCGTCCACAAGGCGACCCGTCTGACCAAGCCGTTCTATGACCGGTTCACGCCCGCCATCGGGGCGTCGGACTTCGTGCTGCGGCCGGACAACCTCGACAAGGCACTGGATTTCGTAGCCGTCTGTCATGCCTGAGGAGCAGGGGCCGCCGAGCCCTGCCGCCGAGGGCACGGCCGGCGACCTGGCGATCGTCCTGCACAGCCACATGCCCTACGTCGAGGGCTTCGGGACCTACCCGTTCGGCGAGGAGTGGCTTCACGACGCGGTGATTCGCTCCTACCTGCCGGTGCTCGAGGTCGCCGACCGTCTGACCATGACGGTCACGCCGGTCCTTGCCGATCAGCTCGAGGACGAAGGTGTCCAGGAGCGACTGCGCGCCTTCCTCGTCGAGCACCGGATCGGCGCTGCCGACCTCGACCTCGAGGAGGTCGATGATGAGTGCGTCCCCGCGGCGCGGGCGGAGGCCGAGCGCTGGCGCCACGCTCTCGAGCTCCTCGACGCGGCCGGCGGCAGTCCCCTGCGGGCGTTCCAGGATGCGCGTGCAAGTGGGCGGGTGGCGCTGGCGGGCTCCGCGGCGACGCACGCGGTTCTGCCCCTGCTTGCCACCCGGCAGGGACTCCGACTCCAGCTCGACGCCGGGCTCCGTTCGCACAGGCGACGCTTCGGCTCAGATGGCGGGTTCTGGCTCCCGGAGTGCGCATACGAACCTGGCCTCGAGTGGGACCTGGCGGAGCAGGGAGTTGAGTGGTTCTGCGTCGATCAGAGCCGACACCCGCCCCCGCTCGACGCCCTCGCACCTGTCTCGACCGAGGCCGGCCCGACGGCCCTGCCGATCGACTGGGAAGCCGTGAGCTGGCTCTGGTCGCTAGACGGCTACCCGTCGGATCCGGGCTACGCCCAGTTCGCCGGGCGCTCCCTTCGCGGCCTGCAGATCTGGTCGATCGGAGGGCCGCCGTATGACCCCGAGGTCGCCCAGCGCACGGCCGAGCGCCAGGCCGCGGAGTTCCTCTCGGCGGTCGCCGAGCGGCTGCGCGGATACTCCACCGAGCGCGACGAGCGGGGCCTCCTCGTCTTCGCGATCGACACGGAGCTACTCGGGCACTGGTGGCGGGAGGGACCGACCTGGCTGCGCGGGGTCATCGAGGGTGCCGAGGCGGCGGGGGTGCGGATGGTCACCGTTCCCGAAGCCCTCGCCGCGCATGAGCCCGTCGCCCGGCCCCTGAAGGCCTCGTCTTGGGGGGAGGGCAAGAGCCTGCGGACATGGGACTCGCCGCTCGTCGCTGACATCGCCTGGGCGACCCGCCGCTCGGAGTTGCGCCTCCTGCAAGCGGTCAGGAGCGGTCTCCCCGAGGACGCCGCGCTGCGGGCAACGCGGGAGCTGCTCGCGCTCCAATCGAGCGACTGGGCGTTCCTCGACGGGCGCATGGAGACGGGCGACTATCCGTTCCAGCGCTCGATCGGACACTCCCAGGCCCTGCTCGAGGCCATAGACTCCGAGCGGGTCACGGACCGGCGAATGCGATCCCTGGCACCCGATCTGAGCCTAGCTCCGCTCCTCGAGCCCTGAAGCCGTTAACGACACCTTGACCCAAGTCCTGATCCTCTCCTGGGAGTACCCGCCGCTCATCGAGGGTGGCCTCGCGCGCCATGTGCGCAAGCTCTCGGAGGCGCTCGTCGAGCGTGACGTGGACGTTCACGTGCTCACCCGCGGCGGGGAGGAGTCCCCGGCCGAGGAAGTGATGAATGGCGTCTGCATCCACCGCATCGTCGAGCCGAAGCGCCCGACCGACCTCGGCGAGTTCGTCACCTGGGTCGAGCGGATGAACTCGGACATGCTCGCGGCGGGCGTGGAGCTCGGCGACAGGATCGACTTCGATGTGGTCCACGGCCACGATTGGCTCGTCGCCAACGCATGCGACCACCTCGCCAAGCGCTTCGGTGCGCCGCTCGTCACGACGATCCACGCGACCGAGCACGGCCGCCACCAGGGCTGGGTCGACAAGCATCCCCAGTCCTACATCCACGGCGTCGAGCGCTGGATCACGAATCGCTCCGACCGTGTGATCGCCTGCTCCTTCTACATGCGCGAGCAGGTCGCCGACATCTTCGGGGTCGATGAATCCCGCATATCGGTGATCCCGAACGGGATTGACCCGGAGGACCTGGTCACCCAGGACGAGGCCGAGCTCAGGCGCCTGCGCTCGGAGTTCGCGGCGCCCGACGAGAAGCTGGTCCTGCTGATCGGCCGCCTCGTCTACGAGAAGGGGTTCCAGCTCGCGCTCGAGGCGATGCCGCGCGTCGTCGAGGAGGTGCCCGGCACGCGCGTCCTGGTCGCCGGCTCTGGCACCCATGAGGGTGAGCTGCACCGCCAGGCTGAGGACCTCGGGCTGATGGACCACGGCACCTTCCTGGGGTGGATCGGCGACGACGTCCTCCACTCGCTCTACCGGATCTCCGACCTCACGGTGGTCCCGTCGATCTATGAGCCATTCGGCCTCGTCGCCCTGGAGGCGATGGCCTGCGGGTGCCCGTGCATCGTCGCCGACACCGGAGGCCTGCGCGAGGTCGTACCCCATGAGGAGGCCGGCTTGCGCTTCCGCCCCCGCGACCCCGAAGCGCTCGCCGATGTCGCCGTCCGCGTCCTATCCGACGATGAGCTCGGCGGCCGGCTGGTCGAGGAGGCCTACGAGCACCTGCGCCGCTTCGACTGGAACGACGTCGCCGAGCAGACCGCGGCGGTCTACGAGTCGCTCACGGCAAAGGCCGGCCGGGCCTGAGGCAGGCGCTTGGACAGCCTTGACCGTCGTGCCGCCCACCGACCCGATCTTCGACGACGACCTCGCGATGGTCGCCTACGCGCGCGAGCGCGGGCTCTTCTACAGCCGTGTGGCGATGCCGACCAAGGCCACCCAGCTCTTGCGCCATGGTGATTTCCAGCGCACCTGGGACGCCATGCGGGGATCCCTTCCCGGTGGGATCGCCGGCACGCTCATGCACTGGGAGTACGGGGAGGTCGACAGGCCGGATCGCTACACGGCCGTGCTCATCCAGATGCCCGGCAGCGCCGCTGTCGCGTTGCGCCTTCTCTGTCACGACCGGACGCTCTCGGCAGACGTGCGCACCGACCCCGATGCCCGGGCCCGCGTCGTTCGGCTCGACGACAACGCGGAGCGCCTCGAGAGTCAGGCGTTCGTGCGCCGGTACACGCTGGCGACCGACCACGACACCGATCAGAACAGGGTCTGGCAGCTGTTCGAGCCCAGCTTCATCGACTGGCTGGTGGACCGGGCGCCCGCCGGCCTGTCGTTTGAGATCCAGGACGGATCGCTGTGCGTCTTCACGGCGGGAAGCCTGATGGAGGCCGCCGAACTGGACGCCTTGTGTGAGGCCGCGGCCGAGATTGCCAGGCGCGTCGATGCCGAGGGTGAGGAGGCGGCGAGCGCCGGCATCGCGGTCCACGCCGCTTCGGCGCGCCCGGGCAGCCGGGGCGAGATCCTCGAGCGCGAACTGGCTGAGGCGACCTTCACCGAGCCGCCGAAGGACGTGAAGCACGCCGCCGGCAGGTTCCGCACGGGACCGCTCCGCACTGAGCGCTCCTGGAAGCTCGGAGAGGAGGCCTTCTTCCGCGAGTATGCACGAACGCTCGGTCTGAGTGTCACCGATGCGAGTGCCTTCAGGGCCACCCACCTGAACCTCGGCTTTCCCGGCCGGCTCGCCCACGTTGCGGTGGGAACGATCGGCTGGCTTGATCTGCCCGGCTTTCTGCTCTTCTCCGATCTCGAGGATGGGGACGCGAACGGCTGGGCTTCGATCGGGATCGAGCGGCCGATCGGAGCAGTTCCCGGGGCCTTCGCCGCCGTCAGGGAAGCCTGCTTCAAGCGCCACTGCCACATCTTCTACGATGCCCAGGCCACGTCCCTCTGCCAGGACGGCGGTGGGACCCGCACCAGAAGCAAGGCCGAACTCGATGAGTTCGCCGAGTTCGCGAAGGCTCAGATGCCGGCGTTGCTCGGACTCTGAGGGTCGCGCCCCAGCTCAGGGCTCGACCGGGTCGGGCCAGCTGAGGCGCTCGGGCGCGTCGCGCATCCGCAGCACCCGCGCCGGCACGCCTCCGACGACCGCGTTGGCCGGCACGTCACGGGTGACGACGGAGTTCGTCCCGATGATCGCGTTGTCGCCCACCCGCACACCCCGCAGGACGCAGGCGCCGTAGCCGATCCAGACGTTCGAGCCGACGATCACGTCGCGCTTGTAGATGCCCTGTTTGCGGATCGGGACCTCGACGTCGACGACGCCATGGTCGAAGTCGATGAACATGGCCCGGTCGGCGATCACGCACTCACGCCCGATTTTCACGAGTTGGTAGGCCGAGATCGTGCACTCCTGGCCGAACACGGTCTTGTCGCCGATCTCGACGACTCCCTCGTGGCAGCGGATCTTGGTCCGGTCGCCGAGCCAGACGAAGCGGCCGAGCCGGAGCTCACCCGTGCCGCCGACCTCGAGCTCGAGCCCCCGGCCGAAGAAGACCAGCCCGTTCGTCTTCCAGCGTCGCCCGGCGTTGGTGAGGAAGCGGCGCCAGAGGTAGCGGACGCCGAGGCGCCCGTACTCCCGGTTCAGCATCTTGTGTTCGCGCAGGAAGCGGAGAAGCCGCATGGCGGCGCCACTCTAGATGCTCGCCGGGCCGCCCCTTCGCCTCGTAGACTCACGCCCCCGATGCCCGCAGACGTAAAGGAATCCCTCGCCAAGCGCCTCGTCGACGGTGACAAGCGCGCGCTGGCCCGGGCGATCACCCTCATCGAGTCCGACGACCCGGCCGGCTGGGACCTGGTGCGGGAGATCTTCCCCCGCACCGGGAAGGCCCGGATCGTCGGCTTCACCGGCCCTCCCGGAGTGGGAAAGAGCACGCTGATCGGCGCCCTGACCAAGGAGCTCCGGCTCGCCGACCGCCAGGTCGCGGTGCTCTCGATCGACCCGTCGAGCCCGTTCACCCGGGGTGCGCTCCTCGGGGACCGCATCCGGCTCTCCGACCACTTCCTCGACTCGGGCGTCTTCATCCGCTCGATGGCCACGCGCGGCGCCCTCGGGGGGCTGTCCGAGGCGGCGCTCCAGGCAGCGCTCGTGATGGATGCCGCCGGCAAGGACGACGTGCTGATCGAGACGGTCGGCGTCGGCCAGGCCGAGATCGACGTCGTCGATCACGCCGACACGATCGTGCTCGCTCTGATGCCGGGCTCCGGCGACTCGATCCAGGCGCTGAAGGCCGGCGTGATGGAGATCCCGGACATCATCGTCGTCAACAAGGCCGACCACCCGATGACCGACACGATGATTCGCGAGGTGCGCAGCGTCCTCGCACTGGCGGAGAACAGCGACGGATGGCAGGTCCCGATCCTGCGCACCGAGGCCGTCCGGGGCGAGGGGGTTGCCGCGCTTGGCGAGAAGATCACCGAGCACGGCGATTTCATCGAGTCCGAGGGCACCCTGGAGCGCCGTCGCGCACGCAACCTCCGCAGCGAGGTCCTGGCGATCGCGGCCTCGCGCATGCGCCGCCGCCTCGAGGAGGCCGTCGCCGATGACGACGAGGTCGCCGAACTGTTGGAGCGGGTCGTCCGCAGGGAGCTGGACCCGGCGAGCGCCGCCGCGAACCTACTCGAGAGGGAGACCGATGGCTGAGAGTCCGAAGCCCGTTGAGCCGCCGCTCATGCTTCCGTCGCTCGACGAGGCCCGGACGTGGGAGGGCTTCAAGATCGACGAGGTCGGCGGCGCCTCCGTCGCCAAGGTGCAGTCGATCTTCTGCGATGCCGAGTCAGGTGACCCGGTGTGGGTGATCGCGAAGGTCGGGCGCTTCGGAAAGGTGATCGCGATCCCGTTCCTCGATTGCGCCGCCGGCGTCGGTCGTATCTGGGTGCCGTTCGGACGGGAGGAGCTGAAGGGCGCGCCGGCCATCGACCCCACGAAGCCGCTGAGCCGCGAGCAGGAGCTGCTGCTCTGCGCCCACTACGGGATACACGACGAGATGGGCCGCGCCCAGCAGGTGAAGGGCCGGCCCGAGGGCGCGATCACCTCGCAGGCCGGAGCCGCCGCCGGCTGAGCTCCAGCCCGGCGGCCAACCCCAACACCGCGAGGGGAAGCAGTAGGAGCGTCAGGGTCCCGCCGATCGCGCTGGCGATATGCCCGATCCACGGGACCCTCCTCAGCACCAAACCGACCTCGCCGTCCTCGGGGACCGTGAAGCGCTCGAAGGTGCCGCTCGAGTCGCCCTTTGTGAGGAGGCGGACCTTGCCGGAGAGCGCGGAGAGCGATTGAACCGCAACCACCCGGTGGCTGATCTGACGACCCGTGCCCGGCTCGGAGAAGGTGATGATTTGGCCGACCTCGACGTTCCCCGGATGGATCTGGCGCTCGACCACGACGTCCCCGCTGTGGAGGGCGGGGGCCTGGCTGTCCGAGCTGACGACGACGAGCTTGTGGCCGGCGATCAACGACCCGACGAAGGTGACGACGAGCGTCCCGAGCAGGCCCACCAGCACCCATGCCGCGAGCCGGAGCACCTTGGGCAGGGGTGAAGAGCGCTCGGTCTGATGCCTCTCTTCGCCCACCCTCACACTCGCCACGAAGCCAGGAGCACCAGGCAGATGAGAACTCCGAGCCCGACGCCGCCGACTGCGAGGCCGGCCTCGGTCGCGAGGAAACCACGCAGGCTCCGGGCCGGCGCCGACGGGGTGCGGTGGCCGACCTCGGCCGGGCCTGTGATCGCAGGGAGGTGCTTCGGTGGCACCGCGGTTGGGCTGGGCCCGCTCACCTTCGCGACGGGCGTGGGGTTCACGTCAGGCGCAGCCCCCATGTTCCCGGCACCCATGCGGCTGGCGATCGCTGCCTGCTGCATCTCCTCGGAGGCGTCGGACGCGGCGAGCATCCTGGCATCGCGGAAGAGGCGCCATGCGGCGCCGGCATCGACCTCGCCGAACCCGCCGCGGGCCTGCATGGCAACCTCGGTCGCCGCGAGGGCGAGGCGGCCGCCGGCGAGCCTCGCCGCCGCGGCGGTCAGGGCGAAGGGCTTGCCATGGTCGCGCTCGAGCGCCGCCTGCCAGGTCAGGGCCCGGGCAGCGGCGACCTGCTGCGAGAGGTCTGCGACAGAAGCGTCGAGTGCCGCGGAGGCGTGTGCTCCCGGAACATTCGCACGGCCCGCGATCTCCGACCCCGCCTCGTCGAGGGCCCCCTGGGCAAGCCCGACGCCAATGGCTGCGAGTCCGAGACGGTTGCCGTCGATTATCTGCAGGTACTGGCCGAGGCCGGCACCGCGCGGCCCGAGGAGCGCAGCCTCCTCGACCTCGCAGTTCTCGAATGAGATCGGCCGCAGGTCGACGGCTCGCCAGCCGATCGACCGGTGGGGCGCCCCGATCCCGTACCCCGGGGCATTCGTCGGCACGATCAGGCTCGATAGCTCTGGCCTGCCCTCGCCCTCGCCGGTGACAACCGTCGCCGTCAGGCATGCGGAGAGCCCGGTTCCGCCGTTGGCCACCGCGTGCTCCGCGCCGTTCAGGCTCCAGGAGCCGTCCGTCAGCTCACCCCGTGTCCGGGTCGGCTGGGCGCCCGGGCTCGCGCCGAAAGCGGCGAGCCTCTGCCCGGAGCAGAGCCAGGGCAGCCAGCGAGCCTTCTGGTCCTCCGACCCCCAGAGGTGGATCGGCATCGTTCCCTGCCACGTGTGCGCGGAGACCGTCGCGGCGAGGGCCGAATCCACCCTCGCGAGCTCCTCGACGGCCAGGACGAAGGCGAGAGTGTCGGCGCCGAGACCTCCGATCTCGGCGCCGAAGGGGATCCCCATCCACCGGCGTTGCCCGAGCTGTGGAATCAGCTCATAGGGAAACGCGGCATCGTTGTCCCGCGCCTCTGCACCCGGCGCCACGGTCGTGCGCGCAAAGTCGCGAGCGGCGTCGCGGAGCGCAGCGTGCTGCTCGGAGATGTTGAGCTCCACCCATGGAGCGTATGAAGCGGCCGGGACGGAACAGGAACTCTCGTCGTCTCGGTCCCGGGATTCGGGGCCGGCCGGCGGAGGCTCGTCCTCAGAGCCCCAGCTGTCGCGCGATCACCATCTGCTGGACCTCGTCAGTGCCCTCGCCGATCGTGAGGATCTTCGCGTCACGGTAGAAGCGGCAGACCGGGTACTCCTCGATGAAGCCGTAGCCGCCGTGGATCTGGACGGCCTCCTCCGTCGCGCGGACGGCGAGGCGCCCGGTGATCAGCTTGGCCTGGGCGGCGGTGAGCGTGAAGTTCTTGCCCTCGTCCTTCTCCATCGCCGCGCGATGGGTCAGTAGGCGAGCGGCCTCGATCTGGGACGAGAGGTCGGCGACCTTCGCCTGGATCGCCTGGAACTTCCCGATCGGCTTGCCGAAGGCGGTCCGCTCTTTCGCGTAGGAGATCGCCTCGTCGAGCGCGCCCTGCGCAACGCCGACGGCCATGGCCGCGACGCCGATCCGGCCGCCGTCGAGGATCTGGAGGAACTGCTTGAAGCCCTCGCCGGGCGGGCCGAGCAGGTTTGACTCCGGCACCTTTGCGCCGTCGAAGCTGAGCGGGCGCGTGTCGGAGGCATTCCAGCCCATCTTCCGGTACGGCTCCCCGGGCTCATAGCCGGGCGTGCCGTTGGGGACGATGATGTTCGAGATCTCCTTGCGCCCGTCCTCGCCGCCGGTGACGGCTGTGATGGTCACGCAACCCGAAATCTCGGTTCCGGCGTTGGTGATGAACTGCTTCGCGCCGTCGATGACCCACTCGCCGTCGGTCAGGGATGCGCGCGTGCGGGTGTTGCCCGCGTCAGACCCGGCGTCGGGCTCGGTCAGCCCGAACGCGGCCAGGATCTCGCCGGTGCAGAGCTTCGGCATCCAGTCGCCCTTCTGCTCCGCCGTGCCCCAGTTGTTGATCGGCATCGTGCCGAGCGAGGTGTGTGCGGCCATCGTGATCGCGACCGATGAGTCGATCCTGGCCAGCTCCTCGACGGCGAGCGCGTAGGTGAGCGTGTCGGCGCCCCCGCCCCCGTATTCCTCTGCGAACGGGATCCCCATCAGGCCCAGCTCTCCCATCTTCGCGACGAGCTCGTAGGGAAAGGCCTTCGTGCGGTCGAGGTCCTCGGCGACCGGGGCGACCTCGCCGCGTGCGAAGTCGCGGACCGTGTCGCGCAGGAGGCGCTGCTCGTCGGAGAGGTGGAAGTCCATGGCGGGGCGGATCTTAGGGCTAGGGATCCGAATGGATCATCTGGCTACAGCTGCAACGACTTCGGCTGTAGGAACTCCTCGATTGCGAAGTGGCCGAGCTCACGGCCGTGGCCGGACTGCTTGAAGCCTCCGAACGGAGCGAGCGGGTTGAAGGTGCCGCCGTTGATCTCGACCTGGCCGGTGCGGATCTGGCGGGCAACTGACTTCGCGTGCTCCTCGTCTCCCGACCAGACCCCTCCGGCCAGCCCGTAGATGGTGTGGTTTGCGATCCGGATCGCGTCGGCCTCGTCGTCGTAGGGCTGGATCGCGAGGACGGGACCGAAGATCTCCTCCTGGGCGATGGTCATCTCCGGCGTGACCTCGCTGAAGACGGTCGGCTGCACGAAGAAGCCCTGCTCCAGGCCCTCCGGTGGCTCGACGCCGCCGGTCACGAGCTTGGCGCCCTCGGCCTGCCCCTTCTCGATGTAACCGCGGACGCGGTCGCGCTGGGCCGCCGAGACGAGTGGCCCGAGATGCGTCTCGCCCTCGAGTGGGTCGCCGACGACGAACTGCTCCGCTGCGGCGGCGGCGATCTGCTCGACCAGCTCGAGCTTTTCCCGGGGGACGACCATGCGCGTCAGCGCGCTGCACGTCTGACCGGAGTTGAGAAAGCACTTGGCCACCCCGTCGACGACGGCGCGCTCGAAGTCCGCGTCGTCGAGGATCACGTTCGGGCTCTTGCCGCCGAGCTCCATCGCGACCTTCTTGACGGAGGCGGCCGCGAGCTCGGACACCCGCTTGCCTGCCCGGGTCGAGCCGGTGAAGGAGACCATGTCGACCTCGGGGTGGGAGGCGATTGCCTCACCGACGACGGGACCGGTGCCGGTCACCAGGTTGAACACTCCGGCCGGTAGCCCGGTTGCCTCGATCACCTCGGCGAGGATGAACGCGTTGAGCGGCGCGACCTCGCTCGGCTTCAGGACAACGGTGCATCCGGCCGCGAGCGCAGGAGCCACCTTCGCGGCGATCTGGTGCAGTGGGTAGTTCCACGGTGTGATTGCCCCGAGCACACCGATCGGCTCGCGCACGATCAGCGAGTTGCCGACCTGCTGCTCCCAGGCGACGTTGTCAATCAGCCTCGCCATCGACGCGAAGGACATGGTCGGGAGCCCGGCCTGGATCTGGACCGAGAGCTTCAGAGGCATTCCCAGCTCCTGGGAGACGGTCACTGCGATCTCCTCGGAGCGCTCGCTCAGGCCGTTCGCGATCGCCTCCAGATAGCCCGCCCGTTCCTCGCGCGGGGTTGCGGACCATCCCGCGAAGGTGGCCCGGGCGGCCGTGACCGCGGCGTCAACATCTTCGGCGGTCCCCTCCGGGATCGTCCCCATGACCTCCTCGGTCGTCGAGTTGATCACTTCGAGTGTTCCGGAGCCGACCGGGTCCGCCCACTCGCCTCCAATGAAGAGCGCTTCGCGGGTGAGGGTCTCTGCGGTTGCGGCCATGTGTTCTCCCGTTCTCTGGTTCGTTCGGCGGTGGTCGGGTCGTTCAGGCGGCGGGCTCGGCGACGCGGGCCGGGGCGTTCGCCTTCTCGGCGATCGCCTCCGCGGTGCGATGCGCGAGCGCCATGATCGAGATCATCGGGTTCGTCCCCGAGGACGTCGGGAAGGCGCTGCCGTCCCCGATCCAGACCCCGGGCGTGTCGTGCAGCTCCCCCCACGGGTCGGCGACGCTGGTGGCCGGGTCAGACCCCATCCGGCAGCTGCCCATCTGGTGGGCGGAGAAGAGGCGGTGGCCGCCGAAGCGCAGCGGAGCCCGCTGCACGCGGGCGATGGAGGCCTCGAGGTCGTCGCCGCGGCGCCAGCTCGGCACGCTCGCGGCCAGGGCACGGATCTCCCGGGCGCCGGCGGCCTCGTGGAGCCTCACCTGCGCGTCGAGCCCTTGCTTCGCGTTGCGCACGTCGGTCTCGTCCGTGATCGCGTAGGCGTGCTGGGCTTGCCCGGCGGCGTCGATCGTCACCCTGCCGTGCCCGCGATCGCGCAGGAGCGCGATCGAAGTCGACGCGAAGCGAAATTCCGCCAGCGCCGCCTTGTGAGCCTCGGCTGATTCGAACGGGATCGCGGAGGCGCCGATGCCGGTCGTGTACTGCGCGGTCTCGAGGAGAAAGCCCCAGCCGTCACCCGTGTCGGCGAACTCGTCGACGACACCGGAGTGCGGCGCACCCCACCAGGCCTGCTGGTCCTCGTTGTAGACGCCGAGGAGGGCGGTGCATGGATGTAGGCGCAGGTAGTCGCCCGCCGCGGGACCGCCGATTCCGGAGCGCAGCAGCAGTGCGGGCGACTCGAGCGCACCGCAGGCGACCACAACCCGGGGCGCGCGGACCGTGACCTCGGTGGAGGCGCCGGTCTCGGGGTCGGCGTAGCGGGCGAGCACCCCGGCCGCCTTGCTGCCCTCGGTCAGGACGCGCTCGGCGGAGGTGCGGACGAGGATCCGCGCCCCGGCGTCGGCCGCGTCCGCGAGAAAGGTCTTCGTTGTCGACTGCTTGGAGCCCGACTGGTCTCCGAAGCCCATGTAGGCGGCGGTCTCGGGCGAGTAGCAGGAGGGATCGGCGTTTCGGATCACGTGCTCGAACGACCAACCGAGCGCCTCGGCGCCCTCTTTCATCCGCTGGGTGGGGCCGTTGTAGTCCGAGCACTCGCCGGTGGCGCTGATCCTCTGGAGCACGGTGTCGAGGTGGCGGTCGTACTCGGGGCCGTCGACCCCCTCCAGCCCGAACTCCTGTGCCCACTGATCGCGGACCCACGGCGTGGTGCGCAGGCAGTTCGTCCAGTTGATCGTCGTCCCGCCGCCGAGGTTCGACCCGGCCTGCATCGAGATGTTGCCGTCGATCGTCGGGACGGGCCCAGCCCGGTAGTAGAGGTTCTGGTAGGCCCAGAGCTCGAGCATGTTGAAGTCGGACTCGTCGAAGTAGCCGCCGGCCTCGAGGACGACGACGTCCAGCCCGGCCTGCGCGAGCGAGCCGGCGATGACCCCGCCGCCGGCGCCGGAGCCGACGATGATGACGTCCGCCTCGAGTGTCTCCGCATCCCCCTTGGGGACATGGGGCTCGATCGGCTTCTGGGCGGGGGAGGGGATGCCGATCGGCCCCGGATAGCCGAAGGTCGGCCAGGCCGGGTTCTGCCCGGTCTCGGGATCCGGGATCGCGTAGGCGAGGAAGAGCGTGCCGGCGATCAGGCTGCCGACCCCCGCGGCGGCCTCGGGGCCGAGCAGCGAGATGTTGCGCAGGATCTGCTCGCGGGAGAGCTGCGAGGCGACCGAAAAGCCCTGCTCCTCGAGCCCCTCCAGAAGCTCGACCAGGCCGGTTAGTTGGTCATTCGGGAGCTGGGAGAGGAGGTCGGTGAGCGCGATGTCCGTCCCGACGTCAGACGCCTTCCGGGCCCAGAAGCCCTCCGGGTCCGGCTCGTGCTCGAGGGGAGGCACGACCGTGTCGCAGATCGCTCGCAGGGTCGCCCGGTGCGCATCTGACAGCTCGGCCATCTCTCTCCTCATGTGGTGGCTGCAGCCGGAGTTCTGGCTACGCAGCCAAACCTACCGCAGCGGCAGGTTCCGCCGGGCGGCTCAGGCGGCGCCGTCGCGCGCCAGCTCGACCAGGAGCCGGGTGCCGAAGCCGCTCGGCCCCGTCCCCACGTACTCGCGGCCGACGTCCCAGCCGGTCCCCGCGATGTCGATGTGGGCCCAAGGCGTGTCACCGACGAACTCCGCAAGGAAGGCGGCGGCCGTGAGGGTGCCGGCCTTGCGCTTCGCGGCGAGATTGGAGAGGTCGGCAACCTTGCCCTTCATCAGGTCGGTGTACTCGGGATGCAGGGGGAGGCGCCAGGCAAGCTCGCCGGTGCGGGTGCCCGCCTCCTCGATCGATTCGGCGAGGTCGTCGTCGTTCGAGACGAGACCCGCGTAGCTCGACCCGAGGGCCACGACGACCGCACCGGTGAGGGTCGCGATGTCGACGACCCGCGTGGCACCGAGCTCGATGCAGTAGCCGAGTGCGTCGGCGAGGATCAGGCGGCCCTCCGCATCGGTGTTATTGATCTCGACGGTCTTGCCGCCGTACTGGGTGATCACGTCGCCGGGCTTCACGGCGGTTCCGGATGGCATGTTCTCGGCGGAGGGCACCACGGCGATGACGTTGACCGGGACCTCGAGCTCAGCCAGCGCTCCGACGGTCTCGATGACCGCGGCGCCACCCGACATGTCCATCTTCATCTCCTCCATGCCCGCTCCGGGCTTCAGCGAGATGCCGCCGGTGTCGAAGGTGACCGCCTTCCCGACCAACCCGAGGGGCTCGGAGTCACCGCCCCTCGAGTAGCGGAGCACGATCAGGCGGGGTTCCTCCTCGCCGCCCTTCGAGACGGCTTCGAGGCCGCCCATGCCCTTCGCGGAGATCTCGGCCGGGCCGAATGCCTCGGTCACAACGGAGTCGTGAGCGTCGGCGATCTCGGCGGCGCGGTTCGCGAGGTAGGTGGGGGTGGCGAAGTTGGCGGGGAGGCTCTGCAGCTCCCGGGTGCGGTTCTGGGCAAGGGCGGTGACGCGGGCGAATTCGGCCGCGGTCGCCAGGTCCTCCGGCCCGATCAGGGTGAGCGACGACAGCGGGCCCTTGCTCTCATCTGAGTCGGGGTCGTCGCTCTTGAGGCGGTCGAACTTGAACGAGGCGAGGATCACGCCGGTGACGAGGCCCGCTGCGATTGCGGGCCGATCCGCCGTGTCGGGAACGGCAATGGCAAGCGACTCAGCCTCGAACTGCTTCGCCTGCGATGCGGCGATCGCCCCGGCGATGCGAGCCCTCTCGGCGGTCATCTCGTCCTCCGGGCCGAGCCCGATGACGAGGAGGCGCTCGGGTGTCTCGGGGTGTATCACCGTCGCCTTCTTGAAGCCGGCCTTGACGTCGCCGGCCCCGCGCGAATCGGCGACCACGCCGGGAAACGCGCCGCCCTCGAAGATCGGCAGCGCGATGAGGTCTGCCCCCGCGTCATCCAGCCCCACCTGTGTGACCTCCACGTTCACGGCGCCGAGTCTAGATGCGCGCTCGGTATCTTGGGAGTCCCGGGCTCCGGCCCGCCCACTGAGACCAAAGAGCTTTCCCACCGACGCATGAGAGAAAGGCGCAGATGCCCAGCACAGTGATCCTCGGAACCGCCCGTACCCCCTTCGGGAAGATGGGCGGCGGCCTCTCGACGCTCGACGCCACCGAGCTCGGAGGCAAGGTCATCGAGACCGCGCTGGAGCGCGCCTCGGTCGACGCGGAGCAGGTCCAGCAGGTCGTTTTCGGGCAGGTCCTCCAGGCCGGCCAGGGTCAGATCCCGTCGCGCCAGGCACAGATCAAGGGCGGGATTCCGAAGGAAGTGCCCTCGGAGACCGTCAACAAGGTCTGCGCATCGGGCATGCGCACCGTCGGCCTTGCTGACCAGGGCATCCGCGCCGGCGACGTCGAGGTCGCCGTCACCGGCGGGATGGAGTCGATGAGCAAGGCTCCCTACCTGCTCCCGGGAGCCCGCTTCGGATTCCGGATGGGCGACGTGACCGCCGTCGACGCGATGACGAACGATGGTCTGACGAATCCGTTCACCCGCAAGCAGATGATCAACGAGGCGTCCGAGGTCGGCAACGAGCTGGAGATCACCCGCGCCGACATGGACCGGTTCGCCGAGCGCTCGCATCGGCTCGCCGCCGCCGCGACGGACGAGGGCCGCCTGGCCGATGAGATCGTCTCGGTCACGGTCAAGGGACGCAAGGGGGACACCGAGGTCGCGGCCGATGAGGCGATCCGCCCCGACACGACCGTCGAGACCCTCGCAAAGCTGAAGGCAGTCGGAGACGACGACGCGACCCACACGGCGGGCAACTCGCCGGGTGTGAACGACGGGGCCGGCGCGGTGATCGTCGCCTCCGATGAGTGGGCCGAGCAAAACGGCGGCACGGTGCTCGCCCGCGTCCTCTCCTACGGCATGAGCGGCGACGACTTCGCCTATCTCGCCCGGACCCCGGCCAAGGCCGCCCAGCAGGCGCTCGAGAAGATCGGGAAGACGCCGCAGGACGTCGACCTTTGGGAGATCAACGAGGCGTTCGCCTCCGTCGCCATCAACTCGATGCGGATGCTCGACATCGACGAGGAGAAGGTCAACGTCAACGGCGGCGCGATCGCCCTCGGCCACCCGATCGGCGCCTCGGGCGCCCGGATCATCGGCGCCCTGGTCCACGAGCTGGGCCGCCGTGGCGGCGGCCTCGGTTGCGCCGCGATCTGCTCGGGCGGCGGTCAGGGCGACGCGATCGTCCTGGAAGTCGCATAAACCGTCGCCTCCTCTGCTCTCGCTCGCTCGCGCTGATGATCACCGGAAGCCTCGCTCACTCGCTTCCACTCGCTTCCGCGTCCGGGGGCGGCGGGGTCTGAGTAATGGACCGCGCCGCAGCGTTCTTCGATCTCGACAAGACCCTGATGGCAGGGTCGTCAGGGATGCAGTTCGCCCGGGTCGCACAGAACCGCGGGCTCGTGCGGCGCCGCCAGATGCTCCGCTGGGGCTGGGAGCACCTGCGCTACCGGATCTGGGGCGCGACCGATGACGACACCGCCGAGGTTCTGAAGGTCGCTCGTGAAACTCTTGCCGAGGTCCCGTCGCGGGAGATCGCACGGATGTGGCCGGAGGTCCTGGCGGGCATCCTGCCGCGCATCTACCCGGAGATGCTCGACGAGGTCCACGGCCACCAGGACGCCGGCCGGGCCACCTTCATCGTCAGCGCCGCCGGTAACGACATGGTGATGTCACTCGCCAACGTGCTCGGGATGGAGGGCGGTATCGGGACCTCCTACGCGGTGACCGGCGGCAAGTTCACCGGGGATCTCGACGGCCCGTTCGTCTACGGGCCGGGAAAGGTCGTCGCGATGGAGCGCTTCGCCTCGGAGCACGGAATCGATATGAACTCCTCCTTCGCCTACTCGGACTCGGCCTCGGACCTGCCGATGCTGCGAGCGGTCGGCAACCCCGTCGCCGTCAATCCCGACGGCGCCCTCACGGAGATCGCCCGCGAGGAGGGATGGCGGGTCATGCGCTTCGAGAAAATCGGCCGCCGGCTCGCCGTCGCGGGGACGACCGTCGCCGCCGGCCTCGTAGGCGGGATCGCGAGCGTGCTCCTGCGCCGCCGCTCGGCCCCCACGCGCCGCAAGCCGCGCCGGCGCTAGGGCCGGTCGCCGTCCCGGGCGTCCGGGTTCGCGGCGGCGAGATCCAGGCGATGGTTGCGGGATAACCGGCGCCATGGGCACCGCGGATTCCACAACCATCTGACGAGGCCACCGGCGACGTCCCTTCGAATCTCTGCGGTCCGGCGCATCTAGACTCCGCGCCATGGCAGTCGACTCCGGCCAGAAGCGCCGCGCGCACCAGTGGCACGAGGACGTCTACGCCGCGAAGCCCGAGCGTGATGCCGAGTTCTCGACCATGTCCGGGCACCCGATCAAGCCGCTCTACACCGAAGAGGACGGCTCGGCCGATCCCGACGCCGACATCGGCTTCCCCGGCGAGTTTCCCTTCACCCGCGGGCCCTATCCCTCGATGTACCGGGGGCGGCTCTGGACGATGCGCCAGTTCGCCGGCTTCGGGACCGTCGAGGAGACCAACGAGCGCTTCCACTACCTGCTCGACCACGGGCAGACCGGGCTCTCGGTCGCCTTCGACATGCCGACGCTGATGGGTTACGACTCTGACCACGCGCGTTCGCTCGGGGAGGTCGGCCGGGAGGGCGTGGCCGTCGACTCGCTCGAGGACATGATCCGGCTCTTCGAGGGGATTCCGCTCGGCGACGTCTCGACCTCGATGACCGTGAACGCGCCCGCGGCAATCCTCCTCGCCTTCTACGTCCTGGTCGCCGAGCAGCAGGGCACCCCTCCGGAGGCGCTCGCGGGAACGATCCAGACCGACATCCTCAAGGAGTACATCGCCCAGAAGGAATGGTGCTTCCCGATCGAGCCGGCGATGCGGCTGGTCACCGACATGGTCGAGTGGTGCACCGAGCAGATGCCGCGCTGGCACCCGATCTCGATCTCCGGATACCACATCCGTGAAGCCGGATCGACCGCCCAGCAGGAGCTCGCCTTCACACTCAAGGACGGCTTCACCTACGTCGAGCGGGCGATCGAGCGGGGCATGGACGTCGACGACTTCGCGCCCCGCCTCTCGTTCTTCTTCAACGCCCACATCGACTTCTTCGAGGAGATCGCCAAGTACCGGGCGGCGCGGCGGATCTGGGCCCGCGAGATGCGCGACACCTACGGGGCTCAGAAGCCCGAGTCGATGCGGCTGCGATTCCACACCCAGACCGCCGGCGTCTCGCTGACCGCACAGCAGCCGCTGAACAACATCGTGCGGACGGCGCTGGAGGCGCTCGCCGGGGTCCTCGGCGGGACTCAGTCGCTGCACACGAACTCGTTCGACGAGGCGCTCGCCCTGCCGACTGAGGAGGCGGTCCGGGTCGCCCTTCGAACCCAGCAGATCATCGCCGCGGAGTCCGGGGTCGCCAGCACGGTCGACCCGCTCGGCGGCTCCTACTTCGTCGAGAAGTTGACCGACGAGATGGAGGAGGCCGCCTACGGCTACTTCGCCAAGATTGACGAGCTCGGCGGCATGGTCGAGGCGAACCGCCAGAGCTATCCGCAGCGGGAGATCGCCGATGCCTCCTTCACCTACCAGACCGAGATGGGACAGGGGAAGCGGATCGTCGTCGGTGTCAACGACTTCCGCTCCGAGGAGGAGCCGACCCCGATCCTCCGCATCGACCCGGCGCTGGAGGGCAAGCAGGTGGGGCGCTTGGAGGCCACGCGAGGGCGCCGGGACTCCGCCGCGGTCGAGTCAGCCCTGATCGACCTCAAGGCAGCCTCGGCCACCGACGCGAATCTGATGCCGGCCATCATCGCCGCCGCCCGTGCCGGTGTCACCGAGGGCGAGATGATCGCCTCGATGCAGGAGGTCTTCGGAACCTACACGGAGATGCCGGTGTTCTAGATCGCCGGACGGGGCCGGTCGTTCGGCGCGTGGTCAGTTGATGGTGCGCGAGACGAATGAGAGGTCCATGCCGAGCGCGAGGACCGCGGCGAGGCCCAGGTAGACGGCGGCGACCGAGAGGCGACCTCGTCCTGATACCTCGTGATAGCGCTGGGTCTCCGGGTCGTTGCGGCCTCTCCAGCGGCGCCAGGTCTCCATACCGCCGAACACTGCGATCAGGATCATGATCGGGTTCGGGTAGAGGATCGCAATCGCCACGAGTAGGCCGAACCCGACGAGCCAGATCACCGGGGACAGGGCGGCCATCGCCCGGCCGCCGTCGAGCGGGAGGACCGGCAGGAGGTTGAAGAGGTTGAGGAAGAAGCCGATGAAGGCGAGGTCGCGGAAGAACGGGTTGTCGGCGAGGCCGTAGATGCCGAGGCAGGCGAACGCCCCGATGGTTCCGAGCACCGGGCCGGCAAGCCCGACCTTGGCCTCGTTGAGAGCGTTCTCGGGCATCTCCTTCATGGCGACGACGGCTCCGAGGAACGGGATGAACATCGGCGCGCTTGCCCTGATTCCCTGGCGGCGCAGCTCGATGACGTGCCCCATCTCATGCACGAACAGCAGGAGCACGAACCCGAGCGCGAACGTCCAGCCCCAGAAGAGCGAGTAGGCGGCGATCGAGACGAGCATCGTGCCGGAGGTGCTGAGCAGCTTCAGCTTCGGCAGGAGCAGGAGGATGCCCTTCAGCTTCGCCAGGACGTTCGCAATCAGCACGGCGGCCGCGGCGAACCAGCCGCCGATGCGCTTCAGGGGACCGCGGTGCTCCCCCTGGCGAGACGGCGCGGGCGCGGACGGGTCCGCATGCGCGGTCGGGTCATAGGTCGGGAGCTGAGTCGTCTCCATGGATAGAAGTCTGGCACTCCGGCCTTGCCGGGACCTGTCGGAGGCCGACGCTCCTCGGCAGCGTTCCGCACGCGCAAGTGAACGCAGGCAGCGGCTGGGAGATGAGCGGCCGTCGTTAACACTTCGGCGGGTTGAAAGTGGCATTCTTTCCGTCGTGAGGATCTCTCGGCGAGGGTGGCGTGCTTCGCGGTCGGGGCCGCGTACTTCGCGGCCGCGCCGGCGCACTTTCGCTCTCGCCCTCGCGGGCATCGTGATCGTGCTGACGGTAGGTATCGCCATCGCGGCGACGACCGGCAGCAAGAATCAGGGCCGGATCGGCCCGAAGAACCGCGTTCAGCCGAACGGGCGCCAGCTCAATCCCGTCGGCAAGCTGACCAAGCTCGGCAACTTCACGACCGGGGGCGCGCTGACCCACGACGGCCGCTTCCTGTGGGCGCTCGCGACCGGACGCGGCTTCAACGACATCCGGATCGTCAGGGCACGGCCGATTCGCCTCTGCCCGAGGGGCCGGCCGGGGAAGCGGTGCCGCCGGAGGCGGGAGCGCCAGGTCGGCAAGATCGTGCAGACGATCCCGATGCCGGGTCTGAGCGGCGGCATCGCGATGTCGCCCGACGGCACAACCGCCTATGTCTCCGGTCTTCGCGACTCGTCGCACACCGACGAGCAGGTCGCCGCCGACGTCCCCGGCCGCGAGGGGAACGTCATCCACGTCTTCAAGTTGAACCGCCGCACCGGCCACGCGACGCGAACGGGGATCGTCCCCATCCCGCCCCCTTCCGGCGGGCCGGCGATCCAGGAGTTTCCACCGTCCACCCGCAAAGAGTCCTGGCCCCGCGATCTTGCCGTCAGCCCCGACGGCAAGACGGTCCTCGCGGCTCTCAACCTCGCCGACGCGGCGGCCATCATCGATACCGCCAGCGGAGCTGTTCGCTACGTGAACGTCGGCCACTATCCCTACGGCGCGGGAATCACCCTCAACGGTCGTTTCGGGCTCGTCACCAGCGAGACGGAGGGAAGCGTGTATGTCATCGACCTCGCCTCCGGCGCCGTCGTCAAGCAGATCCAGGTCGGCCCGAGGCTGTCGCACCCCGAGTCGATCGCGATGGATCCGAAGCGCAACCTCGCTTACGTGGCGGTGACCAACCAGGACGTGATCGCCGTCGTCGATACGCGCCGGATGAGGGTCAAGCGCACGCTCTCCGTGGCACGTCCCAAGGGTTCGGGGACCTATCCGAGCCAGGTCTCGGTGACGGGCGACGGGTGTGACCTGCTCTCGGCCGACTCCGGTGAGGACGCGATCGCCGTGTTCGCCCTGTCGCGAGCTCGCCGCTGTGACCGCGGGACGCGCCGCGGCCGGCGGAGAGCGAAGCCGTTCTCGCTGATCGGCCGGATCCCCGTCGCCTCGTATCCGACCGTCGCGGCGGCGACCTCCTCGCGCACCCGGCTCACATGGATCTCGGCTCGCGGACTCGGGGTCGGCCCGAACCCGAACGGCCCGAACCCGAAGTCGCCCGATGACTCCGACAACGCGATCAACAACTTCCAGTACCTACCGTCGATCGTTCGGGGCAGCTCCGGCATCCTTCCCTTCCCCAGCGACCGCAGGATCCGCCGCCTGACTCCGCGGGCTTCGCGGCAGATCGTCCCGGTCAACAGCCGCAAGCCCCCGGCGGGCACGCCGCTGCGCACAGGCGGCCCGATCAAGCACGTCTTCTATGTCGTCAAGGAGAACCGGACGTACGACCAGATGCTGGGCGACGACTCGCGCGGTGACGGTGACCCCGGGCTGACCCTGTTCGGGGCCGGCGTGACGCCCAACCTGCATGCCCTGGCGCAACGCTTCCCTCTTCTCGACCACGTCTACGCGGACTCCGAGGCGTCGATCGACGGCCACTACTGGACCGCGGCCGGGGCGGTGTCGGACTACGTGATCAAGAACTGGCACCAGAACTACGCCGGGCGCGGCCGGCCCTATGACTTCGGCTCCTACGTCGTCAGCGCTCCGCCGAAGGGATACCTGTTCGAGCGCATGCTCGCCGCCGGGGTCTCGTTCTTCAACTTCGGTGAGGCGCTCGCCGGGATCTCACCGTTCCCCGACCGCGATCGCAGTACCGAGGAGACCCAGACCGGCACCCAGGTCCTCACGACATCGGACGTCGGCCTCTTCGGAGCGCCTCCGGGGCCTTGTTACGACTCGGACCTCTCCAACAGCACCGTGCTCGGCAGCGGCGCGCTGCCCGTCTATGACTCGTCACTGCCGCCCGGCGCGAACCCAGCCGCGCACTCCCGATTCGACTGCTTCAAGCTCCACTTCCAGACGCAGCTCGCGACCAACTCGGTGCCGGCCTTCACCTACATCGTCCTCCCCAACGACCACACCGAGGGCCTGAAGCCGGGGCGCCGCACGCCGGACGCCCAGATCGCCTCGAACGACTGGGGGCTGGGCCAGATCGTCGATGAGATCTCGCACTCGAACGTCTGGGGCAGCTCGCTGATCCTCGTCCAGGAGGACGACTCCCAAGACGGGGCGGACCACGTCGACGCCCACCGGATCCCCGCCCTCGCGATCAGCCCCTACACGCGCCGGGGCGCCGTTATCCACACCCGCTATGACCAGCTCTCAATCCTGCGCAGCGCCGAGATCCCCCTCGGCCTCAAGCCGGTCAACCTGAATGAGGCCCTGGCGGTGCCGATGTATGACGCCTTCAGCTCCGATCCGGCGAACTCCGAGCCCTACGACGCGATCGTTCCCGGCGTGGACATGAACGCCGTCAATCCGAACACCCCGGCCAACCGCCGAGCCTCCGCGGGGCTGCCGTTGAACCAGCTCGACCAGGTCCCCCAGCGCCGGCTCGACGCGATTCTCTGGCGCTACCGCCACGGAAACCACTCACAGCCGCCTCCCCCGGGGCCCAATGCGTCCGGCCTCGACCACCACGAGTCGGGCGATCAGGCGGAGTCGGAGACGAATTCCCTCGAGCTGCGCAAGGAGCTGATGCGGGCCTACCGCGCGATGCGAGCCGGGAAGGATCCCAGCCGTCTCCTTCCGGCTGGCGAGGCGGACGCCGACGGCTGATCCGTCGCCGGCTCGGGCTGACCTGCCGGGCGCGGGAATCGGCGATCGGTGATCTAGTCTCTGGGGCGATGAGCGCCTCTGCAACAGCCCGCAAGATCCGAGTCGTCGTTGCCAAGCCCGGCCTCGACGGGCACGATCGCGGCGCCAAGATCATCGCTCGTGCCCTGCGCGACGCGGGCATGGAGGTGATCTACACCGGGCTCCACCAGACGCCCGAGCAGATCGCCGAGACAGTCATCCAGGAAGACGCCGACGCGGTCGGCCTGTCGATCCTCTCCGGCGCCCACATGACGCTTGTCCCGAAGGTCGTGGCGCTGCTCTCAGAGCAGGGCATCGACGACGTCCTCGTGACGGTGGGGGGGACGATCCCCGCCGAGGACATCCCGGAGCTCGAGAAGCTGGGCGTGGCCGCGGTCTTCACTCCCGGTGCCGGAACGGACGAGATCATCGACTTCATTCGCGACGGCGCGACGGCTCGCCACGCAGCCGAGCAGTAGCCCGCGCTTCGAGCGGCACCTCGTCACTTCCCGGCCCGCCGGCCCGCCGGCCCTCCGGCCCGCCGGCCCTCCGGCCCGCTCGGGTTCGCCCGTGGGGCTCGAATCACCCGGTTTTCGTGCGGCCCGATTGACTGGTCAGTCAACCGACCGGCGATGGCCGCTAGTATCCCGCCCCGCAGCGGGTCTGCGAGCCGAGTGAGCGCTCGAGTGCCGCCATCAATCTGACCCCCATTAGGAGGCTCAACCCTTGAAAGTCTGCGTCCTTGTCAAAGAGGTTCCGGACGCCGCGGTCCAGAAGCGCATCGATCCCAACTCGATGCGGCTCGACCGAAACGGCGAGAAGAACCTGAACCCCTTCGACACCCATGCGATCGAGGCTGCCATGCAGCTCAAGGAGGCGGGTGACCTCGGGTTCGAGGAGGTCGTCGCGGTGACGATGGGCCCCGGCTCCGCCGTGCGCGCCCTCCACAAGGCCGTCGCCCTCGGCGCCGACCGCTCCGTGCATCTCGCCGATGACGCCCTGGCCGGCTCCGACGTCTGTGCGACTGGTTACGCGCTGGCGAAGGTGCTCGAGTCGGAATCGCCCGACCTGGTCCTGCTGGGCCAGCAGTCAGACGACGGCGAGTGCTACACGATCGGCGCGGTGGTGGCCGACCACCTGAAGATGCCGTCGCTGACGCAGGTCATCAAGATCGACGTCGAGGACGGCAAGCTCCGCTGCGAGCGCCAGGCTGAGTACGGCTACGACACCGTCGCGGTCGAGCTACCCGCGGTGATCAGCGTCGGTGACGCGATCAACGAGCCGCGCTACCCGTCGCTCAAGGCGATCATGGGTGCCAAGAAGAAGCAGCTCGACACCAAGGCGAACGGCGATGTCGGCATCGAGGCCGATCGCGTCGGCGAAGGTGGCTCGAAGACGACGGTCCTGGCCCTCAACCCGCCTCCCCAGAAGGAGTCCGGCGAGATCATCGAGGACGAGGACACGAACGAAACGGTCGAGAAGATCGTTGCGTGGCTCGACGAAAGGAAGCTGATCTGATGTCCGGAATTCTCGTTTACGCCCTGCACGACGATGAGGGCAACTTCAACAAGAACTCACTCGGCGCGATCTCCGAGGCCGCTCGCCTGGCCGGCGAGATCGGCGGCGAGGCGGCGGCGGTCATCGTCGGCGACGTCGCTGACGACGCGGCTGCATCGCTCGGCAACTACGGCGCCGCGAAGGTCTACCGCGCCAAGGATGTCACCGAGGGTCTCGCCCAGCCGATCGTCGACGTGATGGCCAAGGTCATCGGCGACGAGGGCTACAGCTATGCGCTCTTCGGCGGAGGCCTGCTCGGCTTCGAGATCGGCGCCGGCCTGACCGCGCGCCTCGGCGCCGGGGTGACGATGGAGGTCACGAAGGTGAAGGTCGACGGCGGCAAGCTGATCGCCGAGCGCCCGATCCTCCAGGACTCCGAGGTAGCCGACGTCGGCTACGTCTCCGAGCCCGGCATCATCATCAGCCGCCTCAACGCGTTCGACGTCAACGAGACCGGCGGGACCGCCGAGGTCGTGGATGTGGACGTCGAGCTCTCCCCGTGGTCTTCCAAGGCCTCGATGGTGCAGCGCGGCGAGCAGCGCGGCGCTGACGTCAACATCGAGGACGCCGACGTCCTCGTCGGTGGCGGTCGCGGCCTGGGACAGGCCGAGGGCTTCAAGATCGCCGAGGACCTGGCCGAGTCGATGGGCGGAGCCGTTGCGGCGACCCGCGCCGTCGTCGACGCCGGCTGGTACCCCTACGCCGCCCAGATCGGCCAGACAGGTAAGACGGTCGCGCCGAAGCTCTACCTGGCGGTGGGCATCTCTGGGGCGATCCAGCACAAGGTCGGGATGCAGAACTCCGAGAACATCCTCGCGATCAACAAGGACCCGAACGCGCCGATCTTCGAGTTCTCGGATCTCGGCGTTGTCGGTGACCTCCACAAGATCCTCCCGAAGCTGACCGAGGCCATCAAGGCGAAGCGGGCCGGCTGAGCCCAGGCTCGGTCGCTCTCGTCCCAAGACGCCCAAGGAGAAGACGATGCCCCGCGTAGCTCCCATTGAGTACCCGCCCCCGTTCGACATCTCGGAGGCGATCGGTCCGCCGACCGACGCCGAGGAGGACCGCATCGAGGTGGGTGTGGCGATCGTGGGGGGCGGGCCCGCCGGGCTCGCCTGCGCCAACCGGGTCATGCAGCTCCTCTCAGACGAGCCGGAGCTGACCGAGCGCCTCGGCGAGGTTCCGGTCGCCGTCATCGAGAAGGGCAAGGTCGCGGGCGCGCATCTCCTGTCCGGGGCGAACATGAAGCCCTCGGCGATGGAGGAGCTCTTCCCCGACCTCCCCAGGGACGAGTGGCCGGTTTACCAGGAGGTCACGAAGGACGCCGTCTACCTGCTGACGCCGAAGCGGGCGATCCCGCTGAAGCCGATGCCGCCGAACTTCCGTAACCACGGGAACTACGTCACCTCGGTCTCGAAGCTCGGGCGGTTCCTGGCCGACAAGGCCGAGGAGGCGGGCGTCTACATCCTCTCCGAGACCGCCGCGACGAAGCTGCTCGTCGACGATCGGATCGTCAAGGGCGTCCGCTCCGGCGACCGGGGCCGCGGCAAGGACGGGCAGGAGCTCGGCAACTTCGAGCCCGGCTCCGACGTTGTGGCGAAGGCGACGGTCCTGGCCGAGGGAACCCTTGGCCACCTGACCTACCCGGCGCTCGAGTACTTCGACATCCAGGGCGCCGACGACCAGCGCTGGGAGCTCGGCGTCAAGGAGGTCTGGGAGGTCTCCGAGCCGCTTGACCGGGTCATCCACACGATGGGCTGGCCGCTTCGCAAGGCCGCGAAGCACAACGAGTTCGGCGGCACCTTCATCTACCCGATGGGCGAGGACAAGATCTGCATCGGCCTCGTCGTGGGCCTCGACTACACCGACGCGACCTTCTCCTGCCACGACGCCCTGCAGCTGATCAAGACGCACCCGTTCGTCAAGAAGATCCTCGACGGCGGCAAGCGCGTCGCCTGGGGAGCGAAGACGATCCCGTCCGGCGGCTACTACGCGATGCCGAAGCGCCTCGCGGTCCCGGGCATGGTCATCGCCGGCGACGGCGCCGGCATGGTCAACATTCCGACCCTGAAGGGCGTCCACTACGCGATGCACGCCGGCATGTACGCCGCGGAGTCGATAGTCGATGCGCTGAAGGAGGACTCGGTCGACTTCTCGGCCTACGACGAGAAGGTCCACAACTCGCTGATCGAGAAGGAGATCAAGGAGTCGCGGAACATGCGTCAGCCATTCACGAAGGGCTTTTTTGTGGGTGGCGCGATTGCCTCGGCGATGACCATGACGAAGGGCAACTTCCCCGGCGGCCACTGGTCCCAGGAGGACGACGCCGAGGTCGAGGTCGAGATCGGCAAGGCCGGCGACATGTACGTCAAGCCCGACAACGAGCTGACCTTCAACAAGCTCGACTCGGTCTTCCTCTCCGGCAACGCGACCCGCGACGACGCGCCGAACCACATTCGCGTGCAGACCCGCGTCCCGAAGGAGATCGCCCAGACGTGGGTCTCCATGTGCCCGGCCCAGGTCTACGAGATCCCCGAGGACCAGCTCGAGTCCGGAGAGGCCGATGTGGACGTCCATGTGACCGCCTCCAACTGCGTCCAGTGTGGAGCGATCACCGCCAAGGGCGGCCGTCTGACGCTGCCCGAGGGCGGCGACGGGCCGCTGTACCAGGAAACCTGACGTGGGCCGGGGGAGGGGTCGGATACCTCTCCTCCGCTACGCACAGATTTTGAGCCGCTCCGGAGACGCATCCGACCCCTCAATCAGCGCCCGGAGGCCTGATCCAGCGTCCCTCTCACCGAGAGGGTAGGGCCGTGACGCGGGCGTCACTGAATCGGCACATATGAAACGCCCACGCATGATGTTGCGCGCCAGTCTGGGCGCGTGGCTTGGCCCAAGGTGGATCTCTATGGGATTGACCACCTCCTGGGTGGCGTAACCCATACAGATCTGAAGATCGCAGCGTTCGCACAGCACCAACACCAGGCGGTGGCTCGATGGCAGCTCCTGCGGGTGGGAGTCACTGCACGGGAGATCGAACATCGAGTAGCGACGGGGCTGCTGTTTCCGAAGTACCGCGGCGTCTACGCGATCGGCTCGCCCTATCTCACCCAGCATGGAGAATGGATGGCCGCCGCGCTCTCGTGCGGAGATCCGGCGCTACTGGGGTGCCGGAGCAGGGCGGGCCTTCGCGGCTTTCTTCAGAATCGGTGGCCGATTCAGGTGATCGTCCCTTACTCCCGAGCACCCAGACGCGGGATTCGCACACTCCAGGTCCCCAGCCTCAGGCGCAGCGACATCGATACCTGGGCGCGCATCCCGACTACCTCGATCCCGCGGCTGTTCGTCGACCTCGCCGCCACTGAGGACGAAGGAACGGTGCGCCGGGCGTTTCGGGAAGCCGACCGGCAGAATCGGCTCGTCTACCGGGAGCTTCGGGCCGCGCTCGGCACTGGGCAGGGCCGCAAGGGCTCCGGCCTGCTCCGCGAGCTGATCGCTGACGCGCGGGCGCCTGAGCCCACTCGGGGCGACTTCGAGGAGATCTGGATCGACTTCTGCGACGAGTACGAAATCCCTGCGCCGGTCATGAACTCGATCGTCGAGGGACGGGAGGTCGACTCGCACTGGCCGGGCACGCCGGTGATCGTCGAGCTGGACAGCTGGACCTGGCACAGCGACCGCGAGGCGTTCGAGGACGACCGGGCCAAGTGGGAGCAGCTTCAGGTCGCGGGGTACGCGGTGTTGCCGATCACGTACCGGCGGTTGAGCGACGACCCGGACGGGGTCGCGGCGAGCGTGCTGGCTGTGCTTGCCCGGCCCAGCAGGATGGCGGGAACCGTCAGCGCTGCGGCTGGATCCAGGCTGGGGCCTCCAGGCCCTGCGTCGTGAAGCCACTCGGCGGACGTCGAGCGATCGGATCGTTCGTCCGGCGCCGAGGTGGGGCGATGGACCACTTGTCGCACCCGGCGAAGGCCTCGTTGAGGCTCTGCGCCAGTGAGCTCTTTGGCTGATGCTGATCGAAGATGCCGGCCATTCCTCTCCATCCTCGGGATTGGGTTATGGAAATCATGCCTCTCGTGTCAGACGTAACGCAGGCAGGTCCGTGAAAAAGGCCGGAATGTGCGGAATCAACCTTCTCTGCCCGGCCCCGGATGACGAGTCCTTGACGAGGCTGCCATGCTCGTAGTACGCACCGATGATCTCGAGCTGCGCGCTCAGGTCACGGGTGTCCTCCGCAATCTCTTCGAGAGCCTTGCCTCAGGGAGGAGTTGATCCCCTCGCTAGACTGGAACAGACCATGAAGACCGAGATCCATCCCGAATACGTCCTTTCGAACGTCCACTGCTCCTGCGGGAACCAGTTTTACACCCGCTCCACGAAATCGGACCTCCACGTCGAGCTCTGCTCCGCGTGCCACCCCTTCTACACGGGCAAGCAGAAGCTCGTGGACACCGGTGGCCGTGTCGAGCGCTTCCAGCGGCGCGCCGCCAAGCGCTCCGGCGCCGGAAAGTAGCCGGGTGAGCCCCGACGAGGGCTCACCGAGCCGGGAGAACGGTCA
>JBBSQE010000004.1:0-40512 GCA_038258095.1 Solirubrobacterales bacterium | reverse complement strand
ATGGCCCCGGTGGTCCGGGGACGCAAGGGGGAGTACGGAAAGTTGTTCGAGCAGATGCGCCTCGAGGGCTACTCGCGCGCCGTCGTCGACGGCGAGTTGATGCGCCTCGACGAAGACATCGACCTCGACAAGAAGTTCAAGCACGACATCTCGATCGTCGTCGACCGCCTGGTGATGAAGAAGGATCTGCGCCGCCGACTCTCGGAGTCGGTCGAGGCGGCCGCGACCCTGGCTGCGGGCTTGGTGGAGGTCGAGATGGTGCCCGAGGGCGGGAACGAGGCTGAACGGATGACCTTTTCCGAGCAGTTCGCCTGCCTCGGGTGCGGGACCTCGATCGCAGAGCTCGAGCCACGGATCTTCTCCTTCAACTCTCCCCACGGCGCCTGTGAGCGCTGCACGGGCCTCGGGTTCCAGCGGGTCATCGACCCGGATCTGGTCGTCCCGGATCCGACGCTGTCGCTGGAAGAGGGCGCCCTTCAGCCGTGGCGCCTCGGCCACTCCGGCTACTGGAAGCGCGTGGTCGAGGCCGTCGCGGGCACCTACGGGATCGACGCATCGAAGCCGTGGCAGGAGCTCTCCTCCGACGACCAGAAGATCTTCCTCGAGGGCACCGGGTCCGAACGCCACAAGGTTTCCTACAAGAACCGCTTCGGGCGGCGGCGCAGCTACGCAGTCCGCTTCGAGGGGATCATGGGGAACCTCGAGCGCCGCTACGGGGGGACTGACTCGGACCGGGTTCGCGAGCGGATCGAGGGCTACATGGCGGAGAAGCCGTGCCCTGCATGCAAGGGTGCGCGGCTGCGGCCGGAGAGCCTGGCCGTTCAGGTCGGCGGGATCTCGATTGCCGACTTCAGTGACATGTCGGCCCGTGCAGCCGGGGAGTGGATCTCCGACCTCGAGCTGACCGAAGTTGAGCAACAGATCGCCCGGCTGATCGTGCGGGAGATCCGGGAGCGGCTCTCGTTCCTCGACAACGTCGGGATCGGCTACCTGTCACTAGAGCGCTCGGCGCGGACCCTTTCCGGCGGCGAGGCCCAGCGGATCCGGCTCGCAACTCAGATCGGCTCGAGCCTCGTCGGCGTCATGTATGTGCTCGACGAACCTTCGATCGGACTGCACCAGCGCGACAACGAGAAGCTGATCGGGACGCTCGAGCGCCTGCGCGACCTCGGCAACACGGTGATCGTCGTCGAGCACGATGAGGGAACGATGAAGGCCGCGGACCACCTGCTCGACCTGGGGCCCGGCGCCGGCGAGCACGGTGGCCACGTGATTTCGGCCGGGACGCCCGAGGAGGTCACCAACGACTCAGCCTCGCTCACCGGCCAGTACCTGTCCGGGCGCCGCAGCATTCCGGTTCCGCAGAAGCGCCGCCGACCGCGCGGCGAGCTGACGATTCACGGCGCACGGCAGCACAACCTCACCGGGATCGATGTCGACGTGCCGGTCGGCGTCTTCTGCTGCGTCACCGGCGTCTCCGGGTCCGGCAAGTCGACGCTGATCAACGAGACCCTCTACCCGTCGATCGCCAACCGGTTGCACCAGGCGAAGCTCCGTCCCGGTGCCCACGACCGGATCGACGGCCTCGACGCGATCGACAAGATCATCAACATCGACCAGTCGCCGATCGGGCGCACCCCGCGGTCGAACCCGGCCACCTACACGGGCGTGTTCGACCATATCCGCCAGCTCTTCACGATGACCCAGGAGTCCCGCGCACGCGGCTACAAGCCGGGCCGCTTCAGCTTCAACGTCAAGGGCGGGCGCTGCGAGGTCTGCAAGGGCGACGGGCAGATCAAGATCGAGATGCACTTCCTGCCGGATGTCTACGTGCCCTGCGAGCAGTGTCACGGCAAGCGCTACAACCGCGAGACACTCGAGGTCCGCTTCAAGGGGAAGTCGATCGCCGACGTCCTCGAGATGTCGGTCGAGGAATCCGTCGAGTTCTTCGAAAACGTGCCGAAGATCCACCGCCGCCTGACCACCCTGAACGATGTCGGCCTCGGCTACATCCGTCTCGGCCAGGCGGCGACGACCCTCTCGGGCGGCGAGGCGCAGCGGGTGAAGCTCGCGACCGAGCTCTCGCGGGTGGCCACCGGCAAGACGCTCTATATCCTCGACGAGCCGACAACCGGCCTCCACTTCGCCGATGTCGAGAGGCTGCTCGAGATGCTCAACCGGCTCGTCGAGGCCGGAAATACGGTCGTCGTCATCGAGCACAACCTCGATGTGATCAAGACGGCCGACTGGCTGATCGACCTCGGGCCCGAGGGTGGGGAGGAGGGCGGCCGCATCGTCGCCACCGGCACCCCCGAGGACGTCGCCGCGATCGAGGGCTCCTATACCGGGCAGTTTCTGGCGGACCTGGTTGAACCGACGGTGCGGGCGACCGGTCGCCGCAAGGCGACGCGCAAGCGCAACGCCGTCGCGGCCTGACTTGTTCTCGCCGCCGCCTGCTTTGTGCTCCTCGCGGCCTGAGTGGGTCGGCCGGTGCCGCTGACAGAGGCCGTCGGCCGCTTCTATCTGTTCCGCCGACTCGGGGAGGGGGGCGGTGGCGGGCTCGTTCTGCTGACCACCATCGTCGCCGCCGTTCTCCTGATCCGGTTCTGGCCCCAGATCTCGAGCTGGATCGAGGACCGCTTCAGGCGCTGATCGAGCGCACGCCCACACCCTGGTCCCTTGATTCGGCAACCAGCGCCGTACGCAAACGGCCACCGAAGGTGGCCGTTTGCGTGTGCTACGGGAGGACGAGATCGCCGGGTTTGGATGCTGCATTCCCCTGATCCGAACCAACGCGGACGGAGGGGTCGTGGATGCGCCCAAGCTTCGGATTCGGTCTCCCGGGGTAGGCCGGCTTACGTCAGGACGCGCTTGGGCGCGGCGGCGCTGCGCTCAGCGAGCGAACAGGAGCGATGCCCCGATCGCGCCGCCCAGATCGCCGAGTGCGGCGGTGTGGACGGCGGGAGGACGCGAGTCGACGAAGAGGTGCTTGTGCATCTCCTTTGAGAGGGCGTCGGCATAGGTGTCGTGAAAGCGGATGCCCATGCCTCCGCCGATGATCACGGCTTCCGGGTCGATCAGGTTGACCGCTGATGCGATCCCGGTTCCGAGGGCCTTGATCGCGCGGTTCATGAGGTGCTCCGCGAGCTTGTCGCCGTGTTCGACGGCGCGGCCCCAGTCACCGCTCTTCAGCCGGTCGTGCTCCTTCTTGCGCATGATCTTGAACAGGTCCGTGTGGTCGCCGTCCTCGTGGCGCTTGCGGGCCTCGGCCTCCATCGCCGAGCGTCCGGCGTAGGCCTCCATGCAGCCCTTCCGCCCGCAGGGACAACGCGCACCGCCGCGCTTGACGACCATGTGGCCGATCTCGCCCGCCGTTCCCCGGCCGAGCCAGGGCTTGCCGTCGAGGACGAGCCCGCCGCCGACCCCGGTGCCCCAGAAGACGCCGATCAACGAGGAGTAAGGTTTTCCGGCGCCGAGGTGGAACTCGGCCTCGGTGGCGACCTGGACGTCATTGCCGATGCGGACCTCGGCGCCGAGCTCTTCGGAGAGGGTCTTGCCGAGCGGAAACGAGCCCTCCCATCCGGGGAGGTTGCGGGCGCTCGAGACGTCACCGGTCTTCTCGTCGGCATCGCCGGGCGAGCCGACCCCGATTCCCTCCAGTTCCTTGGTCTCGACGCCTGCCTGATCAGCGGCATCCCGCATCGCACCGGCCATCTCGGCGGCCACGTTGCTTGGACCGCCCGAGGTCGGCGTCGGCCGCCTCGCCTCGCCGAGGATCTTGCCCTTGGCGCCGACCACCGCGGTCTGGATCTTTGTTCCTCCGAGGTCAATGCCTCCGCGGAGCTTTGCCTTTGGGCTCATGGGTTCAGTCCGAATCCGTCGGTTGCGTAATAGGTGATCACGAAGAGTGCCCCTCCGATGATGATGACCCAGTAGTACCAGTACCCGCCGCCGCGCTGCCTGTGGATCGCCATTTCGCAGGCACGCCTATGCCGCGTCGGGCCCGGCGAGAGTCCTGATCAGCTCGAGAGTCAGCGGATCGTCCTTGACGCTGGCACCGACGAGGGTGACCTTCTCGCCTTCGGCCGGCGACTCGATGGTCAGAGCCGTCATGCCCATCTTCTTTTCGGTCGAAAAGCGAAGGCCGGCCCGATCCCAGACCGCCACCTCGCCATCGGCCACGTTCTTGCCGCCCTTGAACTTGCACTTGAAGGCGTGGAGCTTGTCGGGGGTGACCGCGAGGATCACGTTCTGCGGCAGCCCACCGGCTTTCTTCTTGTTGAAGAGCTTGACCGCGGCGTAGGCAAGCCCTCCTCCCGCCTTCGAGGCGGCCATGCTGGCGCCCGCTCCCCCTCGCCGCATCTGTCCGGCGATCACGATCTCTTCGCTGGGCAGGGCTGCCTGAGCCTCCTGTTCGAGCTGCGCTCGCCACTTCGCGAGATCCTCATCGGATATGTCGTACTTCCCCATCATGCTCCCCCTTTGTGTGTTGTATCCAGCGCAGGCCCCGACATTATTCCTCCTGGGTCTGGAAAGCTGAGCGGATGCCGGACTCCTCCGAATGGCGCCTCTGGTGGCAGAAGCGCCGCTGGTATGAGCGCAACCGCCGGTTTCGCCGGCGCTGGCGGATCAACCGCCACATGGCTGCCGCCAAGGCGTTCATCCGGTTTCCGGTCGAGGGGGAGGTGCTGGAGGCGCTCGACGAGGGCCGGCTGCGGATCGGCAAGCACACCCTGCTCGAGCCCGGCTGCTGGATCACGCTCGCCCCGGACGCCAGGATCACGATCGGTTCCGGCTGCTTTCTGAACCGTGGCACGATGCTCGCCGCCCACCGGGAAATCACCATCGGCGACCATACGATGTTCGCCAACGGCTGCTTCGTGGGCGACGCCGCTCACCGGTTCGACGACCCCGACACTCCGATAACGACCCAGGGGTTCGTCAGCAAGGGGCCGGTGAGGATCGGCGACAACTGCTGGTTCGGTGTCAACTGCGTCGTCACGAGTGGCGTGACCATCGGGGAGCGTTGTGTGATCGGCGCCAATTCCGTTGTCACCCGCAACCTGCCTCCGGGGACGATCGCCGGCGGCATTCCCGCGAAGGTGCTGAAGGAGATCGAGTTCAAGGAAACCGGCGAGGCCACGGGCTGAGCCGGGCAACGGGCTAAGGTTCGAGCATGTGCTTGAACGACATCCATGTCTCCCGGGCGATGGCTCGCGAGCGGATGCGCCGCCTCCGCGAGCGCTCGTCTTCGAAGCGAAAGCCGGCAGTCTCATGGACGACAGCACGACCCGCACCCGCCTCCTCGCCGCGCTGACCCTGTCGATCCTCGTGCTGGCTGTCGCCGGATGCGGAGACAGCCCGAAGGAGGCGACCGACGTGACGGCCGCGGCTCCGCCCACGATTTCCGAGGGCGACGCCACCGCCACTGGGGGCGACGCCACGACCACGACAGCGACGACTACGCCGGAAGGGCCCCCGAAGCCGAAGATTGCCCCGGCGCCTCCCGAGGCTGGGGCGGTATCGAACCCCGTTGCCGGCCTGCCAGCTCCCGACCAGATCGACTACGCGATCAAGGGTGTTCTGGCCTCGGGGGTGCCGGCACTCGCCTGCGAGCAGACCGCGACGGCGACCTACGTGAACACGACGTTCGGGAGCCGCCCCGGGTGCGCGAAGTCAACCGTCCCTGAGAGCGCCGCCACCTCGGTGGTAGTCACCCAGATCGACATCAAGGGGTCCAAGGCGAGTGCAACCGCGAAGCCGAGCGGCGGCCCGTCGGACGGTGAGACGATCAAGGTGAAGCTCGTTCGCGAGGACGGCGCATGGAAGGTGGACTCGCTGAAGTCGAACGCGCCCGTCGGCCCGTAGGTCCTCTCGGCCCGTAAAACAACTTGTCGTTTGCGTTCTGATCACCGGCGACAAAGTGTGCGCGCATGGAAAAGATCGCGCTGTTTGATCACGGCCCTGGCCGTCATTGTCTCGAGTACCGCACTGGCGGGCACGAGGCCTCGGCCGAAGAAGGACAACGGCCTGGCTTACGTCGGTGTCACCGACACCGAGGGGTCGAATCGCCCCGCCCCCTATGGAAGCGGCTCCCACTCCCACGAGGACGGTGAGGAGAGGCTCTCCTGATCCATGTAGCGGTGTAGCTTGCTGAGCTCGGCCGGCTCGATCGCATAGATGTGCTCGGGACCCGGAAAGGTGCCGCCGCGGACCTCGTCCGCGTAGGCGCTCAGGCCGGCGACCATCGATTGGTGTGTCTCGGCGTAGCGCTTCACGAACTTGGCCGTGTGCGCCGTGATGCCGAGCAGGTCGTGGAAAACCAGCACCTGCCCGTCGGTCGAGGAGCCGGCTCCGATGCCGATCACGGGCACCTCCAGGTGGCCCATGAGGATCTCGGCGACGGCGGCCGGGATCGCCTCGAAGACGATCGCAAAGCAGCCGACCGCCTCCAGAGCGAGCGCGTCCTCGGAGAGCTGCGCAGCCTTCTCCACGGTCTTGCCCTGCGCGCGGAAGCCACCCAGCGCGGTAGCCGTCTGCGGCGTCAGCCCGACATGGCCCATGACCGGGATGCCGGCACGGACGATCGCCCGTGCTCGATCCGCGGAGGAACCTCCGCGCTCGAGCTTGACGGCATCACACCCGGCCTCCTTGATGAACCGCTGCGCGTTGGCCACTGCCTGCTCGTCCGAGGCCTCATAGGAGCCGAACGGCATGTCGCCGATCAAAAGCGGCGCCCTCAGGCCGCGTCGGACGGCCGCGGCGAGCATCAGCATCTCGTCCATCCCGACGGGCACAGTGCTCTCGTAGCCGAGGACCGTGTTGGCCGCCGAGTCGCCGACGAGGACGATGTCCACACCGGCCTCCTCGGCGACGAGCGCCGACGGATGGTCGTAGGCCGTCACCATGACGATCGGCTCGCCCGCCGCCTTCATCTCGGCGAGGCGCGGAAGGCTGACCGGGGGTCGGCCCTCTCGGCCGCCGGAGCTCGGGCGGTCCGGGTTTCGCAGCGCGCCGGAGCTCATACCGTCATCGCCCCGCCGGAGCCACCGGAAGACAGCGAGCCGAGGATGACATCGTCGTCGGTCGGAGCGGCGCCCCCCAGCAGCACCTCCGGATGGCTGTCGACCCGGCCGATCCCGTTGTCGGCGTCGACGTGGACGACCACCGGGGCGTAGGTCTCGAGGTCGGCGCGGCTGTAGGCGCCGAAGGAGGCGACGATCACCTTGTGGCCGCGGCGGGTGAGATGTGCCGCGGCGCCGTTGACCTGCATCTCGCGGCCGCCGGTCGTGCCCTCGATCACGTAGGTCACGAAGCGCGACCCGCTGTCGATGTCCCAGACGTGTACCTGCTCGTTCGGCAGCAGGTCCGCGGCCGCCATCAGCTCCGTGTCGATCGTGATCGATCCCACGTAATCGACATCGCAGTCGCTCACTGTCGCCCGATGGATCTTCGATTTCAGCATCTGCCGTTGCATCAGCTCTCCCGTTGGTTCGGTTTACGGATAAGGACGTTGTCGATGAGGCGTGCTGGGCCCACTCGGGCCGCCACCGCCAGCAGGGCCGGTTGCCCATTCAGCTCGGCGACGGGCTCGAGGGTCTCGCTGTCGCGGGCCTCCAGGTACTCTGGTTCGATTCCGGCGGATGCCAGCTCCGCCCGAGCGGCTTCGATTCCCTGCTGGAGCGAGCCGTCGAGAACCGCCTGCTCAGCGGCGCGGAGCGAGCGTGAGATGGCGGTGGCACGGGCACGGTCCTCCTCGCTCAGATAGGCGTTGCGGGAGCTCAGCGCGAGCCCGTCCGGCTCCCGCACCGTCGGCAGCACCGCAATCCGCACGTCGAAGTCGAGGTCTGTGACCATGCGCTTGATCACGATCGCCTGCTGAGCGTCCTTCTGGCCGAAGTAGGCAATGTCGGGGTCGACGGTGTTGAGGAGCTTGGCGACGACGGTCGTCACGCCGCGAAAGTGGGACGAGCCCCGTCGGGCCGGGTCGCCGCAGAGGACATCGGTCAGGCCCTCGACGCTCACGGCGGTGCAGAAGCCCCCGGGGTAGACCTCCTCCTCTGAGGGCGCATAGATGAGGTCGACACCCTCCGCTTCGGCGAGCTCCCCGTCACGGTCCTCGTCACGTGGGTAGCGGGCGAGATCCTCCCCGGGCCCGAACTGGGATGGGTTGACGAACAGGCTCATCACCACGACATCGCATTCGCGCCGGGCGGCCCGCAGGAGCGAGAGATGCCCGTCGTGGAGACCCCCCATGGTCGGTACGAGGCCGATCGAGCGGCCATCGCGGCGCGGCTCGGCCAGGGCGGCGTGGATTTCCAATCTTGAGCGCAGGATCCTCATGCCGGGACCCCGTTCCCCGCGATCGCCCGCGCCCGCTCGGCAAGGGCGAGGTAGGTATCGAGCAGCTCCGGGGCCGTTTTTTCGAGGGCGCGGATGTGAGTCTCCACCGTGGCCTCATCACTGCGGGCGATCGGCCCGGTGAGAGCCTCGGGCCCGCGCTCGGCCCAGTTCGCGGCGGTGCGCAGTACGAGGGGGGCCAGCAGCTCCCGGCCGTCGTCGATTCCCGCGCGGGAGAGGAGCTCCACGGCTGATTCCTCGAGGGCGACGAGCAGGTTGGAGGCGATGGAGGCGGCCGCGTGGTAGACCGCCCGCGACTCCTCCGGGACTTCGAACGGACGCATTCCAAAGGCCACCGCAAGGTCCGTCGCCAGTGCGAGGGCCTCGGGTCCCGAGCCGGAAACCGCACACGGAGCACCGGCAAGATCGGCGTGGGAGTCAGGAACCGTCTGAAGAGGGTGGAGGGTGAAGACCTCCGCGCCGGCAGCGGCGGCGGACTCGAGAGCGTCGAGGCCCGCGGCACCGCTCGTGTGGCCCACGAACCGCAGGGGCGGGATCGCAGTGGCGAGGGCGGAGCAGGCGGAGGCGATGGCGTCATCGGGTACGCAGATCAGCGCGGCCCCGGAGGCAAGGGCGGCCTCACTGGCGGTGTCGCGCCCGGCCAGGGTCAGTTCCAGCCCCGCGGTGTCGCCGGCTCTGGCGATTGCCCCGCCGAGGCGGCCCGCGCCCACGACGGCGACCGCCGGGATCGTCGCGGCGCTCGCTTGCTCGCTATTTCGTTCCAGTTCCCGCATTCGGAGATACCAGACGAAAGGCTGGAGTCAGCTCTCTCGATGCTGTGGGTGATGCCGGTCCATACCGCATGGGCGGTCACGGCCACGGCGGATTATAGGGACCGGCACCCGCGTCCAGAATTCGGGAGGCCCTCCCGGACCCCGGTCGATCGACCCCTTCCCGGCGGCAATACGATGATCCTGATGCCGATCTACGAGTTCGAGTGCGGGGAGTGTGGCGAGCGCTTCGAGGAGTTGCTCGCGTCCGGCGCGCCGGCCCCGGAGTGTCCGGCCTGCGGCGCACTCGGCGCCGAGCGCCTCCTTTCGCCGGTTTCTCCGCCGGGCCGCCAGCCTCGGGGAGCGCGGGTCCGAGACAGCGAGTCGCGCCGGGTCGAGCGCGAAGCGGCACGCGGGGAGCGCCTCGCGGAGACGAAGAAGCAGCGTGCCGCGGGAAACCCGCCCCCTCCCCGCAAGAAGGGCAGGGGCGCCGCGAAATGACCGATTCTCCCGCCGAGCGGCGCGAGCGTCTGGTGGAGGTTTACCGCGAGGCGTCCGGCTGCCTCAAGTGCCCGCTCTCGGAGACTCGCAACAGGGTTGTGTTCGGAGCGGGCAACGCCGACGCCGACCTGATGTTCGTCGGCGAAGCACCCGGAGCCGAGGAGGACAAGCTCGGCCTCCCCTTCGTCGGGCGGGCTGGGCAGCTACTGAACACGATGCTGGGGGAGATCGGGATGTCGCGGGAGGACGTGTTCATCGCCAACACGCTCAAGTGCCGCCCTCCCAGTAACCGCGATCCCCAGCCGATCGAGCTCGAGACCTGTCGACCGTATTTGGAGGAGCAGGTGCGCCTCATCCAGCCGCAGGTGATCTGCACCCTCGGGAACTTCTCCACGAAGCTGCTGACCGGCAACCCGACCGGGATCACAAGGGTGCATGGCACCCCGCAGACGCATGAGCTCGGTGGACGGGAAGTCGAGATTCTGCCGGTATTCCATCCTGCGGCTGCGCTCAGGACCCCAAAGGTCGCCGCAATGCTGCGCGACGACCTGGCCACGATCCCCGGCCTGCTCGATTGAGCGAGGGGCCGACCACCATCCGGACGGCTTCGGCGGAGGAGACGGAGCGCGTCGGCGCCGAGATCGCCGAGCGGCTGGTGCCGGGGGACGTGGTCCTCGTGATCGGCGACGTGGGCGCCGGTAAGTCGACGCTGATCCGCGGCGCCGCAAGAGCGCTCGGCGTCGAGGGCCCGATGCCGTCGCCGACGTTCACGATCGGAAGGCGCCACCGGGGCCGTGTCCCGGTCTCCCATCTCGACCTCTACCGGCTGGAGGCGCTCGACGCCGAGGAGCCGGGCATGCTCGACGACTACCTGACGCCCGAGGCGATCGCGTTCGTCGAGTGGCCCGAGGCCGGGGGCGCCTCGCTGGGGCGTGTTGCCCTCCGAATCGAGATCTCGCACGCCGGGGAAGGCCGCCGGGAGATCACCCTCGATTCCTAGTAGCCCTGGTCCTTCGCTTCCTTCTTCGCCTTGTCGATTGCGTCGTCCGCCTGATTCTTGGCGTCGTCGGCCGCCTGCTGGGCCTTGTCCTTGGCGTCCTCGATCTGCTTCTTCTGTTTCGGCGAGAGGTTTTCGTTGATTGCGTTCGATGCGTCGTTCGCCGCCTTGTCGACCTGGTTCTTCGCCTTGTCGATCTGGTCCGAGGCGTTGTTCTTCGCGTCCTTGAGCTGGTTGCTCACGTCGCTGGAACTGGTTCCGCACCCGCTCCATGCGATTCCACCCACGCAGATCAGCGCCGTCGCGGCCGCCGAAGCAGCCCTGAGTCGAAATCGAGTCATGTCGGTGTCCTCCTGGTGGGTTGGTGCCGGAGCGTCTACATACCCGAACGCGGCCCAGACTAGCCATACGGCCACGACCGCACCTACGAGACCGGACGCGTGTTCTCTTCAGAAGTCGGCGCCGCGCTAGCATCGGCGCGGCGAACCCGCAATCCAGGAGGATCCTCGCCATGAAGGGACTCAAGATCTTTGCCGCCCTGCTCGTGGGGGGTGCGCTGCTGGTCGGTGCGGCCCCGGCCGGCGCCGGGACAACACCGAAGCACCCTCGGGTTTTCCGGCATTACGTGGCTTGCGGAAACAAGATGACGATCAAGCGGAACCCGCTCAAGCTGGACCCAACGCACACTTGCGCCGCGAACCAGGTGAAGGGGGCCTTTTTCTACGCATCCAAGGGGAACGCCATCTGCAGGACCAAGAACGGGACGAAACTGCGTTGCGTCCGCTACAGGGTCTGTGTCGACTTTCCGAAGGGGCGAACGCTGTGCGCCGGGCCAGAGCGAGCGATCGTCGGGCGCTACTACAAGAACGAGATCACCTCCAGCGAGTTAGGCAGGCACAAAGTCTCATGGTTCATCGGGAGGAAGCGGGTCGGCACGTACTACTTCCGCATCACGAGGTAGGCGACCGTCCATCATGGAGTAGATTCTGCCGCGGTCATGGGGAGGCGGATGGCGATTGCGGGTGTTGGCGTGCTGCTGCTGTGTGCAGCCTCCTCAAGGGTGGCTCAAGCGGAAGCCCCGGGGGGTTTCAGGTCCGATCACCGCGGTCCAACTGCGGGAGAAGAGCCGGTCGCCTGCCCTGCCCGGGCTCCTGGTCGCGGTGCCTGTCAATACCGGCCGTCCTCCCGCTCCGAAGCGGATCTCGGCGAGCCGGCGTGATGGGTTCACCGGCTACGTTGGTTGTGGTCTCACGCCGCGAACGGTTCCATCGCACGCCTACCAGCGCGGCAAGGGTGTCGGAGCCTTCTTCGAGAGTCCCGGCGCTCCGGTCGTCTACGACGTGTGTTTGACGTTTCCATCGGGGCGCGAGGTTTGCGCTCGTAACCAGGAAGCCGCCGCGGATACCCTCTATCTGAATCGGCTCCCCGTGGATGGCATCGGCGCGTATCGCGTCGCCTGGTTCGTCGACGGAGTCCAGGGAATTTGACGACGATTCTCGCGCTCGACACCGCGACTGACGACACCTCCGTAGGCGCATGTCGGGGACCAGAGGTGCTGTTCGAATCCTCGGTCGGCCCCGGCGAGGCAGGACGGCTCCAGCATGCCGTGGCCGTCCTGCCGGCCCTCGAGCAGGCGGCCGACGCGGCCGGGGGGTGGGAGTCCGTAACGAGGATCGCGGTCGGGCTCGGGCCCGGCTCCTTCACCGGTCTGCGGATCGGAATCGCAACCGCCCGCGGCGCCGGTGCGGCCGCCGGCATCCCCGTCGTCGGGGTCAGCACTCTCGATGCTCTGGCGAGGCCCGCCCTCGAGGACACCGGCAAATCCGCAGTCCTCGCGACCACCGATGCCAGGCGCGGGGAGCTGTTCGCCGCCCTCTACCTGGCCGGGAAGCGCGTCTGGGATCCCTTCGTCGCCTCTTCCGCCGACGTTTCGGACCGCCTCCGCGAGCAGAGCGAAGCGGTTCTGGCCGTCGGTGCCGGAGCGCTAAGATTTCGTGATGAACTTGCCGTTCGCGCCGAGATTCCGGGTGAATCCAGCCCGCTGCACCGAGTCGCCGCACGGCACCTCTGCGCGCTCGGCGCCACCGATGACGTCGACGCATCATCGGACCCCCTGTATCTGAGACCTCCCGACGCGGAACGCTGGCATGACCGAAACGCTTCCCGGAAATCCCCAAGCTGACTCGGCGGTAGAGCCCGGCCCGGCGGTCGAGCCGGCCTTCGGGCGGCTCGCCTACAGCGACCTGCCGGCCGTCATCGCGATCGAGAGACGCTCGTTCCCGACGCCCTGGTCGCTCGCGATGTTTGTTCTGGAGCTCTCCAAGCCCGCCGGCATCTGCCTCTCCGCCAAATCAGGCGATCGGCTGCTCGGCTATCTCGTCTGCTCGCGGTATGACCAAGTGTGGCACCTGATGAACGTGGCGATCGATCCCGACGAGCGCCGCGCCGGCATCGCGACCGGCCTGATCCGCAGCCTCTTCGGCGAGGCCGGGCACGGCCTGCCGTTCACGCTCGAGGTCCGGGTGTCGAACCTCCAGGCTATCGCCATGTACGAGGGGTTCGGCTTCAAGCCGGCCGGCACGCGGCGCCGCTATTACCACGACAACGGCGAGGACGCCCTGATCATGTGGCTCGGGGCCGCCCGGCCTAGATGACTGATTCCCAATCCCCGCCCGGACAGACGCTGAATAGAAATCAATCATCCAGCGTCCTTCTCGCGGTCGAGACGTCCTGCGACGACACCTGCGCCGCCGTTCTCGAGGGCCCGCGGATTCTCTCGAACGTGATCTCGTCGCAGGCCGCCGCCCACAGTCGTTTCGGGGGCGTGGTGCCCGAGGTCGCCTCCCGCCAACACCTGGAGCTGACGGTCCCGGTCACCCAAGCGGCGCTCGCCGAGGCGGACGTCTCGCTCGGCGACATCGAGGCGATCGCCGTCACCGCCGGACCGGGGCTGATCGGCGCTCTCCTGGTCGGTCTCAGCACCGCCAAGGCCATGGCCGCCACCCACCGCATCCCGCTCATTCCGGTCGACCACCTCCAGGGACACGTCGCGGCCAATTTCCTCGAGCCGGATCCAATCGAGCCGCCGTTCCTCTGCCTGGTCGCCAGCGGAGGCCACACTTTGCTGGCCGCGGTGCGCGAACACGGCGGCCACGATGTCATCGGCCAGACCCTCGACGACGCCGCGGGCGAGGCGTTCGACAAGGCCGCTCGCATGCTCGGCCTCGGCTATCCCGGAGGGCCCGCACTCGAGAGGCTTGCCGAGGGCGGTGACCCGGCGGCTTTCCGGTTCCCGGTCGCGATGACCCGGGAGCCGGGACTCGACTTCAGCTTCAGCGGTCTGAAGACCGCGCTCGTCTACCGCTGCCGCGAGCTAGGGGAGGAAGGACTGAGGGAGCGTGACGCGGACCTCGCCGCCGGCTTCCAGGCCGCTGTCGTCAACCAGTTGGTGGCGAAGCTCGACAGGGCACTTCGCGGCGGCGAGTGGGACACCGTCGCGCTCGGGGGCGGAGTCGCCGCCAATGGCCCGCTGCGAAGCGCAGTTGCGGCCGCCTGTGAACGGCGTGGCGCCGGCCTCAAGCTCGTGTCCCGGGAGCTCTGCACCGACAACGCCGCGATGATCGGCGCGGCGGCGCTGCATTCTTCGAGCCTCGCCTACCCGGACTACCTGAGCTTCGACGCATTTGCGACGGGACCCCGCGCCCCCGCGGCATGACGACGGTCACTCTGCTCTCACGAGAGGGCTGCCATCTCTGCGAGGAGGCGCGGGAAGCGATCCTCGGCCTGCGCCGCGAGGGTCTGCGCTTCGATCTCGACGAGATCGATATCGAGTCCGACGACACCCTTCTCCGGGACAACCTGGAACGGATCCCGGTGGTCTCGGTGGATGGGGAGCACGTGTCGGAACTGATCATCGATCTGCCCGCCCTGCGCGCTCGGCTCGCTACTGTCCCACCCCGACCGTGAAGGAGCCGACCATCATCGACGACCCCGCCGCGATCCCGACCGAGGGTGAACGCCTCTCCCTCGGCGTTGCCGCGCGCCTGTCCCGCTACCTCCAGGTGCTGACGCAGGCCGGCAAGATGGGGCGTGAGACGATCTCCTCGCAGGAGCTCTCCGAGTACACCCACATCAACCCGACTCAGATTCGCCGCGACCTCTCGGGCTTCGGGAAGTTCGGCAAGCGGGGTGTCGGCTACAACGTCGAGTCCCTCGTCGCGGAGATCCGCAAGATCCTGCGGACGTCGGGTCAGCACAACATCGCCCTGTTCGGCGCCGGCAATCTCGGACAGGCGATCGCCTGCTCGGACATCTTCGCCGACCACGGTTTCCAGATCGTCGCCATGTTCGAGGTCGACCAGAGCCTCGTCGGCCTCGAGGTCGGCGACCTCACGGTGCGCGACTTCAACGAGCTCGAGGCCGTCGTCTCCGAGGACGAGATCGTCGTCGGGGTCCTCGCCGTCCCCGCGGATGCCGCGCAGCGCGTCGCCGACAAGCTCGTCGAGTCCGGCGTGAAGATCATCTTCAACTACTCCGAGCAGCTCCTCGCGGTGCCGCCGGAGGTCACGGTCCACACGTCCTCGCCGGCCGTCGACCTGCTCTACGCGCTCTACTTCTATCTGGCGTAACCAGCGGTCGGTCATGTCCGAGGATCCGGCACTGGACCTGGAGAGCGTGCGCGAGGTCTTCGAGGGCTCGACCGACTTCACTGTCGGGATCGAGGAGGAGTTCGCGATCCTCGATCCCGAGACGCTCGACCTGCGCGACCGCTACGAGGAGCTCCACGAGGCCTCCCGAGACGACGAGGTCCTCTGGGAGTCCGCCGCCGGCGAGCTGATCGCCTCGGAGATCGAGATCCGCTCCGGCCGGGGCGAGAGCTTCGCCGATGCGGTCGAGCGCCAGGCTGATCGCCGCGATCGCCTCTTCCGCCTCGTCGCAGAGCAGGGCGCCGCACTCGGCTCGATGGGAACGCACCCGTGGGCCAGCTATCTCGACCAGAAGATCATCGACACGCCGCACTACAACCGGCTCGAGCGAGATCTCGGCTACGTGGCGCAGCGGAACAACACGTGGAGCCTCCACGTGCACGTCGGGATCCGGGGCGCCGACCGGGCGATCGCGGTGTGCGACTGGATTCGGGAGCTGCTGCCGATGCTGCTGGCCGTGTCGGCCAACTCGCCCTTTCTCGATGGCCGAGACAGCGGCCTCCACACGGTGCGGACCGAGACCTTCACGCGGACGTTTCCGCGGTGCGGCATCCCCGAGGCGTTCGGGACCTGGGACGACTACGCGGCGTTCGTGGCGATGCTCGAGCGGACGAACTCCATTGTGGAATCGACGCAGCTCTGGTGGAGCGTGAGGCCCCACCACCGCTTCGGGACGGTCGAGGTCAGGATCTGCGATGCCCAGACCGGCGGCGCCGAATCAACCGCCCTCGCCGGGCTGATCACGGCCTGCGTCGCCCAGGCGGCCATCGATTTCGACGAGGGGGGCTATGAAGGATCCGGGCGTCCTCTGCGGGATCGCGAGATCGAGGAGAATCTCTGGCGCGCGATCCGCTACGGCATGGGAGGGCGGATGATCGACTTTCGATCCGGGGAGGAGATCGAAGCGACCGCGGCCCTGGACCGCCTGCTGAGCTGGACCGCTCCGGCGTGTGACGCGCTCGGGATCGGGGTGGACCTGCCGGAGCGAAATGGTGCCCAGCGGTCACTCGCCGCGCTCCGGGAGGGCGCGTCGATCGAGGAGATCTACCGCGAGTCGGTGCGGGAGACGTCAAGGACATATGGTGCGAGGAGTCAGGAGATGAGATGAGCGAGCCCGAAGACCAGACACCCGGACCAGAGAGCCCGCCCGCCGGCGGTGGCGGAGGTCCCACGGCCCCGGGCGGCCCCGGAGCGCCCGGCGGACCCACGTCGGAGATGTCCGAGGAGCAGTACCGCGCGGCGCTCGAGGAGCAGATGCGCGAGGTGCGCGTCGAGGATCTCCTGCTCCAGTCGGTCGCGAGCCTGATCAACCTCAGCGCCCGGCGGATCGCCAAGGAGGACGAGCGCGACCTCGACCAGGCGCGCCTCGGGATCGAGTCCGTGCGCGCGGTCGTCGACCTGCTTCCGCCCGAGCCGGCGGGCCAGGTCAAGAACGCCCTTTCCGAGCTCCAGATGCTCTACGCACAGGCTGCCGGAGGTGGGTCGGCGCCGACGGGCGAAGGGCCCGCAGGCGGCTCCGCGGAACCCGGGGGAGGCGACGACGAATCCGGGTCTGGTGGAGGTGGCTCCGGTGGCGGCGAGTCGCCACGGCCACCGCGCCCGCAGTCGCCGGGCCCCGCGTCGCCGGGTGCCGGCGAGCCCCCACCCCGCCTGTGGACGCCGGGTAGCGCTTCCTAGAGCGGGAGGCGGCATGCCTCGTCGCTCCCGGCCTAGCTAGACTCCCGCGCCGTTTATCAGCGGGGCCTATGACGCCGCCATGAGGCGGAAAACCAGTTGGAGGGAATCACTTGACGGATTTTTTGACCGATTACGGAGTCGCTATCGCGCTTGTATGCGCGGGAGCGGCTGTGCTCTACGGCGTGCTCATCACGCAGCGCTTGTTGAAGCTGTCGCCGGGCAACGACCGGATGCGGGAGATCTCGGGCGCCGTCCAGGAAGGGGCGAAGGCCTACCTGACGCGCCAGTACCGGATCATCGCCATAGTCGCGATCCCGCTCGCGATCATCCTGCTCTTCCTCCAGGACTACAAGACCGCGATCGGATTCATCATCGGAGGCACTCTCTCCGCGGCCGCCGGCTTCATCGGGATGAATGTCTCGGTGCGGGCCAATGCCCGGGTCGCCGAGGCTGGCCGAGGTGGGGTTCCTCCGGCGCTTGACGCCGCCTTCAAGGGCGGTTCGGTGACCGGTCTGCTGGTCGTCGGCCTGGCCCTGTTCGGCGTCGCCGGCTACTACGGCATCCTCGTCTTGACGAACTCCACCGACAAGGAGGCCGTCGACGCGCTCATCGGCCTCGGCTTCGGTGGTTCGCTGATCTCAGTGTTCGCCCGTCTCGGCGGCGGCATCTTCACGAAGGCTGCCGACGTCGGCGCCGACCTCGTCGGCAAGGTCGAGGCAGGGATCCCCGAGGATGACCCTCGCAACCCGGCCGTGATCGCGGACAACGTCGGCGACAACGTCGGCGACTGCGCCGGCATGGCCGCTGACCTCTTCGAGACGTACGCGGTGACGTCTGTCGCCGTCATGTTGCTCGGAATCCTCACCTTCAGCGGCAACGGGGGGGAGTACATCCGCGAAGTCGCACTCTTCCCGCTTGTCATCGGCGGCGTGGCGATCATCGCCTCGATCATCGGGGCCCTCTCGGTCCGCACCAAGACCGACCGCGTCGAAGGTGCCCTCTACCAGGGCCTCATCGTCTCGGGCGGAATCTCCGTCATCGCCTTCTACCCCATCACCAAGTGGATGATGGACGGTCCACTGCACTTCGGTGTCGGTGAGGCGGGCAGTGCGCTTGCGTCGGCTTCGGTAACGGACCTCTGGCTCTGCGCCGTCATCGGAGTCGCAGTCACGGCTCTGCTCTTCGTCATCACCGACTACTACACGTCGACCCGGTTCCGACCGGTCCGAACCATCGCGGCAGCGTCGGAGACCGGTCACGCGACGAACATCATCCAGGGCCTCGCCCAGGGGTATCAGGCGACAGCCCTCCCCGCCATCGTCCTGGTCCTGGCGATTCTCTTCGCCAACCAGCTCGCCGGCATCTACGGGATCGCAGTCGCGGTCATGGCGCAGCTATCACTGACCGGGCTCATCGTCGCCCTCGACGCATTCGGCCCGATCACCGACAACGCCGGCGGCATCGCCGAGATGGCGGACATGCCCGAGGACGTCCGCAACGTCACCGACCCGCTTGACGCGGTCGGCAACACGACGAAGGCGGTTACCAAGGGCTACGCGATCGGTTCCGCCGTGCTCGCGGCACTCGTGCTGTTCGCGGCATTCAGGTCCGAACTCGGGGATGCGGCCGAGGGACACGACCTGAGCTTCAGCATCGCGAACCCCGACGTGCTGATCGGCCTGTTGATCGGCGGCATGATGGTCTACATCTTCGCCGCCCTGGCGATCGAGGCCGTCGGCCGCGCGGCGGGTGAGGTCGTCGAGCAGGTCCGCAAGCAGTTCAAGGAAAAGCCGGGAATCATGGACGGGACCGAGAAGCCCGACTACGCAGAGACGGTCAGCATCGTGACCGGTGCTGCGCAGCGGGAGATGATCCTTCCCTCGCTGATCCCGATCGTCATCCCCGTGATCGTCGGGCTGCTCTCCGTCGATGCCCTCGGCGGCCTCTTGATCGGAGTCATCGTCGTCGGCCTCTTCATGGCCGTTTCGATGACAGCCGGAGGCGGCGCTTGGGACAACGCCAAGAAGTTGATCGAGGACGGCGCCTACGGCGGCAAGGGCTCCGAGGCCCACGCGGCCTCGGTGACCGGCGACACGGTCGGCGACCCCTACAAGGACACGGCGGGGCCCGCGATCAACCCGATGATCAAGGTGGCGAACATCGTCGCGATCCTGATCATCCCGATCGTCCACTTCTAGGACGCGCGGAGGCACCTCGAGCGCCTGCGCCACCGGCCTGGCGGCTGCAAGGCAGCGCCCGGCGGCGTCCTCTCTGCGTCCGGGCCGGACTGGCCCTTCGCACGCCAGGCCGGCACCGCAGCCGATCGAGGCACCTCCGCGCGTCCGTTTCGCCGGCGGGTCCTGTCACCGGTGGGACCCATCGGTCCCCTGCGGTAACTAAAGCTTCCTCGGGGACCGATCCAACCCGCCCGTGCCACCCGCTGGCGAAGCCGTAGCAGCGCCTCCGGGAGGCTGAGGCCCGCGACGTAGTTCGCGGCCGTGAGCCTGAGGCCCGACAGGGCATGACCGACGTAACGTTCGCCATGACTGTCATGGTGTTTGTGACGTCGGTCGTTTCGGGTGGGCGCGGGGGCGGGCGTATTGGCGGCCATCCTGGCCCCGAGGACGCTTGCGCAGCGGGTGGCCGGGTGGGTGTATCCCTGCCGAGGAAGCTTTAGCTGCCGGAGGCAGGGATGGGCCCCGCCCGGACAGGACCCGCTGCTCACGCGCCCGAGGAGGGTAGGCTCGCGCGTCGATGGATGCGGCCGACCTCGATGCGCTGATCAATGTCGCCGACTTCGAGCGGGTTGCTTCCGAGCGGCTGGACGCCGGAACGCTGGGTTACTTCTCGGGCGGGGCCGGGGATGAGTACACGCTGCGCGACAACGTCGACGCGTGGCGGCGCTGGCAGCTTCGTCCCCGGATGCTGGTCGATGTCAGCTCCGTGTCGACCGGGGCGAGTGTGCTCGGGATCGACGTCTCGATGCCGATCCTCGTCGCGCCGGTCGCCTTTCAGCGGCTTGTCGACCCCGACGGGGAGGTCGCGATGGCCCGCGCGGCGGCCGCCACCGGGACGGCGATGTGCCTCTCGACCCTCGCCTCCGCTCACCCGCACGAGGTGGCGGAAGCCGCGCCCGATGGCCGGCGCATCTTCCAGCTCTACTGCTTCAAGGACTCCGGCATCACCCAGTCGCTGCTCGACGAGGCGATCGATTCGGGCTACCAGGCGATCGTGCTCACGGTCGATGCTCCCCGGGCGGGGCGCCGCGAGCGCGACTCCAGGACCGGGTTTACGATTCCCGGGGACTTCTCCGTGCCGAGCATCCAGGCGGCGCTCGGGATCGACCGGCCAATCAGCGTCCAGGAGGCGTTCTCGCTCGTCGACACGGCGCTCGACTGGGAGGCGTTCGGCCGGCTGGCCGCCGACTGCTCGCTCCCGGTCCTCTGCAAGGGCATCCTCACCGCGGAGGACGCCGAGCTCGCGGTGGAGCACGGCGCCGCCGGCGTCGTCGCCTCGAACCATGGTGGCCGCCAGCTCGACTGCGTCGCCGCCTCAGCCGATGCGCTGCCGGAGATCGCCGACGCGGTCGGCGGGCGGGCGGCGGTGATCGTCGACGGGGGCATCCGGCGCGGGACAGACGCCATCGTCGCCCTGGGCCTCGGAGCCGACGCCGTAATGGTCGGCCGACCGGCGCTCTGGGGCCTCGCGGCGGGCGGGCAGGCGGGGGCTGAGCGCGTCCTCGAACTGCTGCGATCCGAGCTGGAGCTGGGCCTGCTCCTCTGCGGCTGCACCTCCCCGGCGGAGGTCGAGCGCTCGCACGTGCAGAGAGCACCGGCGCCCCCCGTATATTCGGTTTGATGAGCGGGCCATTCAACGCCGCACCGCCCCTTCCGAAGGGGCCGGCTCCGGGAGGCCCTGATGGCTGAACGCCAGCCCCGCGAGGAGACGCTGCGCCGCGTCCACGGGCCGAGCGCGCTGTTCGCCGCCGCTTACGGCAACGTCGGCTCGTCGATCTACTATGCCCTCGGAGTCGTTGCGCTCTACGCGCTGGGCCTGACGCCGATCACGTTCATGATCGCCGGCGTCATCTTCATCTTCACGGCTGCCTCCTACACCGAGGCGACGGTTATGTACCCGGAGGCCGGCGGCTCGTCGAGCTTCGCGCGCCACGCCTTCAACGAGGTCGTCAGCTTCTTCGCCGCCTGGGGGCAGATGCTCACCTACATCATCACGATCTCGATCTCGGCCTTCTTCGTGCCCCACTACCTGGCCGTGTTCTGGGAGCCGCTCTCGCACGGACCGGGGGACGTCGTCGGGGGAGCGATCCTGATCATGCTCCTGGCGCTCCTCAACATCAAGGGGACGCAGGAGTCCGCCAGGCTGAACCTGGTCCTGGCGATCGCCGACCTCTTCACCCAGGTTCTCCTCGTCGCCGTCGGGATCGTGCTGGTGCTCAACCCGGATCTGCTCGTCAATCAGATCCAGCTCGGCACGGCGCCGAGCTGGGGCAACTTCGCACTCGGCATCGCCGTCGGCATGGTCGCCTACACCGGGATCGAGACGATCTCCAACATGTCCGAGGAGGCGAAGAAGCCGTTCGGTGAAACGATCTCCCGCGGCGTCGGCATGGTCGTGCTCGCGGTGGTCGGCCTCTACGCGCTGCTGCCGTCGATCGCGCTTTCGGCGATGCCAGTCGTCCAGCGGGGCGGCGAGTACACCACCGAGCTGGGGACCACATACAAGGACGACCCGGTGCTCGGGATCGTCGAGAACATCGGCCTCGGGCAGGGCCTGACGAGCGTCCTGCGCGTGTACGTCGGCATTCTCGCCGCGGTCATCCTCATCATCGCGACGAATGCGGCGCTGATCGGCGTTTCGCGGCTGACGTACTCGATGGGCCACTACCGCCAGCTGCCGGAGCGGCTGCGCGCGATCCATCCCCGGTTCAAGACTCCCTACGTTGCGATCCTGCTCTTCTCGGCCGTCGCGATCGTCACGCTGCTTCCGGGTCAGACGAGCTTCCTGGCGACGATGTACTCGTTCGGCGCGATGCTCTCCTTCACGATCGCTCACGCCTCGGTGATCTGGTTGCGCCGGCGAGAGCCCGACCACGAGCGCGGATGGAAGCCCCCCGGGAACTTCCGGGTCTTCGGGACCGAGGTCCCGATCACGGCGGTACTGGGAGGGTTGGGAACGCTCGCGGCGTGGATCGTCGTGATGGCCCTGAACCCGATCACGCTGATCGTCGGAGGCGGCTGGATTGTCGTCGGCATGACCGTCTACCTCCTCTACCGCCGCCATCAGGGTCTGCCGCTGACCCAGACGGTGAAGGTGCTGATGCCGACTGCACTCGGGGTCGAGGAGGTCGAGTACCGGAGTGTCCTCGTTGCCTTCGAGGACGATGAGCCGTTTTCGGCGCAGATGGTCGCGACCGCTTTGAAGCTGGCATCGCCCAAGCGGCGGGCCATCCACGTCCACTCGATGATCACTGTGCCGAACCACCTGCCGCTCGACGCCGAGCTGAAGGAGGAGGTATCCGAGGCCAAGTCACGGATCGAGCAGGCGAAGCTGATCTGCGGGATGCGTGTGACGGGCCACATCGAGCGGGTGCGGGCCGGCCAGGCCGGGTACTCGCTGGCCGAGGAGGCCAGGACGATCAAGGCCGCCGCGCTGGTTGTCGGCCTGCGCCATCGCAACGGCCAGCCGCTCTACGGGAAGACGCTCCAGACCGTTCTGTCCGAGCGCCCCTGCCGGGTGATCGTCATCTCGGAGCCCGGGCTGGAGGCCGACGGTGACGTTCCGACGGAGACGCAGGCGAGGGCGCGTGCCGGCAGCGCGCCCGCCCGCTTCTAGAATCGCCGCGATGCCTACTCCTGAGCGGATCTATGAGGGCGGCGTGCGCTTCCTGTCGGCGCTGTTCATCGTCGTCGGAATCGTGATCCTCGCGGTGACGATCAGCGCCGGGGGCGGCGTGTTGGCACTCGGCACGTTGATGGGCGTCGCCTTCATCGGTGTCGGCTGCGGCCGGCTCTGGCTCGCTTCACGGATGACCAGTTGAGCCAGCGCGAGCTCGACGACGTGGCTGGGTCCGCAGGGACGGCCGGGGGCGACGGCGCACGGCCCCCGGGGCGCGGTCGCGACACCCTGGGAAGGGGTCTCGGCGTTCCCTGGCTGTTCGCGACGGTCTACTCCTCGGTCGGCTTCTCGATCTACTTCGCGCTCGGCGTCGTGGCCGATCGCGGCCTCGGCCTTACGCCACTGATCTTCCTCGCAGCCGGCCTGCTCTTCGTGCTGACGACGCTCAGCTACGTCGAGGGCAGCGCCATGTTCCCGGAGCGGGGCGGCTCCTCGTCGTTCGCCCGTCATGCATTCAACGAGCTGATGGCCTTCATCGCCGGCTGGGCGATCCTCATCGACTACCTGATCATCATCGCGCTGGCGGCGATTTCCGTCCCCCACTACCTCGAGCCGATCTCCGCCAACCTCTCCGAGCCCGGCTGGGAGGTCGGGGTTGCAGCCGCCGTCATCATCCTTGCCTGCGTCGTCAACTCGCTCGACCTGACCGGGCGGAAGTCGCAGCGCGGGCTCGCCGTCCTCGCGCTCGCCGACCTGGCCCTCCAGGTGGCCGTGATCGCCGTCGGCATCGCCGCCGTCTGGCAACCCGACCGCCTCGCCGATGCCGTTGATGTGTTCGGGGGCCCGGGCTTCGAGGACATCGTCTATGCGAGCGTGCTCGCGATGCTCGCCTACGCGGGGATCGAGGCCGCCTCGGACCTCGCTCCGGACATCCGCGTCAAGCCGGGCGACCTCAAGCGCATCGTCACGACGGGTGCGGTGACGGTGCCGCTGATCTATGCGGGCATGGCGGCGATCGCGCTGATGGCCGTGCCGGTCATCAACGGGCCGGGCGGGCCGGAGACCCAGCTCGGATCGACGTTCGAGGAGGCGCCGGTGCTCGGCGTGGTGTCGGCCTACGACCCGGGTTGGCTGGCCGACATCATGCGCTGGGCGGTCGCTCTGGTGGCGGCTCCGGTCCTGATCTGGGCGGCGAGCACGACGATGCTCGGCGTCTCGCGCCACATCTACACCCTCGCGGTCAACCGCCAGATCCCGAGCTGGCTGGGGCGGCTCAGCCGGCGCTACGGAACGCCTACGGTGGCCATCTGGGCGTCGGGAGCGATCGCCGTCGGGATGGTCGTGCCGACGGACGTGAAGCTGCTGGCTGGGATCTACGCGTTCGGAGCGCTCCTGGCGATTACGATCGCGCACCTGTCGATACTGCGGCTGCGGATGACGGAACCCGACCGGTCGCGGCCGTTCAGGGTGCCGTTCCCGGTCCGTTGGCGGGGAGCGGAGCTGCCGCTGCCGGCGATCTTCGCCGCGCTGGTCAGCGCTCTTGCCTTCCTCAGCGTGCTGGCCTACCACGACAAGGCCCGCTGGGTGGGCGGCGGCTGGATGCTGTTCGGGCTTGTCTCCTACGTGGTGTACCGGCGGGTGGTTGAGGGGACCGGGTTGACCGAGCGGGTCACGGTGTCGGCGGAATCGCTGACCAAGCAGGTGCCGGTCGTCGAGTTCCGCAACATCCTCGTTCCGATCTTCGGCTCGGAGATCGACGACGACATCGTCGGGACGGCTGGTCGCCTCGCTGCAGCCGACAGCGAGGAGGGCGACGGGGGTGGTTCGTCGCTCGCTGTGATCTTCGTCTCCGTCGTGCCGTTGAAGCTTCCTCTCGACGCCCCGCTGCCGGAGGAGGCCTCGGCCGAAGCGGAAAGGGCGCTGGCCCGGGCCCGGCAGGTCGCCGAGGAGTACGAGGACGTCGAGGTGACGACCGAGGTCGTCCCGGCTCGGCAACTCGGCACCGGGATCCTCCGCAAGGCACGGGAGTTCGGCTCGGAGGCGATCGTGATGGGTGGCGAGTCACCGAGCAAGATCCGCGGCGGCGCCATCCTCGGCGGGATCGGTGCCGCGCGTCCGGCGGAGATCGGGCCCGCGACCGAGTACGTACTGAAGAAGTCGCCGATCAGGGTCCTTCTGACGGCCCCTCGGGAGGGCAGGCGGCGCTTCGGGCAGGGGGAGGCGCCCGAGGTCGAGATCAAGGGCGGCGGGGCCCCGCCGGTCTGAGGCGAGAAGCGCGTGGTGAGAGGCCCGATGCGCGGGCCGTACTCTCTAGTATCCGCGCAATGTTCATTCTCATCGTCGGCTGCGGCCGGGTCGGATCTTCGGTCGCGCGAGCGATGCTCAAGGACGGCAACGAGGTCTCCTGCCTCGACGAGGACCCGGAGTCCCACGCGCGCCTAGAGATGGGGCTCGACAAGGGCTGGGAGGACCTCGGCGGCCGGTTCACGGTTGGTACCGGCCTCGAGATCGACGCGCTGACCGAGGCGGGCATCCAGGAGGCCGACGCCTTCATCGCATCGACCGACGGCGACAACACCAACATCATCATCTCCCAGATCGCGCAGAAGCGTTTCAGCGTCCCGACGGTGATCGCGCGGGTCCTCGACCCGCTGCGGGCCGAGTGGTACGAGCGACAGGGCCTGCACACGGTCTGCCCGACCCGTGTGGCGATCGACATGCTCGAGTCCGAGGTTCGCGGGGCGGCGGAGCGGCGCGGCCAGGACACGACGCCGGCGGAGGCCTAGCTGATGTACGTGATCATCGTCGGAGCGGGGAAGGTCGGCTGGAACCTGGCGCGGGAGTTGCTCGAGAAGGGCAACGAGGTCACGCTGATCGAGAACAACCGGCGCCGATACATGACGGTCGAGCAGGAGCTCGAGCACAACGTCCAGTACGGCGATGCGTCCGAGCTCTGGGTGCTCGAGCGCGCCGGGATCCAGCGGGCTGACCTGGTGATCGCCGTCACCGGGGATGACGAGGACAACATGCTGATCTGCCAGGTGGCGCGTGAGAAGTACCTCGTCGACCGAATCATCGCCCGCGTGAACAATCCGCGCAACCGGGAGCACTTCGACCTTCTCGGCATCAAGCCCACCGTTTCCGCCACCGACCTGATCCTGCGTCTGCTCGAGCACGAGGTCCCGGAGTACGGTCTGGTGCACCTGCTTGACCTCAAGGAGGAGCAGCTGGAGATCATCGAGATGCTGCTCGACAAGGGCTCGCGCGTCGCCGGCAAGAAGGTCGGCGACCTGCGGATGCCCGAGGGGAGCCTGCTGATCTCGGTCCTGCGGGACGGCAAGGGATTCGTTCCCGGCCCCGATACGGTCCTGGAGGTCGGCGATGAGGTCCTGGCCGTGCTGGATCCCGGCCGCGAAGACGACATCAAGGACTTCTTCGGGTCGGAGGTGCCGGAGGATTCCAACGGCGCCGGAGTCCCGAGCGCCTGAGGCGCGATGGCGATGGCGACGCGCGAAGTCGACTTTCTCTTGATCGGCGGAGGGATGGCGTCCGCACACTGCGCGTCGGAGTTGCGACGGCGGGGAGCCGAGGGCTCGATCCTGTTGGCCGGCCGGGAGCCCGAGCCTCCGTACGAGCGGCCACCGCTCTCCAAGGAGTACCTGCGCGGCGAGGCGAGCCGGGAGGACGCTCACGTCCACGAGTGGGACTGGTATGCCGACAACGGTGTCGAGCTGATGACGGGGCGGAACGTGATGTCGCTGGATCCAGCCGAGAGGACGGCGCAGCTCCAGGGCGGGGAGGAGGTGCGCTTCGGGAAGGCTCTCGTCGCCACCGGGGCGATGGTGAACATCCTTCGGGTCGAGGGCGCCGGCAACGAAGGCGTCCACTACCTGCGGACGTTTGGCAACTCAGACGCGATCCGAGACGATGCCGTGACGGCCGACCATGTGGTGCTGATCGGCGGGAGCTATATCGGGGCCGAGGTCGCGGCGTCCCTCACCGCCCAGGGGACGAAATGCTCGATCGTGTGCCTGGAGGACGTGGTGCTGTCGCGGACGTTCGGGGAGGAGGCGGGACGCTGGTTTCACTCGCTGCTCGAGGAGAAGGGCGTGGAAATTCATGGCGGGGAGGAGCTCGAGGCGTTCGTCGGTGACGGGCGCGTCAGCGGCGTAGTGACCAAGTCCGGCCTCGAGATCGATTGCGACGCGGCCATCGTGGGCGCGGGTGTCAAGCCGGACGTGATGCTCGCCGAGCGAGCGGGCCTGGACGTTGACGACGGGATCACCTGCGACTCGAAGCTCCAGACCTCCGCCGAAGGCATCTACGCGGCCGGGGATTGCTGCAGCTATGACAGCGTCGTGCACGGGCGACGGATCCGGGTCGAGCACTGGGATGTCGCGATGCAGCAGGGTCTGCATGCAGCCCGGAACATGCTCGGCGACGATGCCGACTACGACGTCGTCCCCTATTTCTTCAGCGACCTGGCCGACTGGGCGGGCCTCGAATACGTCGGCCCGGCACACGAATGGGACGAGGAGATCTGGCGGGGGAGCGCCGAGAGTGGCGAGTTCTCCGTCTGGTACCTGAAGGACGATCGAGTCGCCGGAGCCCTCAGCGTCGAGCGGTCGGAGGACCTGGCCGAGGCGCGCCGGATGATCGCCAGGGGGGTCGACCTGAGCGGGGCGCGGGAGGCCATCGGGGACGTGGAGGCTGATCTCGGCGGGATCGGCTGAGCCTGACTTTAAGCTGACCGATGCTCGCTAGAGTTCCTTTCCAGGAGTTGCGATCCGGGATCGTCTAGCGGTAAGACGCCAGCCTCTGGAGCTGGAGACCATGGTTCGATTCCATGTCCCGGAGTTAGACCAAGCCGGAGGTTACTGAGCCGGTTATCCACCCATAATGGCGGCGGTTCCGTCCGGAGTGTCTGCGAACATCAGTTCGTGTCTGACAGGGATCGCAAGATCAAGCAGTTGCTCGATGAAGGCAAGTCTCGAGCCGCGATAGCCCGCGAGTTGTGCACGGATTGGAACACGGTGGCGCGGATCGCTGGTCAGGTGGGTCATCCATCACGACCGCGGCGACCCAGCGGCGTCGACTGGCCGGCAGTGCAGGCTTTCTACGAGGCTGGTCATACCCGCGCACAGACCGAGCGCCGGTTTTCGATCCGTTCTTCCTCATGGAGTGCCGCCGTCGCCCGCGGCGACCTCACGCCGGTTCCGGCGGCCACGAACGGCGCTCCTAGGAACGAGACACGCGGTCGGGTTGCGGCGCTCCTCGCCGAGGGATGCTCGTACACGGAGATCGCCGAGCGTTTGGGCGTTTCACAGCCGACCATCGCTTTCCATGCCCGCCGCCTCGGGATCCCGGCGAAGCGGGGGGCGGCGAAGCGCTACGACTGGGAGGCGATCAGCGCCTACTAAGATGAGGGCAACTCGGTGCGGGTGTGCATGGAGCACTTCGGCTTCTCTGCCCGTCCTGGGCTGATGCGGTTCGCCGCGGCGCGGTCGTTCCCCGCAGGCGGGCGATGCCGATTGAGGATCTGCTGGTAGCTGGCCGGCCATCGAGCCGGAACCACATCAAGCAACGGATCATGGGCGCCGGCCTCAAGGAGAATCGCTGTGAGATCTGCGGGATCACCGACTGGATGGGCAAGCCTCTGAACATGGAGCTGCACCACGTGAACGGGGATGGGCTCGACAACCGGCTGGAGAACCTGCAGCTCCTGTGCGGGAACTGTCACGCGCAGACGGACAACTGGGGCGGGCGGGGGCGATCGGGTTAGATGACCGATTCCGATCCAGGAGGGAGGTGCGTCAACAGGCGAGAAAGACCTGCAATGAAACTCAATCTGCTGCTACCTTCGGCTCTGTGCGTACCTTGAGATGGACCTCAGCGGCCGCCGTGGTCGCGGCCTCGATGGCACTCTCCGCCTGCGGCGGGGATCACAATTCGCTGCCCGCGACGCCGGTGACGACTCCGGACGTCGCCGCGACGCCTGCGACCGGTTCGACCGAGAGCCTGATCTCGAAGGGCGACAGCGTCTGCGCCGAGACGAACACGGCCGTCGGCGCGATCCAGGCCTCCGAGACCGATCCGACCACGGAGCTGAGCCAAGTGGCCGATCTCTACGACGGGATGTTCACCCAGCTCGGCGATATCGAGGGTGCGGCGGATGATCCCGACCTCCAGGACGTTCTCAGCTCCGGAAACGCCGTCGTCCAGGGCTACCGGGACGCCCTGCTCGCCGCTCAGCGTGGCGACGATCCCTCGGAAGCCGAAGCCAAGGCCAACTCAGCCTTCGCCACCTTCGCCTCCGCCGCCCAGTCCTATGGTTTCACCGAGTGCGGCCAGGACCCCCAGGCGCCGAGCACCACCGTCGACGGCTCCGGCTCAGCGGCGGCGGTTCCCGGCGAAACAGCCCCGGTCCCGGTGGCGCCCACCGAGCCCGTGCCGGTCACGCCCGCGGAGCCCGCTCCGGTTGTTCCGACCGCGCCCGTGACCCCGGGTGGCGGCACGGGAACCGCCACGGGCGGCGGCACCGGCACCGCGCCGGCCCCCTCGACGGGTGGTGGCACCTCCAGTGGTGGCACGTCCGGCGGCGTCGGCCCCGGCTGAGCCGCGAGCCCTAGCCCCGGCCGAGCAGCAAGCCCGCAGCTGAGGCCGCCGCAAGGCCCCGCCTCACGCTGCGGCCGACTCCGCCCAGGCGCCGTAGAGCCTTGCGTAGGCGCCACCGGCCTCGATCAGCTCATCGTGGGTGCCCGACTCCGCGATCTCCCCGTCCTCGAGGACCACGATCTTCCCGGCGCGGCGGATGGTGGAGAGACGGTGGGCGATCACGATCGCCGTGCGGCCGGCGAGCAGGCGCTCCAAGCCGCGCTCGATGACCTTCTCCGTACGGACGTCCACGTTCGACGTTGCCTCGTCGAGGATCAGGATCCGCGGCTCGGCCAGCAGGGCCCGCGCGAACGCGACGAGTTGGCGCTGACCGGCGGAGAGCTGGATGCCCCGCTCGCCCACCTCGGTCTCGAACCCGTCCGGCAGCATGGAGATGAAATCCGTCGCCCCGACCGCCGCAACCGCAGACTCGATCTCCTCCGGGGTCGCCTCGGGGCGCCCGAAGGCGATGTTCTCCCGCACCGTGCCCGAGAACAGGAAGCCCTCCTGGGGCACGATCCCGAGCTGGCGGCGCAGAGCCCTCTGCTGAACGCCCCGCAGGTTGTGGCCGTCGATCTCGACCCGACCGCGCTGCGGGTCATAGAACCGCGACACCAGCTTCGCGAAGGTTGACTTACCCGCGCCCGTCGCACCGACCAACGCAAGCGTCTGTCCCGCCGGAACGTGAAGATCGACATCCCGCAGCGCCCAGTCCACGGCCTCGCCCTCCTCCTGGCGCTCAAGAGCGTCATCCGCGTAGGAGAAGCAGATCCCCTCCATCGAGATCTCCCCCCGCAGCGGACCCGGGTCGACCGCCCCCGGCGCGTCGGTCATGTCCGGCTCGGTGTCCAGCAGGTCGAAGATCTTGTCGAGCGCCGCCATGCCCTGCTGGTAGGTCGTGTAGAGCTGCGAGAGCTGCTGGATCGGGTCGAAGAAGGTCGCCAGGTAGCCGACGAACGCGACGACGATCCCGACCTCGAGGGACCCGTTGACGACCTCGTATCCACCGTAGAGCAGGATCACCGCGGTCCCCACGGCCGAGAGGAGCTCGACGGCGGGAAAGTAGGCGGCGTTCAGGTAGACGGTCCGTAGGTTCGCCTCGCGGTTCGCATCGTTCAGCTCCGTCATCCGGTCGTTGTGGCGGCGCTCCTGCCCGAAGCTGCGCACGACCCGCACGCCGCTGAGTGTCTCCTGGAGGTAGGCGGTGATCGCCGCGATCCGCTCCCGGGTCGCTCGGTAGGCGCCTGTCGAGACGATGCGGAAGATCACGCTCGCGATCGCGAGCAGGGGAAAGGTCACGAAGGTGACCAGCGCCAGGGTCGGGTTCAGGATCAGCAGGATGACCACGACGCCGATCAGGGTCATCGTGGCCGAGAAGAGCGTGACCACTCCATCCGAGACGAGCTGATTGAGCGCCTCGATGTCGTTCGTCATCCGCGAGATCAGGACCCCCGGGCTCCGCCTCGTGAAGAAGCCGATCGACATCGCCTGGATGTGCGCAAAGACGCGTTCGCGCAGGTCTTGAAGGGCGCGCGTGCCCACCCAGCCGACTGTGTAAGTCTGCACCAGCGTCGCGACGGCATAGACGATCGCCGCACCTACGAACGCGGCGACGACTAGGTTCAGGGCCGCCACATCCTTTGTCTGGATGCCTGAATCGATTGCTTTTCCGGCGAGATAGGGCGGCGCGAGTCCCGCCGCGGTTCCGATCACGAGCGCCACGGCGGTCACCGCCACCCGCCCCCTGTACGGCCGCAGCAGCCCGAACATCCAGCGCACCTTCCGCCCGCGGTCATCCTCACCGCGCAGCAGCCTCCACAGAGCCGCGAAGAGGAGGAACACCTCCTGGAGGCGATTACGCTCGGGCGAGTAGGCCGCCTCCTCTTCCTCGAGCTCCTCCTCGGCGCGGATGATTTCCGGATCGTCGCCATTGCTCCGCCCGTTCGCCGACGGCTCCTCGCTCCGCCTCACAGCCTCGCCATCTCCTCGCGCTGCTCCAGGTCGCGCTGTAGGAACACCGAATCGGCGAGACCGTGCTCGGCGATCTCCGCGTAGAACCCGCAGCGGCCGAGCAGCTCCTCATGGGTGCCGCGGTCGACGATCCGTCCACCGTCGAGGACGATCACCTCGTCAGCGAGGGAGACTGTTGAGAGCCGGTGAGCGATGACGAACGTGGTGCGCCCCGTCATGACCTCCTCGAGGCCGTCGCGGATCGCCCGCTCGGTCGTCGCATCGACCGACGACGTCGCGTCGTCGAGGATCAGGATCCGCGGGTCGGCCAGCAGGGCCCGGGCGATCGCGACACGTTGGCGTTGGCCCCCGGAAAGGGTCAGACCCCGCTCGCCGACGACCGTGTCGTACCCGCCGGGAAGGTCCCCGATGAACCCGTCCGCCTGGGTACGCCGAGCAGCCCGGACCACCTCGTCCCGGGTGGCGCCGGGGCGGGCGTAGGCGATGTTCTCGGCGACGCTCGCCGAGAACAGGAAGCTGTCATCGGCGACGAAGGCGATCTCCGACCGCAGCGAGCCGAGCTCGACCCCCTGAACATCGATGCCGTCGACCAGCACCTCGCCCTCGCTCGGGTCATACAGGCGCGCCACCAGGGCGACGAGGCTCGTCTTGCCCGAGCCGCTCGGGCCGACGAGCGCAACGGTGCTGCCCCCGGCGACGTCGAGGTCGATGTCCTCCAGGGCGGGAGCGTTCTCACGGATCTCCGGCATCACCGAGCCGTCGCCGGCGCCATCGACCGTCGCGGGCGACGTCTCGTAGCGAAGCGATACGCCCCGCATCTCCACCTGGCCGGGACCGGGCGGCAGAGGGGCTGCGCGTGGCGGGCTGGTGATGCGCGGCTCACGATCGAGAATCTCGAACAGGCGGTTGCCGGATGCGATCGCGCGCTGGCCCATCCCGAGTGCCACTCCGAGCATCCGCAGCGGCCCCGCCAGGATCACCAGGTAGGTGTAGAAGGCCGTGAAGTCCCCCAGGCTCAGGTTGCCGTCGATCACCTGACGCCCCCCGACCAGCAGCACCAGTGCCGTGCCGAGCTGCGGCAGAAAGCCGATCAACGGCTGGAAGATCGCCGAGAGACGGGTCGTGTAGATGCTCTGGTCGAACACCCGGGCTACCGCGCGCTGAAAGCGGTGGAGCTGATGTTCCTCGCGTGCGAACGCCTTGACAATGCGGATTCCCGAGACGTTCTCCTCGGCCTCGGCGGTGAGCTCCGCGATTCTCTGCTGCACCTCCTGGAGCGCCGGGCGTGAAGCCCGGTTGTAGCGCGCCGCGGCGAAGACGACGATCGGGGCGGGGGCCAGGGCGAGGAGCGCCAGTTCCGGCTGCATCGCGAGCATCACTGCCGTCGCGAGCGTGACCGTCAAGAGGTTCTGGGTGATGAAGATCAGCCCGTAGCCGAGGAAGAAACGGATCGACTGCAGATCGACGGTTGCCCGTGACATCAGCTGCCCGGTCTGCTGTCCGTCGAAGAAGCCGAGCTCCTGGGCCTGCAGATGGCGGTAGAAGCGCTCCCGGAGGTCGAACTCGACCGCGAGCGAGACCTTGCCGGCGACCACGCGCCGGACAACGGTCAACCCGACCCGGAGAGTCGCGGCGGCGATGATCGCTCCCGCGAGGGGAAGGAGCGCGCCCTCGTCCTGGCGCTCGATCGCGTCGACGGTCCGCCCGACGAGCCAGGGGATGAGGACCGTCATGCCCATCGCGGCCCACGCGAAGACGAGCGAGCCCCAGAGGGCCCGCCGGTGGGGGCGGAGGAAGCCCATCAATCGCCGCAGCGTGGCCATTCGGGCCATACTTTACAAAGTGAAGTGGTGAGCTTCGGGCCCGGGCGCCGCGGCTAACCTGGGAGCCATGCCCGGCCCGCCCGCAGGCCTCTGCGACACCTGCCGCCACCAGCGACTCGTGCGTAACACTCGCGGATCGAGCTTCTCGCTCTGCGAGCGCTCCCGCGCCGACGAGGCCTACCCTCGCTACCCGCCGCTTCCCGTGGCGAGCTGTCCCGGCCACGAGCTTTCCGAACCCGGGTCGCCGGCGCCCGGGAGCAACCCGGGCAAGGTCTGATCGCGACGAGGGCCGCCTACTTAGGACCCATCTCGGTAGGCGATCGCACGCCCGGATGAACGCCATGACCCTTCAGGGATCCACCACCGACCCGGCGGCGTCCCGCTCGGTCATGGCGTCCCCCGGACGCACGCCCCCTAACGAAATGGGTCTCTAACTGCTGATCGCCTTCGCGGCCTCGGTGCTCGAGACCTTTCCCTTGCAGTCCTGGGCGGGCGGCGGCTTCGCTCGCGGATTGGAGAGGACCTCGAAGTTGGTGACCGAATGGGCATCATTCTCCGAGCCGTTGTTCTGGGCGAGCGTGACGACCAGGCGGTAGAAGCCCGGCGGAAGGTGTTGGTAGTAGACCTCGGGCTTCGTTGCCGGGGAGTAGAGGCCGGCTGTGCCGATCTCCTCCGCGAGGACGCCGTTCGGCCCCGAGTACCGGGGGAAGTCGTAGCTCTTGCCGATCAGCCTTCCCGCCGAGGTCGGGCTGTTCAAGGCCTTCTCGAGGGCTTCGGGGCGCACGCAGTTCGGCACGCGGTTCAGCGAGAACCGGATGTTGCCCTCGCCGAATTGTGGAGCCTTCCCGAACTGGAGTGGCGCCATCTGGAAGTTCTCGACCCGGACCTTGACCACCGCGGAGCGGTTCTGCTGTCGTGACCCGTTGCGTGGGGAGATGATCTCGACGGTCGCCTGACCGGGCTGGATCGGAGCCGCGGTCCTTCCGGGTGCATCGCTGCCTCCCGACGTCACCAGGATGACGACGACCACCGCCCCGGCAACGGCGACGAGTGCTCCGAAAATGATCCGTTTGCTCATCGGCCGGAAAGCTTAAGCCCACCGCGCCTGGCAGTATCGGATAGGTTCCGCAGGGACCGAACGCGACGGAGGGGAATGATGGACGCGACGCAGCTCAAGAGGATCTCGATTTTCAAGGATGTCCCCGACGAAGACCTGCGGGTCGTGACTACCTTCGCCACGAGCGAAGAGGTCCCGGAGGGGACCGTTATCGTCAAGCAGGGTGACTTCGCCAACCAGTTCATGGCGATCGAGGAGGGGACCGCCAAGGTGGTCCGCGACGGTGAGGAGGTCGGCCAGCTCGGCCAGGGCGACATCTTCGGTGAGATGGGGCTCCTGGACAAGGAGCGCCGCGGTGCCGACGTCGAAGCCACCTCGAGGGTCCGCCTGATCAAGATCGAGCGTTGGGAGTTGCAGCGGATGAAGAAGATGCTGCCCCACGTGTACGACCAGATCCAGCAGCTCTCCGAGGCCCGGCGGTCGCCGGCGGACGACTCCTGAGGAGTACCTGACGGGCCTCTCGTCGCACCCCGCGCGCCGGGTTCCGCAAGCGCGCCGTGCCGGGCGAAGCTCAGCTCCTCTTGCCGGCGACCGCGCTCTGGGGTTGCGACTTGCTCATCTTCGACCGGCCCCGGATGCCGACCTTCTTGGCTTCGTTGTAGAGCTGCTCGCGGATCCGTCCCTTGCCGCGGTCGGTTCCCGAGCGCGGGGGCATGCCAAGGCTCCCTTCCGTACGCGGGCGGTTTCATCAGGCTCAGTACCCAGCTCGGCGGGGGCTATGCGGTGACGACTCCGGCAGAAGATGCCCTGTTCACCCGTCTCAAGAGCACCGCGGATCCCGACGCCCGCGACGAGCTCGCTGAACGCTTCCTGCCCATGGCGCGCGCCCTTGCGACCCGCTACCGCTCGTCGTCTGAGTCCATGGACGACCTCTTCCAGGTCGCCTCGCTCGGCCTGGTCAAGGCGATCGACCGCTTCGATCCGGGTCGCGGCTCGTCGTTTGAGTCCTTCGCGGCGCCCACCATCCTGGGAGAGCTCAAGCGCCACTTCCGCGATCGAGTCCTTCCCGTCCACATCCCTCGCGGAGTCAAGGAGCGCGGGCAACGAATCGGGTCGTCCATCGAGGATCTGACCTCCCAGCTCGACCGCTCGCCGACGATCGCGGAGATCGCGTCCCACTCGGGCATCACCGTCGACGAGACGATCGAAGCCCTCGGCGCGATAGAGGCCTCGAGGACGGTGTCCCTCGACATGCCGATGCGAAGCGACGACGGCGACGCTCCGGCCGCGATCGAGGGCCTGGGCGAGCGGGATCCCGACCTGGAGTCGGTCGAGTCGAAGCTTGCGGTCGACGACGCGATGAGCGTGCTCGAAACGCGGGAGCGAACCTGCGTGAAGCTCCGGTTCAGCGGAGGTCTCACCCAGCGGGAAATCGGGGCCGAGGTCGGGGTCTCCCAGGTCCACGTATCGAGGATCCTGCGAATTGCCCTCGACAAGATGCGTGCCGCCGTCGACGACGAGGAGGCGGATGTGGCGGTCTGAGGGCTGAAGGCTGCGACGTTCTCCGGTGCTGCGATGGCCCTTCGGTCAGCAGATCAGGTCGCCCTGATAGCACAGGTTGGACGAGAGGCTCTCCAGGTCCGAGATGCGGCTGTCGAGTTGCTGTATCTGACTCTCGACGTCACCCGGAGCCGACGAGCGGAGACTTTCGACCTTCGAGTTGATGATGTCGACGCGGTCGGCCAGGTTGTTGATCCGGTCCTGCGCCGCCGACAGGTCCCCCTGGGGGCCCTGTGGGCCGCGCGGCCCTTCCGCGCCGACCGGCCCCTGCTTACCCTCGGGCCCCGTGTTGCCGACGAGCAGGGTCATGGTGGTGCCCACCGTCGCACCGACCACGGTGGCGAGTAAGGCCACCGCGATCAGGGTCCGGAGCGTTCCGAGCTCCTTGGTGGTGGGCTCGTCGTCCTGCGGCTCTCGGCGAGCGTCGGTTGGGGTGAGGGGCCCGGCTATCCGCGGGATGCTGCCAGCCCCGATCCGGCAGGTCAAGCACAAGGCGGCCGAACCACCCACCCGGGCACGCCGACGTGGCACGATGAGGGCATGGCCAGAGAAGTCATTTCCGGATGAAACAGCGGGTCGGAATGGTCACCCTCGGGGTGCTGGACCTGAAGCGCGCGGTCGCCTTCTATGAGGCCCTGGGCTGGGAGGGCACGACGCCGGATCGGGACGTGTACTTCTTCCAGGCCGGTGAGATGGTGTTCGGCCTCTGGGACCGGGCAAAGCTCGCCGCGGACAGCGGAGTGGAGGACACCGGCGGCTGGGGCGGGGTCACGCTCGCTCACAACGTCAGATCTCCGGAGGAGGTTGACTCGGTTATCGAGGAGGCACGCTCCGCCGGCGCGACGATCGCGCGCGAACCAGGCGAGGCCTTCTGGGGCGGCTATACAGCCCTCTTTCTCGACCCTGAGGGCCACCCCTGGGAGGTCGCCCACAACCCCTCGTGGACCGTCACCGAGGACGGCGGCGTGCGGTTCGGTTCCGCGATGGGCGGTTCGGCTTAGTCGGATGCTTCGGGCCGGCGCTCGTCGTCGCCCGCCACCAGCCGCTTCCATTCCGGTTTGTCCTCGCGCCAACCCTCCTCCGTCCGTGAGCGCTTCCAGTATCCGGTGGCCGATAGTGCGGCGAGCGGCACCCCGCGATCGACGAGCAGATGCCGTCGTACCGCGCGGACCGCCCCTGCTTCGCCATGGATGAAGGCATGCACCGAACCCCCGGGGAACTCCAGGTCGCGGACTGCCGCGAGCAGCAGCTCCTCTCCGGCCTCGGCGGATCCCCCGGTGTGGTGCCAGGAGACGTGGAGATCTCCGGTGGATGTCAGAGCCTGCTCCTCCTCCGGGCCATCGACGGCCAGAATCACGTGTACGGGCGTGCCAGGCGGGATGCGTGCCAGTGAAGCGGAGATCGACGGAATCACCGCGGCGTCTCCGACCATCAGATGCCATTTCGCTTCGGGGTCCGGCGAGTAGGCGCCGCCGGGCCGGTCGCGGATCTGTAGGAGCGCCCCGGGCTTTGCCGCCTCCGCCCACGGGCCGGCTACGCCCTCGTCGCCGTGGACCACGAAGTCGATCATCAGCTCGCCGGAGGCCCCGTCCCAGGCGCGCAACGTGTACGTGCGGGTCCGCGGCCATTCCTCGCGCGGACGGCGGGCGCGGACGTCCTCGATGTCGAACGGAGGCTCATACCCGGCTCCGGGCGCCGGGAACTGGAGCTTTACATAGGCGTCGGTGAACTCGCCGGTATGCAGGCCGGCGAGCTCACTTCCGCCGAGCACGACTCGGACCATCCGCGGCGTGACGTGCTCCGTTCTGAGGACCTCGACGAGCATCGGAAGAGGCTAGATGCCCGCCGCGGGCGCCGTCGGCCGGCCTGCTCAGCTCAGGTACTTGGCCTTCGCCTGGTCGTACTCATCGGCTGAGATCGCGCCCCGCTCCTTCAGGTCGGCGAGCTTGTGCAGCTCGTCGACGGGAGAGGTCTGGGCGGTGTCGCGGATGTAGTCGTTGAAGTGCTTCTGTGCCTCGGACTGGGCCTTGAGCGCACGGTCGCGCATGCCGCCTCCGCGGGCGATCAGGTAGATCAGAGCGGTCAGAAACGGGATGAAGACCAAGAACAGGACCCAGGCGGCCTTGCCGAAGCCCGACAGCTCGTGGTCGCGGAACAGGTCGGTCAGGATCTGGATCATTATCCAGATCCAGATGACGAAGAAGAAGATCGAGAGAGTGGTGAGGAGGGCCGATCCGAGCCCGTAGTCAGCGAAGAGAAACACCAATGACTCCATTCAGTAGGCGTGATACGTACCCGCAGTCTCGCCAAATCGCGCCGTTCTTGCGCTGCGGCCCGGATTCCCGAGCCGAATGGGGCCGGCGGCGAGGGCCGAAGGCGGCGGCGTCGAATGAATTCTCGTGCCATCGCGCGTCTACGTGATCGAGCTGACAGCCGCCGCGGGCAGGCGACGTGACCCGCGCATCCCGTGGGTCTATGTCGGTTCGAGCGCGCGGGGGCCCGAGGTCCGCTTCGTCCAGCACCTGCGCGGCTACAAATCGTCGGGGATCGTCAAACGCCACGCCCTGAGGCTGCGACCGGACCTCTACGAGGACCTGCCGGCATTCCCCGGCTCGAAGACCGCTCAGAGAGCGGAGATCGGCCGGGCCCGGGAGCTGGCCGCCGCCGGGTTCGTGGCCCACAGCGATGGCACGTCCTACGGAAAGTGGGGAGGGGACTGGGCCGAGTGGGACGAGGCGAGGCTTGCCCCGGTCATCTCCCATCTCGACAGGGCCATCGCACAGCTCGGCGATTCATCGTTCGTCCCCATCTCGCCTGAGGTGTGCGTCCGCCTCCTTGGCGGCGAGCGTGGCTTCTGGGTCGCCGAATACCTCGACCAGGATGACCCGCCGCCGGCCTACGGCCAGTTCTCCCACGTTCGCCCGGGCGTTCTGCTGGCGCGGGCCGAGGCCAAGCTGGGGCACGGGGAGACCGCCGGGCGGTTCTGCCCCGCGAGCCCTAGGAGAGCGATATGACCGCGAAAGCCACCGATCCGGCCCAGCCTGCCCCGACCCCGGCCGAGCCTGCCCCGACCTCCGCCGAGGAGTACGCGGCGACACAGCGGCGGCGCGGCCGTATCGCTGGGATCGTTGGCGCGAGCTTCGTCGGTGTCATCGGCATCGTGATCCTGCTCGCCGGCGCCGCCCTGATCGGTGTCAACTCCCTGGGCAAGGACTCCGATGGCTACTACACGACCGGCGAGGAGCAACTCGACTCGAGCGGTTATGCCGTCACGACCGAGAACATCGACCTCGGCGGCATTCCCAGCGACTTCTCACCCGACGACTCGGTCGGGAAGATCCGGCTGAGGGCGACTGGCGCCGGTGACGCCCCCGTGTTCATCGGCATTGCCCGGACGGCAGATGTCGACCGCTATCTGGGCGGTGTCCGCCGCTCCGAGCTGATCGACTTCGGCAACGGCGAGCCCGACTACAGGGCACACGGCGGCGGGGCGCCTCGCGGGCTTCCTCAGAACAAGCCGTTCTGGGTGGCGAAGAGTCAGGGAGCCGGCCGGCAGGCGGTCGAGTGGGACCTCAAGGGCGGCGTCTGGTCGGTCGTGGTGATGAATGCCGATGGTGCGCGAGGGATCTCGGTCGAAGCCGACGCGGGGGCCAAGTTCGACTGGCTCCTCTGGATCGGCATCGGTGTGGCCGCGATCGGGCTGCTCCTGATCGCCGGAGCCGGGACCGGGATGTTCCTCTCCCTTCGCAAGGGCTAATCGCCCCGGGCTCTTTGGGCGCGAGAGGCACCTCACCTGTGACGGAACCGTCGCGGGCTGACCGTCCGTGGTTTCGAGACGGCGCTGGCGTAGCCGCTGCTGAACCTCGAGAGGGCGCGAAACCTGACCGGACGCGCAATCCTCACCGCGACCGTGGTCGTGCACCGGTGCCCGCCGGCGATCCGCACCGCGACCGGCACCCACCTGCCCCCTCGCAGGCGCTGGATGACGATCCGCTGCCAGGTCGTCGCCGGACATGGGCCGAGCCGGGCAGTCAGCCGCACGGCGGTCCGGCGCCCACTGCGATGTGTCCGCGCGGAGATCCTCAGGCTGCGATGGCGCTGGCGGATCGACCGTGGGGGGCCGAACTCCTGCCCGGTGCCCGTGATCAGCTGCTGGTCGACCCCGGCCTTCGAGTAGTCGCAGACGCCGTTCGGGAAGGCGGCCGCGAGCTGTGCCGACTGCGATGGGCTGAGAGCGCCGTAGTCAGCTGGATTCGCGGGGCGCAGCTGGCACTTCAGGATCGGCGCTCCGAGGGGCTGGCCGGCTTCGAGCCGCGGCAGGCTATGCGGGGGGTAGGTCGTCTCGCAGGGACCGCCGGAACCGATGACGGCCGGATCGTTCACCCGGGTGCCGCCGCCGACCCAGCAGGCATCGACAGCGTCGGCGGGCTTGTCGGCGATGACCTTCTCGGCCGGGGTCCGGTTCGAGTTGTCGGCTTCGATCGCATCGAGCCAGGTCCCCATCAGGCTGAGCGCCTCGGCCTTCATCGGCTGCACGTTCGAGCCTCCCTGTGCACGGAACATCACCTGGTTCGCGGACGTGCCGTTCGTCCGCTGCAGT
>JBBSQE010000003.1:0-41585 GCA_038258095.1 Solirubrobacterales bacterium | reverse complement strand
GTCGCGATGTAGGCGTTGATGCCGGCGGTGTAGTTGTGGAGGTCGTCGAGGAGTGCCTGTCCCTTCGTCCCATACCTGGCCGCGGCGTTGTCGAGCTGCGCCTGGAAGTCGGACTCGTTGTAGGGAGCGAGGCGCCACTGCTCCTCGTCCATCTCCCGGTTCGACTCGGCGCCGCCGGCGAACGCGGCAAGCTGGGCGCGACCCGCGTGCCGCAGCACGTCGATGAAGAAGAGCCGGTCCTCCGCCGTCGCGTAGCCGGTGCCGAACATCGTCCCCGCGCGGGTCGTCCCGTAGATGTGCGGCACGCCGAAGTCCGAGTCGCGAACGATCGTGACATCGGGCCGCGGCGACTCGGTGCTCTCGGTCTTGCCCGGCTGGACGCCGAAGGTCGAATCCTTGAAGAAGTGCTCGACGCCGGCCTGGTCAAGGCCCGGAACCGCGAAGACGAGATTCTCGTAGAGGTCGCGCTGATCGTCGTTGTGCTTCGGACGGGTCCCGTTGGCAAGAAACGCGCCGAGCTCAGCGATGTTTACCCGGCCGTTGGTGCCGGGAGGGAGGATGTCCCGGAAGCAGCAGGCGCTGTTGGTCCCGTAGGGCTGGACGTCGGCGGACGCTCCTGCCGGTATCACCAGCAAGACCCCAGCCACCGCAATCGCGGTCACAACTCCCGTAAAGCGCCCCATGCCCTTGGAAAGCTAACAGGCCGAGCGGGTCCGCACGCCGGTAAGCGTGAGGCGGCGAACTGATCGCACGCCGGTCAGCGCGAGATCGCGAGCTCCCGGAGTCGTGCGAGGTCGACCGGAGAGGGCTCGGTGGTGTCGACAAAGTCGCCGAGGATCTTTGCGAACCGCACCGCGTGGGAGCGATGCGGAAAGTGGCCGGCCGATGGGAACAGCTCGAGCCGGCTCCCGGCGATCAGCTCATGCGCTTCCTCACCATGACTGGCGGGGATGATGCGGTCGTTGCCTCCCCAGACGATCAGGCAGGGAGCCTCTCCCGCGAGGTAGATACGGTCGCGCGCATCCACGCGCTGACCGGTGGGATCGACGCTTGCACGGAGCGTGTAGACGAAGGCTCTCATCGCCTCGTTGTCTTCGAGCGAGGCCCATCCTCGAGCGATTTCCTCGAGGTCCGTGCCCGGCTTGATGCCGATGCTGCCGAGTGCTGACCCGACGGCGCGCCCGACTCCCAGGAGGCCGGCCTTGAAGAGAAGCGGGATGACGAACTCCGAGCCCGGCAGGGTCGCCGCTCGGAGCATCGGGCTCACGTCGGGGCCGAGCCCGCCACTCGAGACCAGGACGAGGCGATCGCACCGCTCAGGGAACTGGTAGGCCATCTGCATCGCGATGCCGCCGCCGAGCGAGTGCCCGACGAAGGTCGCGCTCTCGATGTCGAGCGCAGCGAGGAGGTCGCGCAGCCCGCTCGCGTAGGCGCCCATCGAGTAGTCCCCCCGGGGCTTGGCGGACTCGCCATGGCCGATCAGGTCGGGGGCGATGACGGTGTGGCTCTCGGCGAGCGTGTCGAAGACGCGGTCCCAGGTCTCCGAGTTCGACGTGATGCCATGAATCAGCAGGATTGCCGGCCCCTGTCCCGCCATGCGGTAGGCGACGCGGTGCCCGTAAAGGGTTATCTCCTGGGGTTCCATGCCACCCATCTTCCCGCATCGAGCGACGTTCAACCGTGTGAGTTACCTCCGGTGCGCCGCGTAAGGTCGTGCGAGGCGATGGAGGACCCGGCTCAACTCGACCACAGCCACATCTGGCATCCGTTCACCCAGCACCGCGATTGGGCCGGCGAGGGAGCGCCGATGATCGTCGAGGCGGAGGGGACGACGCTCGTCGCCGACGACGGCAGCCGCTATATCGACGGCGTCTCGTCGCTCTGGTGCAACGTCCACGGCCACCGGCACGCCGGAATCGACGCTGCGCTCCACGAGCAGATCGACCGCCTCTCGCACTCGACCATGCTCGGGCTCTCGCACCCGGGCGCAGCCGCGCTTGCGGCAAGGCTGATCGACATCGCCCCGCCGGGCCTGGCTCGGGTCTTCTACTCCGAATCGGGCTCGACCGCGACCGAGATCGCGCTGAAGATGGCCTTTCAGTACTGGCAGCAGCGAGGCGGCCAGCACGTCCGCCGCACCTCCTTCGTCCACCTGCGCGACGCCTACCACGGGGACACGATCGGCTCCGTCTCGGTCGGCGGCATCGACCTCTTTCACCAGGCCTACCGCCCGCTCCTCTTCGACTGCCACCAGGCCGAGCCGGGAGACATCCAGGACATGGAGCGGATCCTCTGCTGCCACGAGGAGGAGATCGCCGCCGTGATCATGGAGCCGCTGGTCCAGGGCGCCGCCGGGATGCTGGTCCATCCCCCCGGCTACCTGCGCGCCGTCCGGGAGCTGTGTGACCGCCACGGGATCCTGCTGATCTGCGACGAGGTGGCGACCGGCTTCGGCCGCACCGGCACGATGTTCGCCTGCGAGCAGGAGAGCGTGGCTCCGGATCTGATGTGCGTCGCCAAGGGGCTGACCGGTGGATACATGCCGCTGGCGGCGACGCTCGCCACCGAGCGGATCTACGAGGGCTTCATGGGCGCGCCCGAGGAGTACCGCACCTTCTTCCATGGCCACACCTACACGGGGAACCCGCTGGCCTGCGCGGCGGCGCTCGCGAACCTCGACGCCTTCGCAGAAGAGCGGACGCTGGAGACGCTCCAGCCGAAGATCCGGTTGATGGCGGAGATCCTGGATGGAGTGGCGGCGATGCCCGAGGTCGCCGAGGTCCGCCGCCGGGGGACGATGACCGGCATCGACCTCGGCGCCCACGACCCGGCGCTTCGGATGGGCCACCGGGTGACGCTCGAGGCCCGGGAGCGCGGGGCGATCATCCGGCCGCTGGGCAACGTTGTCGTGCTGATGCCGCCGCTTGCGATCGAGGCCACGGAACTTCGTCGCCTTCTCGAGATCACAGTCGAATCGATCCGCGTTGCCTGCGCCGGGGTAGCGCCGGCTCCGGCTCCGGCGCCCGTGAAGAAGCATTTCGAACCGCGGCACTCGCAGCGCCACCGGGATCTCGGCGGCACCGAGCTCCCGCGCGCCGCCTGAACTGCCCGCGCGGGCCGCAGCTCCACACCACCCGGGCCTTCATAGAAACTCGTTCTGTGATGAAACGCCCGTGGCGCCGTAGAGGTGGCATGAGTCAAACGCTCACCGCGCCCGCCGAGGCAGCGCCTTCCGATGTCGATGTCGCCTTCGAGGACCTCTACCGCTCCAGCCGCGACGACGTCTACGGATACGTCGCCGGCCTCCTGCGGGACAGGCACGCGGCGGAGGACGTGACCGCCGCGGCCTTCGAGCGGGCCTACCGCAAGCGCGCCAAGTACGACCCGCGCCGCGGGGAACCACGAGCCTGGCTGTTCGGCATAGCCCGAAACGCAGCCCTCGACGAGCTGCGCCGGAGGGGGCGTCAGGCTGAGCTGACGACTGAGCCGGCCGACGACACGCCGGCGCCCGAGGACCTCGCCGACCTTGGCATCCGCCGGACGATCGTGGCCACCGCCTTTGAACGCCTGACCACCGGCGAGCGCGAGTTGATCTCCCTCAAGTTCTTCGCCGGCCTCTCGAACGCCGAGATCGCGCAGGTGATCGGCGCCAGCGAATCCAACGCCGGGACCAAGCTCCACCGAACCGTGACCAAACTCAGGAAGGCATGCGATGAAACTGCGTGAGGACGACCAGATGGACCCGCAGGTCGAGCGCGAGCTTGCGGCGATCGACGCGGCTCGCCGCGGCGATGCGGTCGAGGCCGACCTCGCCGACCTGGCCGAACTGAGCGGTGAAATTGCGGAGCTCCGGCCCAGCCCGGAAGAGAGCTTCGCCGCCCGGATGGACCGCAAGGTCGCCGCCGGCTTCGACACCGGCGAGGGGCGTGAGAACGCATTCGGGATCGCGAGCGCGTGGGAGCGATTTCGATCCATTCCGATGACCCGCCGGCTGATGCCGGTCGGGGCGATCGCGCTTGCCGCGGTGGTCGCCGTCACGACGGTGGTGTCGCTGAACAGCGGTGGTGCCGGCTCGACGGACTCGAACCCCGGAGCCGAAGGCGACACCGCGGCCGTGGCCCAGTCCGCCGATGCAGGCGGCGGCAAGGCAGCGTCCGCGCCGATCCCGAGCACCGTGGAGTCCCCCGAGTCCGCGGCCGGTCCGGCGCGCCTCCCCAAGGGCGCTTCCAACGCCTCCACGAGCGCTATCGGAGGCCAAACGACCACCGGCCCCTACGCCTCCGGCGAGAAGCGCCGCTATGTCGAGCGCAACGCCCAGCTCACCCTCGGTACCGACCCCGGGAAGGTGGGGGACGTGACCGATGACGTGCTCGGCATCGTCGGCCGCTACGACGGGATCGTCCTGAACTCGTCGGTCTCCGACGGTCCCGCGGGAGACGCCGGGGCCGAGTTCGAGCTGCTGATCCCGAGCGCCCGCCTCGGCGACGCCCTAGCCAACCTCTCCGGCGTGGCCGAGGTGCGCTCCCGCGCGGAGAACACCAAGGACATCACCGCCCCCACGGTCACGACGGGCGACCGCCTTCGTGAAGCTCGCGCCGAGGTCGAGGGGCTGCTGAAGCAACTCGCCGCCGCCGACACCGATGCCGAGCGCCAGTCGGCGGAGGAGCAGCTCTCCTTCCAGCGCCAGCGGGTCGCGGGCCTCCGGTCGGCTCTCAACAGCCTCAAGCGCCGCGCCAACCTCTCCCGCGTCTCGCTGGAGGTCGTCACCGGCGATGCGTCCAGCTTCGGCTCCGCGGACGGTGGCCGCTGGACCATCGAGGACGCGCTCGCAGACGCCGGCAGGATCCTCGCCACCGCCGCGGCGGTAACGCTGGTCGGCCTCGCGATCCTGGCCCCGTTCGCCCTGCTGGCCCTGCTGTTCTGGCTCGGCCGCCGCGGCTGGGTGGCCGGCTCCCGCCGCCGCGTGCTCGAGGGCTGAGCCGGCGCGACGCGCTGGCCCGACAAGCAGCAAACAGCCGCTGGGTAGGGCGGTGAGATCCGGCGAGTTGTCGCCCCCGTATAGCGAGACAAAGACGACAACTCTCCAGCGGAGGAGATGTGCCGAACACGCGCGGCGAGGCCGTGGCTAGCCGGGAGGAGCGCCTGGGAGCCGGACCCTCAGCCATCCTGTACGAGGGAGCGGTTCATGGAGGTTGGGATTGGGGTCGCCGCGAGCAAGACTGTGCTTGCGGAGCGGTGGCCCCAATTCCCGCCGCCGCCAACAGCGTCAGCCCTCGTACGGCTCGAAATCCGACTTTCGCGCCCCGCATACCGGGCAGAACCAGTCGCTCGGGACGGCGTTGAACGGCGTACCCGGAGGGACGCCCCCGTCGGGGTCGCCCTCGGCCGGGTCGTAGATGAACCCGCAGGAGAGGCAGATCCATTGCTGGGAGGTCGCGGCTTCCATGCGAGCGGCGGATTGTAGGGTGCGCCCATGCCCCAACCGCGGCCGGGACCGGCTGAACGGCTGACCACCGGCGAACCGATGACCCCTCGACCCGCAGCCTCTGTGGTGCTTCTGCGTCGCGGGGGCCGCCATGCGGATCGGGCGCTCGAGGTGCTCCTCGTGAAGAGGAGCCCCGACGCGACCTTCATGCCGAGCGTCTGGGTCTTTCCCGGCGGCGCCGTCGACCCCGGGGACGGCGACGGCGAGAAGGGCTTCCGGAGGTGCGCAATCCGCGAGCTCTCCGAGGAGGCGGGGATCGTCCTCGACGGGCCGGGCGAGCTGGTGTTGTTCTCCCGCTGGATCACCCCCGAGATCGTCAAGACCAGGTTCGACGCCTGGTTCTTTCTAGCCCTCGCTCCGGCCCACACACCCCCCGAGCCCGACGGTGTCGAGACCACCGAGGCCGGCTGGTTCGAGCCGCGGGCCGCCCTGGATGCCAGCGCCGCCGGAGAGCTGTCCCTCGTCTTTCCGACGATCCGCCAGCTCGAGGCACTGCTGGAGTTCGAGCGCTCCGAGGAGGCGATGGATGCGATGCGCGACCGGGCGATTGAGCCGGTGCTCCCGAAGGTCGTCGGCGAGGGCGAGAGCCGCCGCATCGCGCTCCCGGGGGACGCCGACTACCCGGTGGGCTGAGGGGCGACTATCCGGACGACTGAGGGGCGCCCGGGTCGGCCGGGAAGGGCTCGAGCCCCGCATACCAGGGCCCGACGGGGTAGGTCGCGTAGTTCTCCTCGACCATCTCCGAGCGCAGCCGGCGAAACAGCTGCGCGCCGTTTTTCAGCGCCTCCTTCAGCTCTGACTCGGTGCGCGCGTGGAGCTTCCAGAGCAGCCAGAGCTGGCGGTCGTTGATCCCAAAATCGAGCTCGTTGTCCATCGAGGACGCCCAGGTGAGAAAGCCCGGCGAAAAGAGCTCGCGCAGGGCCACCGGGTCGTAGTCCTTCGGCACCGTCGTCAGGTACCTGCGATTGAAGTCGATCGACTCGAACTCGACCTTGCGCGAGACCCGCTGCTTCGCGAGCTCCCCCGCCGTCCGCTCGATCGACTCGACGTTGAAGGCAGGCACGACCTTGGCGAGATCCGGCATGTGAGCCTTTACGAGAAGGGCCCCCGGCACCACCGACTTGTGGAGGAAGCCGCCCTCCTCACGCTCGTCCGCGTCGCAGGCCGAGCCCCAGAACTCCTCGCCGAGCTGCCCGGTCAGACGATTCGTGCCACCCACGCAGAGCGCAACCGGCCCGTCCTTGGGGTTCAGCCCGCCGACCGGCTCGTAGCGCAGCTCGTGCTTGCCGGCATGGCCCTGGACGATCGCCGCCCAGTCCTCGGCGCCGCTCACGATTCGCCGCTCACAAAGCCGCCTCGTAGAGCCTCGTGAAGTCGTCCTCGGTCAGCTCGCGTGGATTGGTCAGCGTGCAGCCGTCCCCCATCGCTCCCTCTACGAGGTCGGGGATCCCGGCCTCCGGCACTCCGACCTCGGAGAGACGCTGCGGCAGGCCGAGCGACTTCGTCAGGTCGGTGACCCACGCGGCCAGGCTCTCGCCCAGCTCCTCGCCACCGCCCGCCGCCTCCGCGCCGAGGATGTCGGCCACGTCACGGTAGCGCTCCGCCGCCGCCTCGTCACCCGAGTTGAATCGGATGACGTGCGGGAGGTTGATCGCGTTCGCCACCCCGTGCGCAACGCCGTGCTGGGCCCCGGCCGGATGGGACATCGAGTGCGTCGCGCCGAGCGCGACGTTGGCGGCTGCCCCCGGGACGATCGCCATCGAAGCCGCGACGAGCATGTTGCCTCGGGCCTCGTCGTCGTCGGGCGTCAGGACCGCGCGGGAGAGGTTGTCGCGCACCAGCTTCAGGGCCTGGGTGGCAAACGCATCGCCGTAGGGAGTCCACTCGGTCGAGGTGTAGCCCTCGATGGCGTGGGTCATCGCGTCCATGCCGGTCGACGCTGCAAGCGCCGGAGGCAGGGTCAGCGTCGCGTCGGGATCCAGGATCGCGAGCGAGGGGAAGAAGGGGAAGTCACCGAGCGTGATTTTCAGGCCCTGCTCGGCGTCCTTGATCACCGCTCCGAATGAGACCTCGGAGCCGGTGCCGGCGGTCGTCGGGATGCAGGCGAGCGGCTTCAGCGGCAGCGGCGCACCCTCGTACCCATCCGAGCGAGGCAACTGGTAGAGCCCCTCGTAGGACAGGACGGAGCCGCCGTGGACCAGGAGCGCGTTGGCGACCTTCGCCGTGTCCATCACCGAGCCTCCGCCGACCGCGACCAGGGAGTCGCACCCGCACTCGGCCGCGGCGGCGGCGCACGCGTCCACCACGCCGGTTCCCGAGTCCTGCGGAACCTCATCGAAGATCCCGGCTACCTCGAGGCCCCCGTCACCCAGGCCGGCCTCGACTTTCTCGAGCAGCCCGGTTGCCCGGATGACCGGGTCGGTCACGATGAGCGGGCGCTTCGCACCGTCCTTGGCGAACTCGAACCCCGCCGACGCGATCATCCCCTGTCCTCCGACGATCCTGGTCGGGTGGGCGAACTGGAAGTACTCCTTGAAGATCAAGGTTTACCTGGGCCTAGGCGGGTGCGGAGCCGGTCATCCGGGGCATCTAGACGCTCAGCAGATCCTCGCGGCCGTCGGCCTCGAGCATCGAGCGGTACCGGGGGAAGACCGGCTTCGTCAGCGGCACCAGCTTGAGGATTTTCGACACGGGGCCCTGCGGCTTGATCTCGCCCCGCGCGATCGCCATGGTCACGTTCACCTTGCCGAGCCAGAAGCGGTGGGCCGTGTCGGCCTTCATGCGCATCGTCACCTCGGGGTCGAGGTCGGACTCGCCGAAGTCGACCTGCCCCTCTTCGCCCTCCTGGAGGCGAACGGTGATGGTGGAGTCAGGCTCGGTGTACTCGTAGCGCACGATCGTGTCCGCCTTGCGGAACTTCGGTGCCAGCTCCTCGTCCTCGGTCAGCGACACGAACAGCTTGCCGACCGTGTCATAGACCTCCTGCGCATCCTTGAAGTACGCCAATCCCGCTCCTCTATCGTGTTTCGCCGCATCCTACGCGGCCAGGAGCGCGAGCCGCTCCCGGTCAGAAGCGGGCACCGCGGGCCCGCTCAGGGGTCGGCGTAGATGTTCGGCGCCTGACCGCCGCCGAACCGCGAGGGGAACGGGGGCGCGATGAAGCAAGGAGCGTCACTGTCGCCGTTGCCCGTGGTCGGGCCGCCGGAGGGGTCGCAGTCGAAGTTCGGGAAGATGCCTTGGGATGCGGAGGCATAGCTGTTGATCACCTTCGGCTGGAGGTAGCCGTTGCCTCGGTTGGTCGAGAGGCGGGTCGGGTAGATCGACAGGCTCTCCGGGCTCAGATACGTGAGCACGCGCAGTGAGCGGCGAGGCGCCGGATCGCCGGGCTGCGGGGTGGCGACCGCGAAGCCGCTCGGCGGCGACGAGAAGAAGTCGGGCACGTTGGTGCGGTACGCGTTGACGTAGCGGATGACCGGGTTCAGATTCGCCAGGAACGGGTCGAGGGCCACGAGAACCGGCCGCAGCTCGCGAAGCACGGAGCCCAACGCCGGCAGACCCGTGCTCGCCCTGTTGAGGAAGGGGCCGAGGTTCACGAACAGCTGCTTCAGGTCGGGAGAGAGGCGCTTGACCGCGATGAAGGTCGGGCTCAGGTCGTCGGCGACAGGCTTCAGATCGTTCACCAGCGGCTGGGTGTCGAGCGCGAACGTCGCCAGACGGTTCAGGGTCAGACGGGTCTCCTCATTGAACGTCGGGAAGATCTGGATCGTGTCCGCGAGAGCCTGATCACGCGAGGCGATGGCTCCGAAGGTCGTGTTCGACTGCCGGATCGCGTTGGTGAGCTGACCGTCCCGCGCCCCCAGGGCATCGAACACTGTCCCGGTGTCCCGGATCAGGCCCTTGAGATCGGTCTGCTGGGAGTTGAGGATGCGCAGGACCGATGTGGCGTCGGTCGAAAACGGCCCGACGTTGCCGAAGGCCTCGTTGAGGTCCTGGCCGCGGCCCTCGATGCCGACCGCGGCGTTCTTCATCCAGCTCCGGAAGGCCGAGCGGGTGCTCTTGTCCAGGGCGGCGAAGATCTCGTCGATCTGCGTGGATTCCTGGACCTGGGACGCCTTCAGGTGACCGCCGTCAGGCAACTCGCCGCTGGCGGCGTCGCCGCTCGAGAGCTCGATGTAGGTCTCGCCGAGCAGGGTCTTCTGGCGGAGTATCGCCCGGGTGTCCTCGGGGATCGGGGCGAACTGGTCGTCGATCTCCATCTCGACTTCGGTCGCGTTGCCCTCGGGCGGCAGAGACAGATTCTTGACGCTGCCGACCGTGACGCCGCCGATCCTGACGTCCGCCTCCTTGGCGAGAGTCGTCGCCTCCGTGAAGTCGGCGGTCAGCCGGTACTTCTCCGCCTTGAAGGGCGTCGGACCGCCGAAGGTGACCCAGAGGAAGAGCAGCAGGCCGAAGCACGACAGGGCGAAGCCGACGGCGACGAGGATGCGGGCTGTTGAGGGGGCTTGCTTCTGCATGGTTAGTTGGCGCAGATCCCGCCTGGATCGAAGAGAGGCAGGAACTGAGTGATCGTCCCGGCCAGGGTCGGGATCAACGGCGTCGGCTGGGAAGCCAGCGTCAGCAGCGTGCTGCAGCCCGCGGTCAGGTAGATCCGGCGTTCGTCGCCGTTCGCGTCCTGCGCGCTGAAGACGCTGTTGCCGTTGTGGGCCAGCCAGCCGAGCCAGAAGAGGTAGCCCTCATCGCGGCCCGGCGTGCCCGGAGGCTCCGCGCCCTTCGGGTTGTAGGCGGCCATGTTGGTGAGACGGTTGAGCTCGATCGCGACGTCGGTGAGGCGCGGCGTCGTCTTCGCCAGCCTGTCGGCGGCCGGGCGCAGGTCCCGCACGGGCTGACGGGCCGAGCGCACGAAGGGCCGGATCTGGCTCCTGATCACCGGCGCGGTGTCGGATACGCGCCGTACCGAGGCGTTCAGCTCAGCGAGGTTGCGGGCGAAGGGACGGAGGTGGTTGAAGGTCGGGCCCAGCCGCGCCGAGAAGCCCTCGAGCTTGCCCAGCGACGACCGTGCGGTCGCCAGCGTTCCCGGAAGGAGGGCCACGGCGCTCTGCACGTTGACGTCCTGTGAGGCGATCGCGCCGAGGGTCGCGTTCGAAGAGTCGACGAGCTGCGCGAGCTGGTCGCCGTCGTCTCCGACGGCCTTCGTGAGGATGTTGAGATTGTGGACCAGGTGCGAGAGGTTCTCGCGGCGAGTTGCGACCATCTTGTTGAGGTCTGCAAGCTCCCTGTTGATCGGCCCAAGCCCGCCGAGCAGCTTGCCGAGGTTCCGGCCCTGGCCCTTGAGACCCTGGCCGCCGCTGTCGATCAGCGCCCGCAGGTAGGCCTGGGTATCCCCGTCGAGGGCGGAGAGGATCTCGTCGAGGTTCACCTCTGGTTGGGTATTGGCCACCGAGATCGTCCCGCCGTCCTGGAATTCACCGGCAGACTTCGTGCCGGGGTCCAGCTCGACGAATACGTCCTGCAGACCCGTGCGCGGGCGCACCAGGGCCGTGGCGTTCTTGTAGATCGGCAGGTACTTGCGCTCCACGTCCATGCTGACGACGGCTTTGCCGTCCTCGAGGTGCACATCCGTGATGTCGCCGATCTTCACTCCGGCGACCACGACCGTCTGCCCCTGGCCCGGAGTCACGGCCTGGGCCGTCTTGAACTCGGCGTTGAGCCGGAAGGGCTTCTCCTCGAGGATCGGGATGCGCAGTCGCTGGTGCTGGACGATGACGTAAGTCGTCACCAGGCCGATGAACACCAGGCCGGCCACGGCGAGGAAGTCCTTCCAGTGCTTCTTGATCGCGACTGTCACTTGCCACCCGCCGATCCCGAGGCCCCGGCCGCCGAGCTCCCGACGCCCGAGTTGGCGACGCCGGAGCTGATCGCTCCCGAGCTCGGCGTTCCTGCGTCAGAGATGGCCGAATCGGCAGTGTCTAACGCTTGGAGGACATCTCCGCGGCCGAGGGCCAGGACCGCCTTGCGGTAGTCCGCGTAAACGCCGTCCTTGCGATAGGCCTCGATGCGGCGCTTCAACGACTCCCTGAGTGACTTCGCCTCGGCGGATTTCGGGTCCATCTGCTCGAAACGCAACATGTCCGTGTACAGCGAGACACCGCGCTGGCTCGTGTTCTCGATCACGCTTCCGTCGAAGGCCGGGTCGCTCAGGACCGAGAGCTGCTTGCGGGAGACCGACCCCTGCCGTGCGGGCGGCGGGCCCACCTCGGAGTTGAGATTCGGCGGGTCCTGGTTTTCACAGGGAGCCTTCGGCTTGAACTTGGTCTTGGCCGAGTCGGTGAGGGTCGGCTGGGCGCCGAGCAGCGGGAACGCGGTCGTGCCGACCTGCTTGGGCAGGCCGAACGCCGGCGGCAGGACGACGGTGTTGGTGCCGCCGCCGCCGATCACGCGGACGTACTGGCCGTTGGCATCGCCGGAGCGGCTCTCGCCGCCGATGCCCACCAGGCCGTAGCCGGTCTCCTGGTAGACCGGGCCGACCGCCTTGCCGCCGAGCTCGACGGGGTTGGTCTTGCTGTAACCCCAGGGGACGATGACGTGGGTGAAGCAGGACGAGAGCGGGCGGAGCTGCTCCATGAACGGGATCTGAGCCCTCGTGAGCCTCGCAAGGGAGGGGATCGTCGGACGCAGATCCGCGGTCAGGCCACGCAGCTCGGGCGGCGATACGAGCAGCCTGAGCTGGCGTACGAAGGGCAGCGCGACGTCGATCGTCCCCTCTGTCGAGCGGACCCCCGGCAGAGCCTCCCGGGCGAAGGCGCGCACGGCCGGGAAGGACGCGTTGAGGTTGTCGAAGACCGGACGGGCCGACGACAGCACTCCCGGCAGCTGGTGGATCGAACTGGCGAGCGCCGTGTCCTGGGCCGCGAACGAGCCGGTCACGATGCGCAGGTTCGTGACGAGATCCTTGAGCTGATCCTGGTTGCGGTTCAGCGCCACGACCACCCGGTCGAAGTTTCGGACGACGCCCGAGAGGTCCCCCTCCTGGGTCCCGAGGAGGGCGACGTTGACGAGGGCCGTGTTCTTGTAGGCCGGGGCGCCCGTACGGTTGAACTCGCGCAGGCCGTCCGCGCCCCCGTACTTCTGGAGGCCGTCGCCGAGCTCCTTGAGGAGGATCTGCAGGTTCCCGCGCACATTGGACTGGAGCGTCGAGAGCACCTGGTCGAGCTGCACCGAGCCCGAGGTCTGCTGGATCGGGATCTCCCCATTGTCGGGGAGCTCGGGCGAGCTCGGGCTGCCCGGGCGGATATCGACGAAGTAGTTGCCCTCGAGGAACAGCCGCGGGCGGACCTGGATGCGAGCGTCCTCGTGGATCGGCTGGCCGTCATTCGAGATCGTCATCGTCACCACCGCGGCGTTGTCATCGGCCATCGGCTCGACCTTGCTGACCTTGCCGACGTTGACGCCGGCGATCCGGACCGGGCTGTTCTCGGCCAGGTTCTGTGCATTGGCGAAGACGGCGTTCACCTCGTAACCGCGGTCGATGAAGGGGATCCGCTTGCTGAAGGCCAGGAAGAGGCAGACCACGACCAGCAGGATCATCCCCAGCCCGACGACCCAGTTGGGCAGCTTGCGGCGTTCCTTGCGTGCGCGGGTCATGCCACCGGCTCCCGCTTCGCTCGCTCAAAGGTCATGGGAGCTTCCTCGGGTAGAGGTGGCCCGGCAGGCGGTCGCGGCCGGCGAAGGTCGGGCCGCGGTTGCCCGGGAGGTTGGAGACGAGGTTGGCCGGGTTCGAGGCCGGCTGCCCCGGCACCCGTAGATCGCCGACCGGGTACCCGGTCTGGCCCGCCTGACAATCGGCGTTGCCCTTGCTGTCAACCGACGGGCCGTATGGCGGACCGTGGAGGATCGCCAGCTCCCGCGGCTTGAACTCGCCGGGGCTCGGGTCGAGCGCGCCGGCCAGGCCGTTGGCCTGGACGCCGGCGTAGCCGCCGACACCGCCCTGCTGCTCGGTGGAGATCCCGGCAATGTTGCCGAAGGGTGCGGTGACGACCGCCTGGCGGAAGGTGGTGCCGGTTCCGTCGGGCTGGCTGAGGCCGTTCGGGATGTACGTGGCCCAGTATCCGAGGTAGTCGCAGACGGTCTGCGAGGGCGCGATGTACTTAATCGCCGGAGCGGCCTGCCCGAACGTCTCCCGGAGGCGCAGGAGCGAGTTCTTCGTCTCGGGCGAGTCGACGAGCGTGCGCAGATTCGCGAACACCCGGCCGGTCTTCGCAGAGATCGGGATCGAGCGGGTGAGCACCGGAGCCCCGGTAACGAGCGCATCGTTGAACGTCGGCAGGGCGGATGTCAGCGCTCTGACGCCGGGGCGCAGGCGGTTGGCGAGATCGGTGAAGTCGACCAGGAACGGCTGCTGAGCCTTCAGGGCGACCGTCCCCTGCGTGAGGGTCGGGACACCGGAGGAGATGGTGTCCTGGAGTGCCTGGGTGTCGGCCGAGAGAGCGGCGAAGGTGGCGGCCATGTTCGCGAAGTTCGAGGCGTTCTCCTCGGATACCGGGGCGGTCAGCGCAGCGACCTTGGCAAGAGCCGGGAAGAAACGATCGAGGCGGGTGTCCTTGGCCGTGAGGACCCGGGCGACGGGATCGAGGTAGGAGAACAGCGGGTTGAGGTTGCGGATGACCTCGTTCAGCGAGGCCCCGCGCGCCGCGAACGCGTCGCCGTAACCCACCAGCACCTTCCGGGACGCCTCACGGGTCGGCTCGTCGAACGTGTTGTTGATGTCATCGAACTCGGTCTGCCCGGATGCCTGGGTGACCGGGATCGTGCCGCCCTCCGGGAGCGGCTTACCGTTGCCTCGGGTGAGCTCCACGTACTTCAGCCCGAACGAGCTCTTGTAGCGGACCTTGACGGTCGTGTCGGCCGGCAGCGGATCGACGATCTTGTCGAGCTTCAGGTCCAGCTTGGCGATGACCGGAGGAGCGCCATTGCCCGGATTGGGGTTCTCCTCGGGGGTTATCGCCTCGATCACCCCGACCCTCGTCCCACCCACGCGCACCTCGTTGTTGGGGGCCAGGCGCTGACCGTTGGGAAGCTCGACGGAGATCCTGTAGACCGGGACGAAGGGGAGGCCGTTGGATGCGTTGTAGGCGAGGAAGACCGCGACGATGATGATCAGCGTCGTGATCGCCCCGACCATCGTCGGAGACGTTGCGAGTGATTGTGCACGTCCCTGTCTCATGGTCAGCCGCCGAAGAGGAAGTTGAAGAGGTCAGGGTTCGCCGCGCCCTCGGAGCCCGTCGACCCGCCGTCGCCCAGCAGACCTGTGGCGCCCGTGGCGCCGGTCGAGCCGGTGATGCCGTTCGGGCCGAACAGCGGATCGAGCGGGGCGAGCGGGTTCGGCGTGGCACCGGTGCTATCACCGTTGTCGCCGCTGCCGGTGTCCCCGGGCGCGGCGGGGCCGCCCGCGGGGCCTGCGCCGGCGCTCGGGCTGGACGGCAACGGGGTCGCGTTGGTGCTGCGGGAGAGACGCGGGGTCGCACCCGGATCGCAGAGCGACAGGTCGTCGGACCCGTTGGGGCAGACGCTCGGGTCATACGGCGGCAGGTTCAGGGGCTGGTTGATGTCCGGCTGATTCGGGCCGAGCCAGGAGACGCAGTCGGCGCGATCCGCAGCGTTCGTGGTCTGGCCTCCGCCCTTCGCCGGGACGGTGGGGCCGGCGTTGTAGCTGCCGCATGGGCTGAGGCCCAGATCGGTCAGCGTGAAGTGCAGGAGGTGCCCGACCTGGTCGTACTGGTTGGTCGAGGTTGTCTGGTAGTAGGCGTAGTTGAGGACGCCCTCCAGCGCGGTGTAACCGGTGGGCGCCGGGCGGCCGGTGTCCTGCGCGGCGCGCGCATCGGTCTCGACGGCCAGGCTCGGATCGTCGGTGGAGACGAGGAAGTTGGCGATCTCATCGGCGGCCGGGTAGGACTTCCGCGTCGCCTGGCGGAGCGCATCGATCTCATCGCCACCGCGATCGAGGGCCGAGCGGCCGATGACCGACGCGCGCCCGAGTGCGCGGATGGCAGGATCCGCGGCATCGTTGAACCTCGGCAGCGTTCTGGTCAGGCGGGTCAGCTGGGGGGCGGCCGCGTTGAGGTCGGCGAGAAGCGGGGTGCTGGAGTCGGCCACGCCGCCGAGCTTGGCGAGAGTCGGCCGCAGCTCGGTGAGGAAGCCGGGCAGCTTGCGGAAGTTCTCGGCGAGATCACCGCGGCGCGCCGCCGACGCCTGGGCGGTCCTGTTGGCCGAGTCGATGAAGTTGACGACGTCCTGGCGCCGATCCGCCAGGCGGGAGATGACCTGGTCCCCGTCCACGTTGAGCTGCGTGATGACCTTGTTCTGCCTGCTGAGGATCGCGAGCGCCCGACGAAGCTGGTCGAGCGCCGGGGCTCCCCTCCGGATCGCCTCGTTCAGGTTCTCCGAGTTCCCCGCCAGCGCCGTCCCGAACTCGTTGAAGATCAGGGCCAGCCGCTCCTTGTAGGGCTCACGGAGCGTGTTGAAGACGAGGTCGCTCTGGACGGTGGTGAAGGTCTGGTTCCCGTACTTCTCGCTGTGGACGGGGATCTCACCGCCCTCGGGCAGCTCCTTGCCCCGGTTGCCGGGCTGGCAGTCGAGGTAGTACTCGGCGATCAGGGACTGGGGCTGCGAGGAGCATGTCGCGGATGCCCGGAAGCTGGAGAGCGGGCCGGAGATGTCGATCGTCACGACCGCACGCTTTTCAGAGTTGATGTCGAGGCCGGAGACGATGCCGGCCTTGACGCCGGCTACCCTGACCTCAGAGCCGTCGACCAGGCCGAAGGCGTTGTCGAGCTCGACCTTGTAGCTGTGGCTGTCGTCCGCGCCGGCGCTCGCGACGAGCGGAATGGCGGCGCCGAGGGCGAGCAGCGCGAGGATGGCGGCGATTCTTCTCATGGGCCGATCGGAACCTCGGAGGTGTCGCAGTTGAGGTTGCCGTTGTCGGTGAACGGAGTCGAGTTGTCACCGGGGTTGCGCTCGTTCGAGCCTGGGCAGCGCCGCAGATTGTGGGTGCTGAGACCGGCCGCGAGCTGCTGAGGGCCGGTCAGCGGCGTGCCGCCGAGATCCGGGATGCCGGGCACGGAGAACGTGAAGGCGTTGAAGGTCGTCGAGATGCGACCGATCCCGCCGTTCGCGTCATAGATGCCCGAGTGGCCGAAGTCGTCGAACCAGCCGCTGACCCCCTCGATCGTCACGTAGGGGCGCAGGAACGCGAGCTGAGGAAGGCTGCGGGTCAGCGCCTGGGTCCCCACCTTGAGTGCCCCCTCGCGGACCGCGCCGTTGCGGCGCACCGGGCCCACCGCGATCTTGGCGAGGCGGGGCTGAAGCGCAACGAGGTCGGTGAGATCGTTGCCGGCGCCGGGCTTGCCGACGATCGCGCTCAGGCGGCGGACGGTCGGAACCGCATCGGTCGCGAAGCCGCGCAGGGCGTTGGTGAGAGGCGGAAGCTTGCGTGCGACCGGCTTCGAGGCCGCGACGAGGGGGTCGAGGTCGTCGAGCGTCGCCCGCAGGTTGACGGCCGTGGTGTTGAAGTTGCGCATGAAGTCCGGGAGCTGGCCGATCGAGTCGGCGAGCGCCTGGTTCTCCGAGGCGATGGCACTGAACGCCACGTCGGAGTTGGAGACGAACTGCTCCAGGTCCGGCGCCCGCTCCGCGAGCGCTCCGGACAGCGACGACGTGTCGACGATCAGGTGACGGAACCGGTCCTCGTCCTTGGTCAGCTCGGCGAAGACTTCGCGCGAGGTCGACAGAAACGGGTTCAGGTAGCGGTAGCTCTGGGCCGTCTGGGGCCCGACTCCGGCGTTCGCCCGCGCAAAGCCCTTGATGACCTGCCTGAAGTGGCCGATCGTCTTCGTATCGAGCGTGTTGAAGAGCTGGTCGAGGTCGACCTCGGAGACGGTCTGGCTCAGCGGCAGCTCGCCGCCGTCGGGGATCGGCTTGCCGGGCGCGTCCCCCGGGGGCATGTCGAGCTGGATGTAGCGGTTGGCGATGCCCGACAGTGATTGCGAGCGGATGGTCGCGACGGTCGCATCGGAGAGCGGCGCGTACTCGTCGGTGATCTCCATCTCGACCATCGCCGTACCGTTGTCCCCCAGCGAGATGTTCTTGACGGTCCCGGCCTTGGCCCCGGCGACTTCGACGAGATTGCCCTTGACGATCTGCGAGGCGTTCTGGAACTGCGCGGTGACCGTGTAGGAGCTACCGCCAAAACCGAGCAGCAGGACGACGGCGAGCACCACGACGCATCCCAGCGCCAAAACCGCGGCAACCCTGACCATCGATGACCTCGCCACTACGCAACACCCCGTCTGTCAGGCCGAGCCATCCCCTGGCGCGGCGTACCGAAAACTAACGAACTGCCCCCTTGCAAAACCACGGAGCACAAATGCACCATTCCGCATTACCGATGATTCTCCCCGGTCTGAGCCATGCCTCCGTTGACTTGGGGTTAAGTGCTGGTGCGGGCAGTTCGCACCCAACGCCCCGGCGGATCTCCGGCTGACCCGTTGATTCTTTCCTAAGGGTTATTCCCTCCTAAGGGCTAGGATGCCCCGACGCAACCGTTCTCATACACGCTGGATTAGGAGCCCGAATGCTTATTGCCGTGATCGTGATCGTCGTGATCCTCGTACTGCTGGCGTTCTACTACGTCGCGAAGCGCAACGGGATCATCGCCTCCCGCAACCGAGTAGATGAAGCGTGGAGCGGTATCGACGTCCAGCTCAAGCGCCGCCACGACCTCGTGCCCAACCTCGTCGAGTCGGTCAAGGGGTACGCGGCACACGAGTCGGGAGTCTTCGAGAAGGTCACCGCCGCACGCGCCGACGCGATGCGCGCCTCGAGCGTCGGCGACACCGCCCAGGCGGAGTCGCAGCTCAGCGGAGCGCTCACCGACCTGCGGGCAGTCGCCGAGAACTACCCGCAGCTCCGCGCGACCGAGAACTTCCAGAAGCTGATGAACCAGCTCTCCGAGCTCGAGGACGAGATCCAGGCCTCCCGCCGGATCTACAACTCCAACGTCCAGTCCTACAACACGAATATCCAGCAGTTCCCAGGCTCGATCATCGCCAACCAGGGCGGCTTCACGGCCCGCGAGTTCTTCGAGATCGAGAACGCCGCGGACCGCGAGCCGGTCAACGTTTCCTTCTCGGCCCCGGGGGAGCCGACGGCCTCGGCCGCACCGGCGGGGCCCGCCGCACCCACGGCCCCGGCAGCTCCGTCGGCAGCCTCGGAGGCCCCGGCGGCTCCATCGGATCCCGCACCGCCGGCACCGCCGCCCGCGGGCTCCTAGGCAGCAGGTAACACAGCCCGGCCCCGTGAGGGGCCGGCGCGTCCGGCCCGGCGATCGGAGCACCCGGCCAACCGGGGAACGGTTGCGGGTGTCCCTGATCGGACGACAACGACAAGCGAACCCCCCCTATGGCCTGGAGACGCTTGTCGATGCCGAACCAAATGGGGCACCGACAACCGTTCCCAGGCCCAGAGCCCGCCCGAACCCTCCCGCTTTCCCACCCTTCTGCGCCGGCCGGCGCCGCATCGCTGGGCCGAGCGCTTGTCGCGGGGGGTGGGTGCATCCCGCCGAGAAAGCTTCAGCTATCGCAGGCGGGATGGGCCCCGCATCCAACAGGATCCGCCGCGCCATCCGATCCCTCCCTCAGCGATGAGGGACCCGCCCTACGGCGCCAAGCTCTGAAACCCTGCGGCCCGCCCGTACATCTTGTAGAGCTTGAAGCCGCGTGCGAACGGCGCCTTGCAGTTGCCGTCGATCAGCCTGTAGGCATCCTCGCGGGAGAGTGTCGGGCCGGCCCCCTGGGGGGAATCCTCGTCACCACCGACGATCGGGCCGCCATAGAACGCCGTCAGCTGCTCGATCGTCGCCAGGCGCTCGGAGGCGTCCGCGTTGTTCCAGGCATCGCAATCCGCCGTGCGGACGGTGGCGCCCGCGCCGGCGCCCGCGCCCACTCCCTGCAGATCCTGCTGGTTCTGCTGGGCCGACCCTCCGCACGATGCGAGGAGGAGCGCCGCGGATGCCGCTGCCGGGATTCCGGCCAGCCGGAGCCTCAAGGCTTGGGTGGGGCGGCGAACCAGGAGCACGTCGTCGGGTCGTAGCCACCGCCGTTCAGAGCGGCCAGGCAGCCGACCAGCTCGGTCTCGTTGGCTGCGTCCCCGGTGCCGATGCTGCTCTGGGGGTTGTCACCGTTGGCGCAGGCCGGCAGCGTGGCCGGGGAGGTCGTGACGGCATGCCCCGAAGCCCCAGTGTTCTGATACCAGCAGTTGCCGGTGTTCCCGACGAAGCTGTCCCACCAGAAGTCCGTGCCGTTGGGCTCATAGTCCCCGCCTGGTGCGACGCCCATCTGGTTGCCGTAGAAGCGGTTGTTGTAGGAGGTCGAGAGCTTGGTCACGTCGCACCCGGGCACCTGCACGTCGCTGTCGCCGCAGACGGTGGCATCGGGCACGGCGAACAGCATCGTCCCGCGGCGCCAGTTGTCGTAGAAGCGGTTGTCGCGGACGACGTTCTCGTTGCCCCCGGCGATCCACATCCCGGTGCCGACCGGGACCGGGACCGTCGGCTTCACATCGGAGTCGGCCGCGTAGACGTTGAAGTTGTTCGAGTAGAAGTTGTTGTGCTCGATCAGGTCGGAGTCCTGCGGGAAGCCCGGATGGCCGGGTGCCGTGAAGACATCAGTCGTGAAGCCGAGCGCGTTGTCGTAGAAGTTGTTGTCGTGCAGCCAGACCGAGTTGCCGTCGGTGCCCGAGTATCCGCTCGAGTTGTGATGGGAGTCGCAGTTGCGGATCTCCTGGCTGTAGCGGAACGCGCCGGAGATGCGCTGCGCCCCGGTCTCGGCGCCCGCGCCGGGGTAGAGCCCCGAGTCACCGTTGCCCACCGCCTCGCAGTTCTGGATCAGACCGTGGTCCTCCACGAACGTCAGCACCCCGTACTCGCCCCCGTAGAACGTCTTGAAGCGGTCGAGCAGAAAGCCGTCCGACTCGAGGACGTAGATGTCGTGCTCCTCGGCGTGGCGGACCGTCATTCCCCGCAGGACGAAGCCGTCGGCGCGGTCGGCGCGGATGCCGACGTCCTTCTTGGCAGCGATCGGGCCGCTGTTTCGGGAACGCACCCGTCCCGCGTCGACGATGACATCGTCGGCACTGACGCCGGAGCCCTCGAGCTGGAGGTTGCAGCGCACACACTCCCCCGAGTTCGGGATGTTGTGCCGGTCCGTCAGCGGCGGTGACGGGTCCTGGCCGGTGCCCGGCCGGCGCCCGAGGACCGCGATCAGGTTCTGGTCGTTCGGGCAGTGGTATTGGTCGGCGTAGGAAACCGCTCCGGTCTGACTCTTGTCGTTCGTGATCTCGTAGCGGTCACACGAGGGATCGAAGGTCGGCTTGCTGCGCGCAGTCGGCTCCGTGTACACGCCGGGCATCACGACCACGCGATCGTTGTTGCGGGACGCGTTGACCGCCGGCTGGATCTGGTGATACCTGCACATCCGCCTCAACTTGCGGTTGATCGCCATCAGACCCCGGGCGCGCTTCCGGGTGAGGCTGCGGTGATCGTGCGGGCGGATGTCGAAACCGTGCCTGCGGCCACGCCGCACGGCGATTCGGAGGCGCTTCATCGAGTTCGGCTGGCAGACGACGCGGGTCCTCCCGACGGGCCTGGTCCTCAACGCCGAGGCGAGCGAGCGAGCCTTGGGCACCTTGCCCCCGGCGCCACCCCTGACGTTCTTGTCCACGCCGGGGTCAGGCCAATATGACGCACGCTCGATGTGAGCGGAAACCGTCGCGGGAATCACGATCGCCGCCATCGCCAATGCGAACAGCGCCACATTCCGGAACCTTCGCCTCACGCCTGCCATCCCTTCGTTCGGTCATCCCCATGACTTTCACGGACCATCCATCGGCCCCCGCGACCCGCCGCAGTCTACCGGCGCCGCGGGAGAATGCGCAACCTGAGGCGTTTGGGCCGGCTCTCGTTGGCGGCACCATCCGTCGCTCGGATGACGGCGAGGTAGCGGCCGGGACGGGCGCGGAAGTGCTTGCTGGGTCCCGCGATGCCCGCCTGGTTCCACCCGATGTACGCCTTTCCCAGGCGCTGGAAGCCCGCATAGACATTGCGGCCGCCGCCACGGGGACGGTAACGGTAAAAGTCGGCGGTGAGTGAAGCTTTCTCGCCGAGGCTGAAGCGCATGGCGAGCTTCTGCCCGTGGCGCGCCGCCCGTCTGCCCAAGCGAAGGTCGTTGATCCGTGGCGCGGTTACATCGACGTTCGACCTCGGCACCGGGTCCGGCTCGGTCACCGGGTCGCCGGGAGTCGGCGAAACGACGATCTCCCCCTTTACCGAGCCGTGCAGCTTGCACTGGAAGAAGTAGACCCCGGGCTGGTCAAAGGTGACCTGGTAGCTGTCCCCGAGCCGGTGGTCGGGCTGGTTGATGTTCGGGTCGGAGTCCCAGCCCTTGGCGTTGTCCGATTGACCGGTGACTGAGTGCATGAGGTCGGGCCCGGTCCAATACCAGGTGACGTGCTCGCCTGCGTTGACCTGGATCTCCGGTGTGGACCACCGGTAGTTGCTGATCGCGACGCGATGGTTCGCGCCGAGGGCAGGTGCTGCTGAGATCGCGAGCAGCGCAACGGCCAGGACCAGGCCGCGCGCGGCCGCTACGTGACGATGTACCAACCGTTCATTCCCATGTGCAGATGCGAGAAGACATGGCAGTGGTAGAACCATCGCCCGGGGTTGTCCTCGGTGAACTCGGCACTGATCGCGTCCCCGGGGCCGAGCGTGACGTTGTCGATCACGGTCCGCCCGTTCGGGTCGAGCCAGCGATGCCCGTGGATGTGGAACGTGTGGAAGTCGTCGTCGAGCGCGAAGACGTGCCAGGCGACCTTCTGCCCGACCTTGGACCGGTTGGTCGGCGTGTTGCCGGCGTAAGAGCGGCCGTTGATGCAGGAGAAGGCGCGCCCGAGGCCCGTCGCCAGAGGGTTGAAAGAGTGAAAGACGGAAGTGAACTCCACATCGGGGCGCGGAGCGCCGGCCGGCCGGATGATGAGCGTGCCGAAGAGACCCTTGTAGACGCCGAGCGGATCCATCGGGCCATGGTCGTGGTAGAGCCAGGCGCCCTCGGTCCCCGGGCGCGCCTCCCAGACATAGGTGAAGGTGCGGTTGCGCTGGACGAACCCACCGGGGTCGGTGAACTTTCCCTTGTAGGCGCCGTCCATCTCGTTCGAGTAGAAGATGCCGTGCGGGTGCATCGTCACCGGGGACCGGAGCCGGTTCTGGAAGTGGACGACGATCGTCTCCCCGACCTCGGCCTCGAGCTGGGGGCCCGGGATGGTCGCCCGCCCGAGCGGCCGCTTGAAGCCGGGTGCGTAGGCGCGGTAGGCCCAGGCGGTGAAGCGCCGCCGCGCCCGCAGCCTGCGGTTCATCATCGCGTCGCGACCGGTGGGTGCGATGTCCCACTTGATCGGCTCGGCGCGGATCCAGTACTCGCGGACGTCACCCGGCGCACGCGCCAAGGCGACGTCCGTCGCGCGGGCGGCCGAGCCGTTGCGGTCGGCGGCCGCCACCTTCGGCGGCACGGCGACCTCCGAGGCCAGCGTGTCGACATCGACGGCTCCCCCACCGGGCGCCACCTTCTGGCCCGCGAGGGTGCAGAGGAAGAGCCCGCCGCCCGCCGCCAGGAACTCCCGGCGATCGAGCGGATTGGGGCTCATCGCCGGGCTCCTCTGGCCGCTCTCACCGGCGTACTGGGCGTCTCACGGTGATATCCAGCTTCATCACCGTCGGATGGATCGTGCAGATGAAGTGGTAGTTGCCGGGCCGGACCAGGCGCCGCTGGAAGCGAATGCCGATCGAGCCGGTGGCGGACTTGAAGGCGCGCTTGGGAACGCCCCTGGGAGCCCTGGTCAGCACCACGTTGTGGCTATCGGTGTTTGTCCCATTCCAGACCCACCGGACGAGCTTGTTCTTCGCAACCGTGACCCGGGCCGGCGCGAAGTAATCGTCAGCGACCCGGATGATCTTCGGCTGGGGGCGGTGTCGCGGCGGCCGCGGCCGCTGGTCCCCGCTCGCCGGGATCCCGATCAGCCCCAGAACCGCGACTGACGCGAGCGCCGCAACCGCGAGCTTCTTGAATGTGATTACGGGCATGTGGCGCCTCCTAGGTTCAGTGGCTTGAACTTCTTGTAGGGCGGATGGGAGTGCTTCGTCCACGAGCATTCCTGCTTCGAGGGCGGGTCGGTGGTCACGTAGCCGACGAGCTGGAGGAACTGGGAGGTGTCCCCGACGCTGGTACCCGGCCCGATGTCCGTCGGGCACGTCTGCGGGTACAGCTCCGAATTGGGAGCGTCGCCGGGATCGTAGGTCGAGTTGACCCCGTTGTTCTGGTAGCAGGTGCCCTTCCCGGAACCGTCAGAGAAGAAGTCGGTTCCATTCAGGTCGGTGCCGCTGCGGCCCATCCGGTTGTTGATGATCGCGTTATTGAGGTTGATCGCGTTGTCGCCCTCGTTCAGCGGGTTCGAGATCGGCGCGACGCCCCACTTGAAGTTGCCGAAGATGTCGTTGTTGAATACCCTCCAGCCATCGGTGCCGAGGAGGACGATGCCGACCCCGGTCGGATACTGAATCGTCGCTCCCATGAACTCGCCGAGTCCACCGGAGACCGTGGCGACCCGCGAGTTCGGCAGGAAGTAGTTGAAGTTGTTCCAGAAGATCTTGTTGTTCCGGATGATTCCCGTCGCCGAGGGCTCGTACGGCTCTGAATCGAGCGTGTTCGGGACGATGCCGACGCCGTTGTTGTAGAAGTAATCGTCGTGGATGTTGATGTAGCGCGAGTTCGTGCCGGAGAACCCGAGCACGTTCTCGAAGCCCCTGAGATGGTCGAGGCTGGTCCACTTCGGCTTCTTCTGGGGCGGCGTCGCGCCGATGTAGAACGCTGAGTCACCGTGGCCGTAACCGATGGAGTGCGTGATCCGGCCGCCGATGCAGCGGAACGCGTACATGCCGTAGGAGCGGTTGAACGAGGCGATGAGGTTCTTCATCAGGAAGCCCCTGCAATCGACCCTGTTGGGATTCACCCTGTCCGTGTGGACGAAGAAGCCGTTGGTGGCGTAGTTGCGCGCCCACATCTTGATCAGCCTGAGGTTGTTGACGTTCGAGCCCTCGACACCGTTCTGGGCGAGGCCGTTAGGGCCCTTCGCGTTCTTGCCGTCGAGGATGACCGAGCGGGCGCTCCTGCCGACGCCCCTGATCGTCAATCCGTCGTGGCCGTGCCCCTCGACGATCACGCCCTCGACGTACTTGCCGGGCTTGACGTTGATCACCGCGTTGCGGCCGGAAGCATCGACCGCCGACTGGATCGTGCGGTACCTGCAGCCGTGCTTGCAGACGACGAGCGGCCGCTTATGGGCCTTGGCCTTCGGCTTCGCGGCAGCCGAAGCTCCCGAACCGCTCTGGGCGAAAGCACTGGCCGCCCCGAACCCAAGCAGGGCGACGGCCACCAACATCACAGAAGCAAACCGGACGCGCAAGAAATTCTCCTCTCTCCGAGTGCCCGGCTCGTCGGGCACTTCAATTGCACAGAACACTAGCCAAGCCCGAGAGTTTCGGCGCCGTACCGACCGAAGCGCCGGGCCAAATGGCCGGTACCGCACTACCCGTAGAGGGCCGCGGTCCATACAGCCGTCAGCGAGGCAGTGACCGCGGCGGGCTCGCGATCTCCCCGGGTGAGGTAGATGTAGCAGCAGCGCTCGGCCATCCAGACCAGGGACTCGGCGGTCGGGCCGGGCTCGAGCGACGAGGCGATCCTGCCCGCGGCCTGCTCGGTGGCGATGTGCTCAGCGGTCGCTTCCACGAAGCGGTCCACCAGTGCCATCCAGAACTCGCGGATCTCCTCGTCATAGGTGGAGGCCTCGGTTGCGATCCGCATCAGGCTCGCGTTGGCTGCGTACACGGCGACGACGCCCCCGACCGCCGCCTCGACCAACTCGCTCTGGTTGCCCTCGCCATGCCACCAGCGGTCCGCCTCGTCGTAGAGCGTCCCGGCGATCTGCTCTACGGCGGCGAGGAGGAGGGACTCCTTGTCCGGGAAGTGGATATAGAAGGCGGGGCGCGACACCCCCGCGGCCCGGGCGATCTCATCGACCGTCAGATCCTTGAAGGCCGACGTCTCCGCCAGGCGGAGCGCCGCGGCGACGACCCCGGCCCGGGCGTCGTCCCGCTTGCGCCGGGAGCGCATCCTCTGTTCGACGGCGGACATCGGACGCGATCCTAATGATTGATGGACCCTGCGTCAAACACTTCGTTTGACAGAGTGTCAGAGATCGGCTACCTTCTCGACTCCACCCGATCCGCAAACGAAACCAGGAGGGATGGCGATGGCTGAGACGCTCGAGCAGCTCGCGAGCCAGGGAGACCCCGGCACGCTGGCCACGGAAGACCAGGCCGCAAAGATCAAGCTGCTGGAGCCCCAGCAGCTCTATGAGCTCTGGGAGCAGCAGCACTGGGCTTCCCACGACGTCGACCTCTCCCGGGACATCGAGGACTGGGGCAACATGAACGCTGAGGAGCGCGACTACTTCACCTGGGGAATGTCGGCCTTCTTCATCGGCGAGGAGCGCGTCGCGACCCAGTTCTCCGGCCTGGTGATGGCCTACGAGGACGAGTCAGAGGAGGCCTTCCTGACCACGCAGCAGGTTGACGAGGCGCGCCACGCCCAGTTCTTCGACCGCTTCTACCGCGAGGTCGTCGGTCTCGAGGGCGACGACTGGGAGACCCGTCTGAACAAGGTGCGCGAGGACGTCAACGACGCGTTCGTGACCCTGTTCGACGAGGAGCTCGTGCAGGCGAACCAGCGGCTCATCGCCGACCCCTCCGACATGGATGCGAAGGTCGACTTCGTCACGACTTACCACATGGTCATCGAGGGAACGCTCGCGCTGACCGGCCAGTGGACCATCACCGACTATCTCGAGCGCACCGGCGCCCTACCCGGCTTCGTGGAGGGCTTCAAGAAGATCTCCCGCGACGAGCACCGCCACGTCGCCTACGGCACCTGGTTCCTGAAGGAGAAGTGCCGCTCGGACGAACGGCTTGCTTCGCGGATGCGCGAGCGCCTGATCGAGCTCCTGCCACTCGCCAGCGGCGTCCTCGTCCCCCCCGGCCAGGACCCCAACGACTGGGAGATGCTCGGCTTCACCTCGGCCCAGGTCAACGAGTACGCCTTCAAGGCGCTGACCCGGCGGCTGAAGGCGATCGGCGTCCCGCTCGTCGCCCCACAGGCCGAGGCGGTCGCCTGATGTCGACCGTGACCGCCCAGCAGTGGATCTGCGACTCCTGCGGGTTCATCTACAACCCGGCGGAGGGCGACCCCGACGGCGGCATCCCGCCCGGCACGGCCTTCGAGGACATCCCAAACGACTGGTTCTGCCCGGTGTGTGGAGCGCGGACGGCCGATTTCCGGCCCCTGGACTGAGCGTCGGGCACCCCGTCAGCCGGGGGCGGCACCCCGAGGAGAGCCCGCAGGTCCGCCTCCACCTCGTCGGGCCGGTCTCGCAGTGCACGATGCGGTGATGCGCACGACGGTCCAGCCGTCGACCTGCATCGCCAGGTAGCGGCAACGATCGGACTCGAACGCCGCGCCGGTCTCGTGGAAGGTGCGGCTGTCGAGCTCGACATTGACGCACTCCGGGCGCCAGAGCGAGTCGCACTAGTGCAGCCCGCGCAGACGGAGTCGGCGATCAACGAGCTCGAAGCGGCTCAGCTGAGACACCCTGCGCGAGCAGCTGCCAGCGAGCGACATATCCGTCTTGCGCTTCCGCGACTCGGTTGATCAGCCGCTGGACCCGGTGAGAGGCGCGGTGGTGAGCAGGTTCAGAACGTAAGAAGAGTGGGCCGTCCAGCGCTCGGATCATGCACCCAGCCCCGCCGGGAGCCAACCCGGGTCGGGGAGGCGGTCGGGCTAGCGCAGCCGGCGGGAGGAGCGGACCGTTCTGCCGAACGGGACCACCGCCTGGACGGTGAGGGCGGTGGCGTTCAGGTTCGTCAGCGTCCGCTTACCACTCCGTGTGAGCGGGATCCCGAGGACTCGGCGCTGCCTGCCGGCGACCCTGACATTGCGGACCGTGCCGAGAATCCGCCGGCCCCGCTTCACGAAGAGGATGACCCCGCTCGCCGCCACCCTGCCCCTGAGCACGACGGTAACGCGGCCTCTTCTCTTCACGGCCGCGAGCCTCTGGCCCGCGATCGCGACCGTGGCCGACGGGCGCGCCTGCGGCGTCGCCCCGGGAAGGATCGTCAGGTTGGACTTCATCCCGGCGTGGATCGTGCAGACGAACGGATACTCGCCCGGCGCCAGGTATTGGGTGCCGTTGATCGGCGCGCTCTTCGAGTTGATCTGCGGCGAGTAGAAGAGCGGCTTGCCGTCCGGACCCCTCTGCGAAGAGGAGACGTCGTGGGTCGTCATCGTGTCGTTTTGGAACGTGGCGGCGATGCCGGAATCGACCGTGAAGTCGCCGGCCGAGAAGGTGCAGCATTCCTCGCTCGGGGTCACGTTCTGGCTGGCGGCCGATGCGATGCCGGCGCCGCCGAGGGCCGCAAGCGCGCACGCGCAAAGCGCAACGGCTCTCTTCCCCGGCTTCCTCACGCGGGGGAGACTAACGACCCGCCCCCTGCGGCGCGCCGCTTCGGCGTCGGCCTGCTCGGCGCTTCGGCTTCGTGGCGCTCCGCGCTCAGCCCCGAGCGGCCGCGAAACGCTCGCCGACGTGGTCCCAGTTGACCACGTTCCAGAACGCGTCGATGTAATCGGGGCGCTTGTTCTGGTACTTCAGGTAGTAGGCGTGCTCCCAGACGTCGACGCCTAGCAGCGGCACCGAGCCGTCGGAGACCGGTGAGTCCTGGTTCGGAGTCGAGACCACCACCAGACCCGAGCCGTCGTGGACGAGCCACGACCAGCCGGAGCCGAAGCGGGCGATGCCGGCGTCCTTGAACTCGCCCTTGAAATCATCGAGGGACCCGAAGGCCTCGTCGATCGCCCCGGCGAGATCACCCGAGGGCTCTCCACCGTCCGGGCTCAGCATCTGCCAGAAGAGCGAATGGTTGTAGTGCCCGCCGGCGTTGTTGCGCACGCCGCCCCGGATGTCGTCTGGGAGGCTGCCGAGGTTCTTCAGCACGTCGTCGACGTCGCGGTCGGCCCAGTCGGTGCCCTCGAGCGCGGCATTCGCTTTGTCGACGTAGGCCTGGTGGTGCTTGTCGTGGTGGACGCGCATCGTTGCCTCGTCGATATGGGGCTCGAGCGCTGCGTAGTCATAGGGAAGATCGGGAACTTCGAAAGCCATCTGGCTCCTCCTCGTTGTTCGAAATTTGGATACATCCAGCCTAGATGAGTGATTCCCCGGGCACGGCGCGGGTATGCATGACAATCGCATCCGTGGCCCGACTCCGACGCGCAGATTGCTCCGGGCCCGGGATCCGGCGGGTCGGAAGGGGCCGGGGGTTCAGCTTCCACGAGGAGAACGGCGACCTGATCGAGGACATGGAGACGATCGAGCGGATCTCCGAGCTCGCGATCCCCCCCGCCTGGGAGGAGGTCTGGATCTGCCCCTTTCCGAACGGCCATCTCCAGGCGACCGGAATCGACGCCGCCGGCCGCAAGCAGTACCTCTACCACCCCCAGTGGCGCGAGAGCCGTGACCGCGACAAGTTCGACGAGATGATCGCCTTCGCGAGATCCCTGCCGAAGATGCGCGAGGAAACGGTGGCCAACCTCGGGCTTCGCGGAATGCCCCGGGCTCGGGCGCTGGCGCTCGCCGTACGCCTTCTCGACCTCGGGTTCTTCCGCGTCGGCTCAGGCCGGTACACGGCGGCGAACGAGACCTACGGTCTCTCGACATTGCGCAAGAAGCACCTGACGTTGAAGGGGGGCGCCGCGATCTTCACCTACAGGGGCAAGGGGTCGAAGAACGCCGAGCAGACGATCGAGGATGAACCCACGGTCAAGGCCCTCCGCTTCCTCGCCGACCGCAGTGGCAGCGGCTACGAGCTCCTCGCCTTCAAGGAGGACGGGAAGTGGCACGACATCAAGGCCAACGACATCAACGAGTACCTGAAGGAGACGACCGGCGGCGACTACAGCGCCAAGGACTTCCGGACCTGGAACGCGACGGTCATCGCGGCGGTCTGCGTCGCCGACCTGAGCGAGGGAAAGCAGAAGCTGACCAAGACCGCTAGGAAGCGGATCGCAGGCAAGGCGGTCAAGAGGGTCGCCGGCTACCTGAACAACACACCGGCGGTCTGCCGGGCCTCCTACATCGATCCGCGAGTGTTCGACCGCTTTGACTCCGGGACGACGATCCGCCCGGCGATCCAGCGGGCGGCCCGTGAGGCCGGCCCGCACGACTTCCCCGAGCGCGAGGAGATCGAGCGCGCCGTGATCAGGCTCCTCGAGTGAGCGCCTCGGACGCGGTCCAAGGAGGACGTGCGTCCGCTGAGGGAAACCCGGTCAGGTGCGCCGCCGGGGAGCTTCTCGAGCCCTGGCCGGCCGCCCACCGCGCCTCAGGATCGCTCGCCTCGAGAGCCGAAGACGGCCAAGTCGCGGAGCCGGCTAACGCGGAGCTGTACCTTGGTCTGGCGAAGCATCGAGCCGCACAGCCGTGAGATCGGCTCCAGGGCGGTCTTGCCGGGTACGAGCTGGACGCTCGGGACAACCCATGCAGACCAACCGAGATCAAGAGCCGAAGGACCCCGCGGACGGATTCGAGCGCGGACTCGAGGATGAGCGTGTCCTCTGGGAGCGCTTCGCCATCGACCGTAGCCCTGCTGTCCGGGATGAGCTCGTCGCCCGCTACCTCTCCTTCGCCAAGGGCCTTGCGCTTCGCTACCGCGGCGCGAGTGAGTCATTAGACGACCTGATCCAGGTCGCGAACCTCGGACTCGTCAACGCGGTCGACCGGTTCGATCCCTCGCGCGGGACGCCGTTCGCCGCCTTCGCCGCCCCGACCATCCTTGGCGAGCTCAAGCGCCATTTCCGCGACCGGGTGTGGATCGTGCGCGTCCCCCGTGGGCTCCACGACAGGATCGCCGAGGTCGACAAGGCCGTGGCCGAGCTGAGTCGCACAGAGCAGCGTTCCCCGTCGGTTCGCGAGATCGCCGAACGCCTCGGGGTCCCCGAGCTGGATGTCCTCGAGGTTCTCGAAGCGAACCAGAACCGTCGCACGCTCTCACTCGACCGACCCGCCGGGGGTGAGGAATCAGAAGACCCGATGTCCGAGTGGATCGGGTCCGACGACGAAGGCTACGAGTTGATCGACAGCCGGCTGTCGCTGGAGGAGGCCATCCCCCACCTCGACGACCGAGAACGGCTGATCCTCAAGCTGCGGTTCGCCGAGGACATGACGCAATCGGAGATCGCGGAGCGGATCGGCTGCTCGCAGATGCACGTCTCGCGAATCCTGAGGCGCACCCTGGCGCGGGTGCGGAAGCGGATCGAGGCCGACCGGCTGGCCGAGCTCGACACCCGAGCGAGCTAGCTGACCAGTCAGCTAGAGCGCGTTTTCGTCGACGTCTGCGCGCAGAGATGCGAAACGAGCGACCAGGAAGTCTCCGGAATCGTCTGACTCTGAGCGCATCTCATCGGCCAGCGTTTCGAGTGACCCCTCGAGACTCTTCAGACGAAGCCCCTCCCGCATGCGCTGAGCCGAGCCGAGGTCCATCGGACCGATCCGAAGGTCGATCGTCCCGTCTCCGTCGAGGAGCGAAACGCTCAGAGGCCGGTCTCCGAACCCGCCGGCGGCGCCAGCGGAGATCGCGTCAACGAGAAGGGTGGCATCGGAGAGGCGCTCAATCGTCAGATCCTGCCTCGCGGCAAGGGCGCTGATCGCCCGTGAGAGCACCGGTCGGAGCAGCTCGGCCTCGCCGACCGTCAGGTGCATCTCGGGGGCTGTGTCCCCGCCAGGATCGGCGGCCTCGATCGGAGGGCTTTGATGGAGTGCGTGCCAGGTCGTGATCTCGGTGCCGCCGCCGACGCCGCCGCTGATCTGGAACCGCTGGGAGAGCGCGGCGATCAACGACAGGCCGAGGCGCAGGCTGTCTGATCCCTCCCCGGCTGAGGGCCGGATGCCGTGACCGAAATCCCGAACCGCTACCCGCAGCTCCTCGGGCTCCGGCACAGCGTCTATCTCGAGCAGCCCGTCGGCGCCGTCGTATGCATGAACGACCACGTTCATCGCCGCCTCGGTCACGACGGTCTTCAGGTCGGCGACGCCGTCCTCTTCCATCCCGAGGGCCTCGGCGAGCCCGGCGACCGCGTGGCGAACGACGCTGACGTTGTCGGCCCGGGCGGGCAAGCTCATCTTAAGCCCCCCAGAACCCTCGGTCTGCATCGTTGATCCCTCGATTCGTTTGTCGGACGCCCCCGCGCCTCAAAGCCATCCGTTCCTTCTTTGAGTCCTACCCCGTCCGGTCAAACCGAAACGAGGTCATGCGGATTCAGGCACCGTGACCGGATCGAAGCCTATGGCTGGGCCTTCACCGGTCGTGCAACCGCCTCCTCGCGGCTGTGGAACACGCGACCGCGCACGAATAGGCCGTCACTCGACTCCCATAGCCAGACGGCCGGAATGTCACGCATTCCGAGGATTCGGCCCCGGGCGAAGATCCGTCCGCGCACGAGGATCCCACCGTCGACCACGTCCATCTCGCGGGGCGTAACGACGACCTCGTCCCAGGCGTCACGCAGCTCGGCGAAGAATTCGGCGATGCCGGCGTGACCCCGGTACGTGGCGGGCCGCCAGTCGACCCTCGCGATGCCGAGCTCCAGCTCGACATCCGGATGGCACAGGGCCGCGATGTCGCCGACGATGCCCGAGCTCAGGGCACCGTAGAGCCGCTCGACCCGCTCCCGTTCAGTGTCTTCCATGTCTCTGCTTCTACCACGGGGGAGATCGCGAGCATGGCGGCGTCGTCTCCGGGCTCACCGCCGCAGAACGTGCCGAGAGCCTCGTCCACGGCCGCGATCGACGCCCCGGGCTCGCCCACCCCGGTCAGGTGGGCTCGGAGGCGGTCCTCGCCGAAACGGCCCTCGGCGCCCTCCGCCTCGGTCACGCCGTCGGTGAACACCACGATCTGGTCGCTGAGATCGATCTCGACGGAGCTGAGCTCCCAGCCAGCGTCCTCGAAGGCGCCGAGTACAGGGCCGGTGCCGGCGGCCTCCCGGACCCCGGCCGACCCGATCAGAAGGGGAGGCGGATGACCCGCCACGGCGACGCGCGCCGTCCGTGAGCCGCTTTCGAGCGCGATGGCCGCAAGGCTGCACAGGGCCGGATTCGTGCGGTGCAGAAGCGCTCGGTTGAGGGTCGCAAGCGTCGCCAGAGGATCGCCCGTGAGCGTGGCTGCGGCCCGGACCGTGTGGCGGGCCTGCCCCGTGATCGACGCCGCCCGGGCGCCCCGGCCGGTCACATCCCCGATCACGATCATCCACCCGCCCTCGATCTCGAAGGCATCGTAAAAATCGCCGCCCACCTGGTTCTCGCCCCCCGCCGGGCGGTAGAGGGCGGCGACGGCCCAGCCCGGGATGTCCGGCAATGGTGCCGGCAGCAGGCCGCGCTGAAGGGTCTCGGCTATCTCGGCTCGCTCGGCTGCCAGGCGGGCATTGTCGAAAGCGACTGCCGCTCTCCCCGCGACCCGCTCGGCGAGCGCCCTGTCTTCCGCGTCGAACGGCCTGCGCCCCTCATCGTTGCCGAGGACGAGGGCCCCCAGGATCCGTCCGGCGCTGCGCATCGGCAGGACCAAAACGGCGCCCAGCCCGAGCTCCGTTAGCAGGGCGAGGTGGCGTTCGTCGCGGGCGATCCTCGGCAGCACCCCGACGACGGAGTCGAAGGCCAAAGGCCTGCCCTCTCGCAACACCCGAGCCGGTCCGGCGGGATCGGCCGCGCTCGGCGGATACTCCGAGAGCAGGCGTTCAGCCTTGGCCACCCGATCAGCGTCCTCGTGCGCAGTGGCCACTTCCTCGATCGTACCGTCGTCCCTCGCCGCGAACACGCAGCACCAATCGGCGAGGTCCGGGACCACCAGTTCGCTCAACCGTTCGACCGACCGCTGGTAGTCGAGCGAGGACTCGAGGAGCTCACCGAGCCGTGCAAGCAGCGCCTGCGCGACTCCCGCCTTCTTGAGATCGGTGATGTCGGCGAGGGCGGTGACGACGAAGTGCGGCCGGCCATCCTCGTCGGGCACGAACCCGGAGTGCGCTCGCGCCCAGAGCTCGGTCCCGTCAGAGCGGGACACGGCCCGCAGCGTCTGAGCGCCTGCCTCCTCACCGCGAAGCAGGCGAGCTGCCGTGAACGTCGCGGCGTCGAAAGGGCTCCCGTCCTCCTCGAACAGGTCGAAGCGCTCGCCCAGCCGGCCGAGGTCGAGCTCTTCGAGGTCATCGGCATCCGCCAGATCGAACATTCGCGCGGTGGCTGCGTTCGCAAACACGGCCGCCCCCGCGCGATCGTGGATCATGACGGCCTCGTCGAGAACCGTCATCGCCGCCTCCATGCGCTCCTCGGCCGATTGCAGATCGCTGAACAGGCCGGCGCTGTCGAGGGCGACGGCGATCCGATCGGCGAGCAGAGTCGTGAAACGAACAGCCGCGGGGTCATAGCGGAGCGAATCCTCCGTCCTGCAGATGGTGACGGCGCCCGTGCAGCGCCCCCTGGCCACCAGCGGGACCGTGACGACCGAGCTCACGGCGAGATCGCCGATTCGCTCAGAACCCCCGACGCGGGACTCGGGCGGATCATCCTCCGCCGCTCCCAGCCAGCCTTCCGAAAGCGACGGCTGCTGCTCAGCCAGGATCGTCTCGATCTCGTTGCGACGATTCCCACATGCTCGAACGGCCGCTCGGTTGACGGAGCCGTTCCGGTCGGCCACATCGATCATGCAGAAGTCCCCGAGCTCGGGGACGAGCACGGAAGTGATGACCTCGAGCGTCGACGCCCCGTCCGCTTCCCGGGCGGTTAGAGCCGCGACCTCGTCGAGGATCTCGAGGCGGCGGAAAGCATTCCGGCCCTCTCTGGTGGCGATCGCGGCAAGATAGGCGAACCCACCGCCGACGGCGACCAGGCCCACCTTCGTCCAGTGCTCCGCGGTGGCGATGCCGTCGTTCCACGTGCCGCTGAGGATCGCCGCAGCGGCGGCGGTCGACGCCACCAACGCCGTCGCTCGGGGGGCGCCCGAGAATGCGGGCACGAAAGGCGCGGCGAGGTAGATCCCGACGATCGCCACCTGCATGCCCATGAGGACATCGATGCCGACAAGGAGGGCCAGCGTGCCAAAGCCGTAGCCGGCGGCGCGAAGTGGGGTCGCGGCCGGCCTCAGACGCCAGATCCGCTCCATCGGGTTCTTTCCTAGTCGAGACTCAGTCATTCCCCGGCCGGGCGTCCGCCCCGGCTCCGGGTCAGCGTAGCGCCACGTCCCGGCTTCAACCGGTTCCGGAGCCGTCCTCCTTGACCCCTGGTCCGCCTCCCCGTACTCCCGTCCGTCGCCGTCTCGTCCGTCCTCGACACGCCATCCGGAAAGCGATGCTGATCGCCGTGCGAGACGATGTCGATCAGCTCGGCCTCGGCCTGCTCGAACCCGCTGTCGGATGGCGAAGGCTCGGCCGCCACGTCCAGTGGAGCCTCGAGGTCCTCGGATTCGGCACGGCCGTCTGCGTTCTCGGGCACCTTCGCTCCTTCTTCGTCGACTGGGATGGCCGAGAAAGGGTGCCCCGCCTGCCTGGCCCGGAAGCGCGGCACTCGTTCGGGGCTGCGCTAGGATCGGGGCAGGTCAGTCGACGGCGTTGGGATCACGCTTCAACGACCATCGGCAGTGAAAAGGAGGGACTGGAACGGCTTCTGTGGCGGGCGGACTGGGACCTCGGCTTCTGACGGCGGACCGTGAAAGTGCCTTCGAAATGGATTCTTCGAGATGAAAACAGGCGGTCCCGCTAGGCGCCCCAGCTCATTCGAGGTGGACGTTCGCACACACGGCGAGGCGGTCCAGATCCTCGCCGTGAGAGGCGAGCTCGACCTGAGCACGGCGCCCGCCTTCGAGCAACCCCTCGAGGCGGCTCTCAGCGCCGAGCCCGACCCCAGGATCCTCGTGGACCTCTCCGATTGTGAGTTCATCGACTCGACCGGCATCGCCATCGTGGTGCGTGCCTGGCAACGCCTCGAGCAGAGCCCCGATGGACGCTTCGCGGTGTGCGGCGCCGCCCGTCAGGTGCAACGGGTCCTCCAGATCAGCGGAGTCGGCGCGTCAATCCCGATCTATGCCGACGCAGACGCGGCGCTCGCCCAGCTCGACGGCGCGGCACCGGTCGAGGGCAGCGTGTCGCCGGACGGCAGCACAGCGGCGTAGCGGCCCGGCTTCACCTGGACGACCGATCAGCTAAACGTCGCCTGAGAAGGTGTCGCAGGCACCCGGGTCACCGGAGCGATAGCCCGTTTCAAACCATTTGCGGCGCTGAGCCGATGTGCCGTGGGTGAAGGTGTCGGGATCGACGCTCCCGGTCGCCCGCCGCTGTAGACGGTCGTCCCCGACCGCCGTCGCAGCGCCGAACGCCTCCTCGATGTCGCCCTGGTCGAGATCGCCCTTTCGGTAGACGGTGCTCGCCCAGACTCCCGCGTAGCAATCCGCCTGAAGCTCGAGTCGGATCGAGAGCGTGTTCGCCTGGCTCGGATCATCGCGGCTCGCTCTGTCGACCTGATCGCTGGTGCCGATCAAATCCTGAACGTGGTGGCCCATCTCGTGGGCGATCACGTAGGCCCAGGCGAAATCGCCGGACGCGCCGAGCTGGCGCTCCATCTCGTCGTAGAAGCTCAGGTCCAGATAGACGCGGTCATCACCAGGGCAGTAGAAGGGCCCGGCCGCCGAGGTGGCGCTGCCGCAGCCCCCGGTGCGCACAGCGCCTGAGTAGAGGACGAGCTTGGCCGGCCCGTAGTCCTTGCCCTGATCGGCGAAGGTCTGTCTCCAGGTCTGCTGCGCGTCCTCGAAGACGTAAACCGAGAAATCCTTGAGCTTGCGCTGCGGGTCCTCGGAGGGTGGGATGGGCTGAGGGTTCTCGGCACCGGGGGCGCCACCCTGAACGCCGAACGCCTGGCCGATGTCGAAGCCTCCGGCCCCTCCACCGCCGCCGAGCACCTGGATGGCGACCACGACGATCACAACGATGATGCCGGCCCCGCCCCCCAAGCCTCCGATTCCACCGGGGATCGAGACCCCGCCCGTCCCTCGGCCTCTCCCGGCGCCCGAACCACGCTTAGCGCCGCGGATGTCGATGACATCGCGCCCGCCTCCCTTGCGCCGACGCCACTTCACGTGATGAGCCCGTTCGGGTAGCTGACCGCCATCACCGCATCATGCCCGATGCGGGCTCCTCGCTTCCCCGGGGAACCCGCTACTCGACCTCCGGCTCTTCGGCTCCCGGCCACGTTCCGGTGGCTCTGGCGAAGCTCCGTCGGGCCCCGTGATCGAAGAGACCCTTGAAGAGGCGGAAGATCGCGCCCTCGATCACGAGCGCAGCGACCAGCTTCCCGTAGCTGATGTCCCGGTGCTTCGCATCCGGCGGCTCAACGTCGTCGACCAGGCCCCAGGCCTGCTCGAACAGTTTCTTCGCTACCAATCCGGCGATCAGGCCGCCGATGATGCTGAACGGGGTGAAGATGAGCTTCATGTTCCTCCTGGTGATTTCGCTTGCGTGAGGGCCTCGGCGAGCTCATCCTTGCTCATCGATGAGCGTCCCTTGATTTCTAGGCGCTGCGCCTCCTCGTAGAGCTCCTTGCGGGTCGCGGCGGCGGGGGCGGAGTAGGCCGCCGTGGAGCAAGGTGCGGTGGACCTGGGCGCCGCTGTCGGTTTCGGGCTCATCGTGGCCCGAGCGCTCGGAAGTGACGCATGTTCGCCGTCCCGGGTCAGGCGCCGGATCAACTCGGCGATACCGGCGATGGCCACGACGGCTGCGGTCGCTCTGAGGGCAGAGCGGAGCATCAGTCGTCCGGCTCAGCTTCGTCGCGAGGCTCGAGGAAGGGCTCCCTGTCCGTCGGCCGCATCCCCGCCTCGATCTGGCGCCCACGCTCGAGCTCGGCGTTCAACTCGGCCCCGAGCAGCACGACGATGTTCGTGATCCAGAGCCACACAAGAAACGAGATGATTCCTCCGAGTGCGCCATATGTCTTGTTATAGGAGCCGAAGTTCGCGACGTAGAAAGCGAACACCGCCGAGGCGACGATCCAGAGGAGCACCGCAAGGAGACCGCCCGGCGTTACCCACCTGAAACCGGGTTGGCGGACGTTCGGGGTCGCGTAGTAGAGGATGGAGAACATCAGGCTGACCAAGAGGATGATCACAGGCCATTTCGCGATGTCCCAGATCGTCACGGCGGTGCTGCCGACCCCGATCGCATCGCCGACCGCCCCGGCCACGCCGCCGCTGACGACGATCCCCGCCGACGTCAGAACCATCAGCAGCATGAGAAGCAGGGTCACGCCAAGCCGCAGCGGGATCGTCTTGTAGACCGGCCGGCCTTCCTCGACATCCCAGATGACATTCGCCGCCTTCGTGAAGGCCCCGATGTAGCCGGAGGCCGAATAGAGAGCGCCCGCGAGGCCGATGACGAAGAGCAGGCCCGCGGCGCCCTGGCCGGATTGGAGGTTGCGGATCGCGTCGATCAGGATGTCTCGCGCCGACCCGGGCGCGAGGTCCTCGATGTTCTCGATCAGGGGGTCGATCACCGAGTTCCCGATCAGCCCGAGCAGGGAGATCAGGACGATCAGCGCCGGGAAGATCGCCAGAATCGCGTAGTACGTGAGCGCCGCGGCCCAGTCGGTCAGGCCGTCTTCGCGAAACTCGGCGATGGTGCGCTTGAGAACGCCCTTCCACGAGGTGGCGTCGAGGTCGGTGGGGGAATCCGGCGCGGGATCCGGGGGATCGCCGACGTCCGGAACCTCTGCCCCCTCTGCGCGTGCCATCGCCTGAATCTACCCGGCGGCGCCCGGCCCGAAACGGCTTCGGACCAGGGCTGAGGCAGCCGCACGGATGTCCCCGGGCGTGCCGGCGACGGACACTGAGGCGAGCCCCATCGCCAGTGTCCGTGCCGGGGCCAGGTCGCATCGGCCCACGACGGCGTGGCACTCCACCCCTGCGATCGCCGCGCGGCGCGCCACCTCCGCCACGAGCTTGCCCTCGAGGGTGCTCTCGTCGAGGCGACCCTCCCCGGTGAGAACCGCCTGCCGGGACGACAGTGCCTGGTCGAACCCGATCGCGTCGAGGACGAATGACGCTCCCGGCACCAGCGAGGCGCCGCGGTGCGCCCAGAGGCCGCCCGAGAGCCCGCCGGCGCATCCGGTCATCGGAACGCCGCGCGGGTCGCGAGGGGCGACCTCCGCCATCTCGCGAAGTCGCGCCGCGAGGCGTTCGACTCCTGCCGGGTCCGCACCCTTCTGAGGCCCGAAGACCTCCGCGGCCCGCTCCCAGGGAGTCCTCACGTCGCAGATCACGTCGATCTCGACGTCGACGCCGGCCTCGTCGAGAGCACGGAGCGCGCCGGAACCGCCATCGGTGGTGGCGCTTCCCCCGGCCGCCACGAGCACGCGGTCACACCCGGCGCGAGCGGCTGCGGCGATCAGCTCGCCGGTGCCGAACGTATTTGCGGCCCAGGCGTCCCGGCGGCTCTCCTCGACGAGGTCGAGCCCGCTTGCAACCGCGACCTCGACCACGGCCCGGCCGTCGCCGAGCCTGACCCAGTGGGCCGGGACAACTTCCCCGAGCGGGCCCCTGACCTCCACGGCGAAGGTCTCGGCCCCCAGCGCCGACGCCAGGGCGCTCGCTGTCCCCTCGCCCCCGTCCGCGGCGGCGAGGACGGTGGCCTCGGCACCCCCGTCCGCGGCCCCGGCGGCCAGCGCAGCGCCGACCTCGGCACTCGACAACGTGCCCTTGAAGGCGTCGGGCGTGATCAATGCTTTGAGCGGGTCAGGACCCGGCAACCTCATTCCCCCGTCGAGGGGGAAGGCGGAGTTGGGCCGGAAGCAGAGCAATCGGGGCGCCCAGATTCGAACTGGGGACCTCACCGACCCGAACGGTGCGCGCTACCAGGCTGCGCCACGCCCCGAGAGGAGGCGATTATGTCAGTCGACCTTGTCGATCGCGTCGCGGATGGCGTCGAGGCTCGGCCCGTCCTCGAGCGTCTCGGTGCCGTTCGGCCCGTTGATGATCACCGAGGCCTTCTTCCGCAGGCCGAGATCCTGGGCCACCTTGTCCTGCTCGCGGAGGTCGGCTGTGATGGACCCGTCGGCGCCGCCGCCGGCGGCGAAGTCCTTCTCCCACTGGGGGACGTCGAGTTCCTCGATGGATGCCGCGACCGAGTCGAGGAAGTCAGCGTTGGCTCCGCCGATCCGCTCGGCCTCGGCCTGGTTTCTGAACATCAGGTAGACGAACGGCCACTCGTAGCCCTGCATGCCCGCAGCCTCCACCCCGATGAACCCCTGCTGCACCGGGAAGACCGTGAAGGAGTAGTTGCGGTAGAGAAGCTGAACCTTCTTCTCGCGAACCTCCTGGTCGACGAGATCGGGGATCGTGTCCAGGAACTGCTCAGCGCAGTCGCCGCACTGCACGTCGTCGTAGAACTGGATCGAGACCGGGGCGTCGGAATCGCCGAGCCGGTCGCCGGCAGACGGAATCCCGCCGAAGATCCGCTGAGCATCGCTGATGCCGGCCAGCTTGACGACCGGAGGCCCGCCCTTCTCGGTCGAGAGCTCCGCGATCGCGGCGAAGAGCGCGATCGCGCCGATCGCGAGCAGGGCGATCACCGCCAAGCGACCGCGCCGGCCGCCCGGCTGGATGGCGGGGCTCTCCATCAGACGGTGGCTCCCGTGTCTGCCCGTCGGCGCATCTACCCGGCGACCGCCTTGTAGTAGCGGACGGCGAGCCCGGTGAGGAGCGTGTTGAAGCTCTCCTCTACCGAGACGGCCTCGGATGCCGCGAAGGCTTCGAGGCCGCGGGTCTCGATCTCGCCGGCCTGGCGGACGACCTCGTCGACCAGTTCGGGGTTCTGATCACAGAAGAACGCCCCCATCGAGTAGAGGTCGGTGTCCATCAGGGACTCGATGAACGAGTCCCGGCCGACGGCGGCGCCCGCGGTTGCGTCTGCTTCGGGCATCGGCACATCGTAGATTGGCGGGGTGGCCGGCCGCGACGAGATCATCGCCTTCTGCGACGACCTGCTCGAAATCGACGGGTTCGAGGACTACGGGCCGAACGGGATGCAGGTGCCGGGCGGCAGCGAGGTCGCCCGGGTCACAACCGGCGTCACCCCGAGCCTCGAGCACCTGCGGACCGCGGTCGCCGGCGGCGCCGACCTCATCATCACCCACCACCAGCTCTTCTTCGGCGGTCTCTCTTCGGGCCTGACCGAGCAGATGACGGCGCGGCTACGGGTCGTCATGGAGGCCGATGCCACCGTCGCCTCCTACCACCTGCCCCTCGATGCGCATCGGGAGATCGGCAACAACGTGCTGCTCTGCGGGGCCCTCGGACTCGAGCTCGACCCCCGGCCGTTTGCTCCGGTGAAAGGACGGGCGATCGGGGCGATCGGGCTCAGCTCCGGAGGCATCCCGGCCGGCGAGCTGAGGGCCCGGCTCGCCACCTTCGCCGGCCAAGAGCCGATCTCGTTCGAAGCGGGGCCCGACACGGTGCGCAGCGTCGGGATCGTGACCGGCGCAGGCGCCGGCGCGCTCGCCGAAGCGGGAGCCCTCGGCCTCGACGCTCTCGTCACCGGCGAGGCGGCCGAGCACGCGATGCCCGATGCCCGCGAGCTCGGCATCCACTTCCACGCGGCGGGCCACTACGCGACCGAGCGCTGCGGCGTGACCCGGCTCGGAGAGCTGATCGCGGAGCGGTTCGGCGTGGAGCACGTCTTCGTCGACGTGCCGAACCCGGTCTAGATGAGTAGTTCCACGCTTCACCCGCAATAGGCGACGAGAGACCGGGATGGGCGACCGAGCCGGTGGTTGAGCGAGATCGCCGCCGCCAGGGTGAGGAAGCGTGAGCAGAGCCGGG
>JBBSQE010000002.1:0-45143 GCA_038258095.1 Solirubrobacterales bacterium | reverse complement strand
GCGGCGGCGCAGCTCGCCAGCAAGCAGCCGCCCGATCCCAACTGCGCCAAGGATGGCTGCTCGGAGAGCGTTCCCCGGTATTACCTGTTCACCGCCGACACCCACCGGCCGATCGGTGACGGCGCTCCGCAGAAGTCGAAGGCGGCCCTGTTCGTCACACCGCAGGGAGTCAAGCGCAGCAGGGTGAACACGGAGGTCGTGACGGTCCCGCCGGGGACCATCGTCGTCTCCGAGCAGCCCACGGACCGGGCCACGGGCGAGACGATCACCGACGAGCCTCCCGGCTGGTACGCACTCAAGGATCGCCCGGCGCTGACCGGCTCTGACATCAAGGACCCCCAGCAGAACACTGATCCGACCACGAACGCACCGAACGTCACCTTCAACTTCACCGGCAAGGGTCAGGACGCATTCCAGACCGTAACCCGCAGGATCGCCCAGCGGGGTCAGGCGCAGGCGGGGATAGTCGGCGTCACCGACCCGAACACCGCCGCGGCGCTCTCGGGCCACTTTGCCGTCGTGCTCGACGGTGTCGTCAAGACCCGACCCATCATCAACTTTCAGGAGAACCCGGACGGGATCGACGGCCGCACCGGCGCCCAGATCTCCGGCGGCTTCAACAGCATCGGCGAAGCGCAGGATCTTGCCAAGACCCTCCAGATCGGCGCCCTTCCGATCGACCTGCGGCTGATTTCCTCGACCAAGGTGTCGACCACCCTCGGCGACCAGGCTCTGCACGAGGGGCTGATCGCGGGCATCGTCGGCCTGCTCGCGGTGATCCTTTTCCTGATCGCGTTCTACCGCCTCCTCGGCCTCATCGCGACCACTGCTCTCGTCGCCTACGGGATCATCTTCTTCGCGCTGATCAAGCTGATCCCGATCACGCTGACCCTGCCGGGCATCGCAGGCCTGATCCTGACGATCGGAGTTGCGGCCGACTCGAACATCGTCATCTTCGAGCGAATAAAGGAGGAAGTGCGCAAGGGGAGATCCATGTCTTCCTCCATAGCCGCCGGTTACAGACAGGGAATCGGGACGATCATCGACGCGAATGTCGTCACCCTGCTCACGGCCTTCATCCTCTTCGTCCTGGCGACTGCCGGGGTCAAGGGCTTCGCCTTCACCCTCGGCGTAGGGACAATCACCTCGCTGCTGACGGCGGTCGTCTTCACCCAGGCTCTCCTGGGTTCGATGAGCCGATCCCGCCTGCTCAGCTCGCCCAGCGCCCTCGGCGCCGGCTCCGGCGGCCATGAGTGGAAGTTCGACTTCATGGGCGCGAGCCGCTGGTTCTTCTCGATCTCCGGTGTGATCCTTCTGATCGGCGCGGGCGCCCTGGCGACGAAGCAGCTCAACTTCGGAATCGACTTCGAGTCCGGGACTCGGATCACCGTTCCCCTGAAGAAGGCAACCGACGAAAACGGCGTCCGCGACGCCCTGAGCGCGGCCGGCATCAACGGTGAAGAGGTCCAGAAGGTGGCCAACGAGGGCCTGGGCGAGAACGCGTTCCAGATCCAGTCCGGCAACCTCGGGCCCGAGGGAGTCGACAAGGTTCAGAAGACGTTGAATGACAAATTCGGCGTCGATCCCGCCGGCTTTGACAGCAGCAGCGTCGGCCCGACCTTCGGCCGGGAGATCGCACGCTCGGCGATCAGGGCCCTGATCCTCTCCCTGCTCGTGATCACCGCGTACGTAGCCTTCCGGTTCCAGCCGAAGTTCGCGATCCCGGTCCTGATCGCGATCTTCCACGACATCCTGATCACGGGCGGCGTCTATGCATTGACCGGAAGGGAGGTGTCGAGCGGTACGGTCGCCGCGTTCCTGACGATTTTGGGGTACTCGCTCTACGACACGATCATCGTGTTCGACCGAATACGCGAGAACCTCCCGAGGATGCCGCGGGCCGCATTCTCTCAGATCGTCAACCGCTCGATGTCGGAGGTCCTCACCCGGTCCCTTGCGACGAGCTTCTCGACGCTTCTCGGTGTCGTCAGCCTGCTGATCTTCGGCGGCGCGACTCTCACCGATTTCGCTTTCGCGATGCTCGTCGGCATCGCCTCCGGTACGTACTCGTCGATCTTCATCGCTTCGCCGGTGCTGACCGCCTGGAAGGAGCGCGAGCCCGTCTATGCGGCCAGGCGCGAGCGGATCGCCGCCGCCAACGGCGGTGTCGTCCCGGCCTATGCCGAGGAGATCGAGGTCGCGAAGCTCGACAGCGCCGGGGACGCGAAGCGCGGCAAGGATGCCCGCCGGGCGGCGAAGGAGGACCGCGGCACCGACATCCTGGCAGGGGTCGTCTCCGAGGACGTGATCGGTGCAGACGACGAGTCCGTCGACGACACGATCGACGGCAACGGCGCCGGCGGGCCGGACGTCCCGCTGCCGGCGGCCGCGCCCGGAGCGCTCACGGCTGAGGAGCGCAAGGAGCGCCGCGAGAAACGACGCCGCATGCGCGAGCAACGACGACGCAAGCACGGGCGACCCCGATGACGCACACCTCGACCTCGAAGTTGGGAGCCTGAATGGCACTGTTGGTCTGGTTCACGATGGGCATCGCCCTCTGGCACTTCACCGTCTTCATGCCGGACCGGTTCTGGCAGGGAATCGTCGGCGCGTTCCTGGGAGCGGTGACCGGGGCCATCGTCTCCGGCGCGATCATCCAGGCCGTCAGCGGCCGCGGCCTCGGCGACACGGATCTCGCGACCGCATTCGCCGCCGTGCCCGGTTTCGCCGTGGGAATCGCCGTCGTCTACTACATCGGCATCCGGGCTGAGGAGGCAAAGGCCGTCTAGCTCCAGGCTTGTCGGGTCCGCAATACGCGGACCTTTTTCGGAGAGATTCCGCCGCGCCGGTTCTTAGTCTGAGCGTGTGGCGGAATCACTCAAGGCATACCGGGCAGATCCCTACTCCTACGTGGAGGCCAGGCGGCTGGCCGACGAGCTCGGGCTGAGCGAGCCGCTGGCGATCACGCTCGTGCGGCGCGGCTACCGCACGCCGGCGGAGGCGCAGGCATTCCTGAGTGCCGAGGAGACCCATGACCCTTCCGAGTTCAACGGGATGGACGATGTCTGTTCACGGCTGCTCGCGACGATCGAGGCCGGCCGTGCGATCACCGTCTTCGGGGACTTCGATGTCGACGGGGTCTGTTCGACGACCATCGCCATCTCGGCTCTGCGCTCGCTGGGCGCCCGCTGTGACTGGCTGATCCCAGATCGCCAGGAGGACGGGTACGGATTGGGCAGTGCCGCCGTCAGACGGCTGCACGAGCGCGGCACATCGCTGATCCTGACCGTCGATTGCGCGATCACCGCGGTCGAGGAGGTGACGCTCGCCCAGGAGCTGGGCATGGAGGTCATCGTCACCGACCACCATCAGCCCAAGGACGAGCTGCCGAGCTGCCCGATCATCCATCCACGAATAAGCGGGTATCCGTTCGAGGATCTGTGTGGAACGGCGGTTGCGTGGAAGCTGGCGACCGCGTTGAGGCGGGCAGCCGGCGAGGAGGGAAGCGAGGCTGGGGGAGGCGAGGAGGACCTGGACCTCGTCGCTCTTGCGACCGTCGCCGACCTGGTGCCGCTCACCGGCGAGAACCGCAACCTGGTTCGTCGCGGGCTCGCGGTCGCACGGCGCGCCGAGCGCCCCGGATTCGCGGCGTTGGCCGGCGTCGGCCACTGCGATGTCGCGAAGCTCGACGAGGGCGACATGGCCTTCCGCCTCGGGCCGCGAATCAATGCCGCCGGCCGTCTCTACCGCGCCGACGCAGGGGTCGAGCTGATGCTGACCGAGGATCCCGACCGGGCGGCAGCCATCGCGGAGGAGCTCGACCGCGCCAACATGGAGCGCCGATTCACGGAGCGCGAGGTGGCAAACGGGGCGGACACCGCCCTGCGGGCCCTTCCGGATGATCTGAGAGAGGCAAAGGCTCTCGTCCTCGCCGGTGAGGGCTGGCATCCGGGGGTGGTTGGGATCGTCGCCTCGCGCGTGGCCGAGGAGCACAACCGCCCCGCGATCCTGCTCTCGGTCGCCGCGGATGGGAGCGCTCGGGGCTCCGGTCGCTCGATCCCCGGTTTCGATCTGCTCGCGGGTCTCGAGGCCTGCGCCGGTCACCTGACCCGTTTCGGAGGGCACCGGGCCGCGGCCGGGCTCGAGTTGCCCGCCTCCGAGATCGATGCCTTCCGCGCCGCATTCGCCGCACATGCGGAGGAGGCGATCGGCCCCGACCAGATGCAGCGGACACAACGAATCGACGCCGTCGTCGGTGGGCAGGGGATCGGCATGGGCCTCGCCGAGGAGATCGGCAGGCTGGCGCCGTTCGGCAACGGCAACCCCGGGGTGCGGCTGTTGGTCCCATCGGCTCGGCTCCGTGACGTGAAGGGCATGGGGCAGGAGGGCCGGCACTCCCGCTTCAACCTCCACAGCGGAGCCCACCGGGCGGCCGGCGTGGCCTTCGGGCGCTCGTCGCTCGGCGTCGGCGACGAGGATTCTGTCGATGTCGCGGTTCGCCTCGAGGTCAACGAGTGGAACGGCTCGGTCGAGCCGCGCCTGGTCCTGAGCGAGCTCTATCCGGTCGAAGGGGGAAAGGCGGATGCCGACGATGCCGGGTCGCCCCGTCACGAGTGCTCGTCGGAGGCAACCGGCTGGTGGCAGCGCTTCGAGCGGGAGCTCGACGGGGGGTCCGAAATCGCCGGAGTGCCGGATGAGGTCGATCCGACGCGCACGATCGTCAATCACGGCAGTTCCGCGACCGCCGTTCTCGCCGAGCTCGTGTCGAGCGGCGAGCGCGTACTGGCGGTCTGCGCGGACGCGGCACGTCGGGGTGCCATCGCCGAGGGAGCCGCCGGGCTGGCCCGGTTCGGCGGGGGGAAGGCGCTCGTGTCCTGTGGCCGCTGTGAGGCGCTGGAGATGTCCCGGGTGGCGAACGGTGCCGAAATGCTCGTCCTCGTCGACTATGCCGCGTTGACGCGGGCACGCGACGTGCCCGAGTCGTTCGGGCACGTCGTCCTGATCGATCCCCCGGCATCGGCCGCCGAGGTGGCGCTGGTTTCTCGGGGCGCGACCGGCGAGAGCACGACCTTCCTGCACCCCGTGTGGGGGGAGTCCGAGCGCGCATTTGCGCAGACCGTCCTCGACGAGCAGCTCGGGCTCCGGGCTCCGCTGCGAACCACGTTCCGCGATCTGCGTGAGGCTGCGCCCTGCTCGGGCAGCGCGCTTCGCGCGGCTCTGATGGGCCAGAGCCGCTACCCGCGCAGCCCCGAGCTCGCCGCGCGCTGCGCCGCCGTTCTCGAGGAGCTCGGGCTGGTGCACTGGGACGCGAAGGCCGGAACTCGGACGCTGGGAGTCGTATCCTCGGAGGGGACGAAGCTCGAGCTCTCGGCGGCATTCCGTGCCTACCGTGCCCGACATCAGGATGGCCGGCTATATCTCGAAAGACTGAAACAGCCCTAGGCGATGAGATCACGGAGTCCAACGGCTCCGTAGACGGCGGCGTGCCCGCGGATCGTCGCGGGCACACCCAGGTGGGCGGGCCGGCATTGAACGGCGCAGCGGCAGCCGGCAACGGCGATGCCGTAGGAGCCGCAATCACCGAGGAACAGCGTCTCCTCCTGAGCGATCTCTTTGCGATGATCGGCGAGTTCGACGCAGCCGAAGGCTCAGCGACCGAGGCTCTCGACCACGATGCGATCGAGCACGCTTTCGTGTTCGCCTGCGAGCGCCACGGTGACCAGAAGCGCCACTCCGGGGACGAGTTCATCACCCACCCGGTCGGCGTCGCGCGGATCTGCGCGGGCATGGGGCTCGATACGGAGACGATATGCGCCGCCCTGCTCCACGACACCGTCGAGGACACCAGCGCGAGCCTCGAGGATGTCGAGAAGGAGTTCGGGCCCGAGATCGCCCAGCTCGTCGACGGCGTCACCAAGTTGACCGGGATCACTTTCGAGAGCCGCGACGAGCGCCAGGCGGAGAACTACCGAAAGATGATGGTCGCGGTCGCGACCGACGTGCGGGTGATCCTCATCAAGCTCGCCGACCGCCTCCACAACATGCGCACGCTCGACGCGCTGCCTAAGCAAAAGCAGATCCTCAAGGCGCGCGAGACGATCGAGATCTACGCGCCGCTCGCGCACCGCCTCGGCATCCACGCCATCAAGTGGGAGCTCGAGGACCTCGCCTTCGCGACTCTCCATCCGCGCAAGTACGCCGAGATCAAGCAGCTCGTCGCCCAGCAGCGGGCCGAGCGCGAGTCCTACGTCGAGGAGGCCGGCGCATTCCTCTCCGAGGAGCTCGACCGCCTCGGCATCGACGCCGAGATCTCGGGCCGCGCCAAGCACTTCTACTCGATCTACACGAAGATGACCCGCAAGGGCCGCGAGTTCAACGAGATCTTCGATCTCACCGCGATGCGCGTCCTTGTTGACTCCGTCAAGGATTGCTATGGCGCCGTCGGGGTCATCCACTCGATCTGGAAGCCGCTGCCGGGCCGTTTCAAGGATTTCGTGGCGATGCCGAAGGCCAACATGTACCAGGCGCTTCACACCACCGTGATCGGGCCTGAGGGGAAGCCGCTCGAGATCCAGATCCGAACCAAGGAGATGCACGGCCTCGCCGAGTACGGGGTCGCGGCCCACGTCACCTACAAGGAGGGCGGCGATCCCGACAAGGAAAAGATGACCTGGCTGCGCCAGCTCGTCGAGACCGAGGGCGAGCAGGATCCGGCGGAGTTCCTCGAGTCGCTCAAGGTCGACCTCTTCGAGGACGAGGTCTTCGTTTTCACGCCGAAGGGCGAGGTCAAGAACCTGTCAGCCGGCTCGACACCGCTCGACTTCGCCTACGCCGTCCATACCGACGTCGGCCACCGCTGCGTCGGTGCCAAGGTGAACGGCAAGATTGTGCCGCTGCACTACGGGCTCAAGTCCGGCGACATCGTCGAGGTCCTGACGGCCAAGGTCGAGCGTGGCCCCTCGCGCGACTGGCTGAAGCTGGTTCGCACCAGCCGCGCCCGTAACAAGATCCGCGCCTGGTTCAAGGAGGAGCGCCGCGACGACGCGGAGCGCTCCGGCAGGGAGGCGCTCGAGTCGGCGCTGCGAAAGCGCGGTCTGCCGATGCAGAAGGTGGCCGGTTCTCCGCTCCTCGCCGACGTCATCCGCGAGATGGGCTTTCGCAAGGCGAGCGAGTTCTACATCGCGCTGGGCGGCGGCAAGATCTCCTCGAAGACCGTCGCGAACAAGCTGATGCAGCGTCTCAAGGCGGGCGAGGCGGTCGACGAGTCCGAGCCCCTCGACAATCTCATGGGCGGTCGTGACGACGACGCCCGCCGGACCAAGGACGCGTCCAACTACGGCATCGAGGTCGAGGGCGTCGGCGAGGTCGCTGTGCGTCTTGCCAAGTGCTGTCGGCCGGTGCCAGGCGACGAAATCGCCGGCTACGTGTCCCTGGGTCGGGGCATCACGATCCATCGCGAGGATTGCAAGAACGTCGAGGCACTGAAGAAGTCCCCGGAGCGGTTCGTCAAGGTTTCGTGGGATGGCGACAACGAGTCCTCCTACCGAGTCGAGCTCCAGATCGACGCGTGGGACCGAACCCGTCTCCTCGAGGACCTCTCGCGGACGCTCTCCGAGGGCGGAATCAACATCATGGAGGCGAGCTGTCAGACGAAGCAGCCGATGGTCAAGAACCGCTTCGTCGTCGAGGTGGGGGATACCCAGCAGCTCAAGCAGTGCATCACCCGCCTGCGGAACGTCGAGGGTGTGTTCGACGCGTACCGGATCACGCCCGGCGGGGGCTGAGAGAAGCGGGCGCGACGGCGCCTGGGCCGCGTGGCGCCCATATCGGCACGGACATAGACTCGCGCCATGGGATTGACCGTCGCCGTCACCGGGCCCACCGGCGAGATCGGAAAGCCGCTCCTCTCGGCGCTCGAGCGGGCCGTAGGCGTGGACCGGGTCCTCGGGATGGCGCGCCGCCCGTTCGACCCTGCGATCGAGGGTTGGACCAAAGTCTCCTACCGCCAGGGCGACATCCTCGACCGCGATGCGGTCGATGCTCTGGTGGCGGAAGCCGACGTGGTCGTCCACCTGGCATTCATCATCTTCGGCTCACACGACGAGACCCGCCGCGTCAACCTCGAGGGGACACGGAACGTCTTCGAAGCGAGCGTGGCGGCGAAGATCCAGCGCCTCGTCTACACGTCGTCCGTCGCGGCGTATGGCTTCCACGAGGAGAACGAGCTGCCGCTCTCCGAGGACGCGGGGCCCCGAGGCACCGATGGCTTCTACTACTCCGCGCAGAAGGCCGAGCTGGAGAACCTGCTCAGGGAGTTGCTGAACGGCAACGGGATTGCGACCTACGTGTTCCGGCCGTGCATCGTCGCCGGAGAGCGCGCGACGATGCTCGTCGAGCAGATGGTCAAGCAGGTGCAGGTCGGTGGGCGTCTGCCGATAGTCACCCGTGCGCTCGACGCCCTGCCTATCCTCGCGCCGGTCCTGCCCGGCAGCAGCACACCGTTCCAGCTCGTCCATCACGACGACGTGGCGACCGCCCTCGTGGCGGCGATCGAGGGCCGGGGCGCCCCTGGCGTCTACAACCTCGCGGGCGACGGGGAGCTGACCTTCGCCGACATCGCGAAGGCGATGGGCTGGTACTCGGTTCCGGTGCCGGACGGCGTCGTCCGCGCGGCGGCCGGCGTGGCCTCACGCCTCTCATTCCTGAATGCCGAGCTCGAATGGGTCAACGCCCTGCGCGTGCCGGTGATCATGGACACGAGGCGCGCCAGGGAGAAGCTCGACTGGACGCCGCAACATGACGGCCCGACGACCCTGGCCGAGACCGTCGCCGGGGCCCGCGCCGCGGGCATCCTCGGCTGACCACCCCGGAGGAGGTCGCCATGCTCGCGGGCCCCGGCCTGCGCGTTCTCCGTGCAGGGAGGCTCGAGTTGTCGCCTTAGGTCCGCGGCTTCAGGCGGTCAGCGCAACAGCTCGTCCATCTTCTCAGAGGGCTTCATCCATTCGAGCGTCTCCCGCGGCCGGTCGTTCAGCTCCGCGGGACAATGACGACAACTCGCCGATTGTCGCTAGCGAAGCGCCGCGCGGATCCGCTCCCCCGCTTCGGCCCGCTCTTCGGCGGTCTCGTACTTCGTCCGCGGCCAGAAGAAGCCCCGCAGCCCGTCCTTGCGGCGGCGGGGGACGATGTGGGTGTGGAGGTGGGGGACCGGCTGGCTGACAATGTTGTTCATCGCCACGAAGGTGCCCTGGGCGTCCATTGCCCGTGTGATGGCGGCCGTGAGGCGCTGGACCGTCTCGAAGTAGGGGCCGACCTCGGGCCCGGAAAGGTCCAGCAGGGTTTCGCGATGATCACGTGGGATCAGTAGCGCGTGGCCATGGAACAGCGGGCGGAAGTCGAGGAAGGCCACTGCGCCCGGCTCGTCGAGCACGATCTCCGCCTCCTCCTCGCCGGCCGCGATCCGGCAGAAGGCGCAGGAGGGGTCGTAGTCAGGCAACGAAGTGGAGCGCGCCCGGCTCGACGCCGAGCGTGATCTCTGAGTGCTTGCCGATGTAGTCGCCGTCGACCTGCATCGGGAGGGGCCGGAGGGCACCGGAGTCGTCGGTCGAGATGGACTTGACGGTTGCCTCGGTGACCTCGTCGAAGTGCTCGATCTGGCGGTGCCGCGATGCTCCGCCGTTCTTGGCGAGCAGCTTCGCGACGAGCGTCGGCGTGTGGCGCTGGCCGAGCTTGCGGAGAACCGCGAGCGACAGCGTGCCGTCGTCGATCGAGATGTTTTCGCAGACCCGGACGGGACGTGTCGAGAAATAGGTGAACGGATCGGAGTTCTGGGCCAGAGCGGTGATCCCCTCGGAGACCTCGCCGTTCACCTCGACCCGGAGCCGTGCCGGATTGCGCAGGTAGCTCTTGTAGAGGGCGGAAACCGCGCACCACGAGTAGTAGTAGGGGCCCAGGCGCGCCTTCAGCTTCGGGTTGGAGTCGACGCGCTCGACCACGGTGGCGTCGATGCCGATGCCGCAGGAGAAGACGAAGCGCCGATCGCCCGCGAGACCGAGGTCGATCGGGCGGGGCTTGAAGTCGTCGGCAACGGAAAGTAGGTGCTCGGTCGCGTCGACGACGTCGTTGGGGATGCCGAATGTCCTCGCGACTACGTTGGTCGACCCGCCCGGCAGGACCGACACGGGGACATCGGTGCCGGCGAGGCCGTTCGCCACCTCGTTCAAGGTGCCGTCGCCGCCGAACGCAACGACCAGGTCGTAGCCGCCGTCAGTCGCCTCGCGCCCGATCTCCGTCGCGTGGTTCTGGGCCTCGGTCGCGACCGCCTCGACCTCGTAGCGCCCCTGCAGCGCGTAGACGACGAGGTTCTTCAGGCGGTTCGACACAGTCGTCGCCACCGGGTTGACGATGATCAGCATCCGCTTCTTCTTCGAGCGGCGGGGTGTGGTTTCGACGACACCGGGTGCCGGCGTGGGCCGGGCTGTTTGGCTCGCCGCGCTCACGCGACCGCCTCGTAGCGCACGACACCGCAATCGAGCACCTCGGATACGCGCCCCTCGTTCACCAGCAGATCCGTATGGCCGATCACCTCCGACAGTGTGAGGTAAGCCTGGGTGACGGCGACGTTCCCCCAGATCGCCTGGGCGATCTCGTAGCCGGATCGCGGCTGTTCGGCGATCAGCTTCGCGATCTTCTCCTTGCGCTGGTGATGCTTCGCGATCCGGTCGTCGATGAGCGCGACGTGGTCGGTGATCGGTTCTCCGTGGCCCGAGAGAACGATCTCGGCCGGGAGCTCACGCGTCTCGAGCATCGACTCGATGTAGGTGACCAGGGCCTGAGGGCGTTTGTCGGACCCGTCGAGCGCCCGCGAGATCAGCGGGTTAGAGGAGATGTGGGCGATCAGGTGATCGGCGGCGATCAGGATCTGTCGCTCCTCGTCCCAGAAGATCGTGTCGGAGGGGCTGTGCCCCGGCCGGTGGAGGACCTCGAGCGTCCGGTCTCCGAACTCCATCCGCTCGCCGTCCTGCAGCGGCCGGGTGACGACCGCCTTGGCGCCCCAGCCGCGAAAGCTCCGCGAGACCGACTGCAGCGCATACACGACTTCCTCGGGGATGCCGTTCCGCAGCATCAGCTCCACGGCGAACTGGTCGTCCCGCTCGGTGTCGTCGGCGAAGTTCGCAAGGCGGTTCACGGCAACGTCGATCGCGGCGACCTCGGCGCCAGAATGCTCGACGATGATCTCGACGAGCCCCAGGTGGTCGATGTGCTGGTGGGTGAGGATGACGAGCTCGATGTCGGCGATCGAGTAGCCCAGCACACCGAGCTGGGATCCGAGCTCGTCGAGCGCCTTGCCCGAGTTCGGCCCGGTGTCAATCAGCGTCAGCGGGCCGTCCTCGAGCAGATAGCAGTTGACGCGGCCGACGGCGAACGGGGTCGGTATGCGGAGCTGGTGGATGCCCGCGGCGCGTGCGCGCGCGAGCGCGTCCTCGGTCGTGACGGTCTGCGTCATCACAAGGCTTTCGCGCTTCGCTCGCTTGCGCAGAGCCAGAGATGGACGCGCGCTCGCTGCGCCCTCATCGGCGAATCACCGCGAGGATCTCATCGCGGCGGCGCTCCATGTCCTCGCGTGACAAGAGCGACTCGAGGTTGAGGCGAAGCAGCGGCTCGGTGTTGGAGGGCCGGACGTTGAAGTGCCAGTCGGGGTAGTCGATCGAGATCCCGTCGAGCCGCGTGACCTCGGCGTCGGAGTGGGCCTCGAGCAGCTCCGCCATCCTCGCGTCGGCGTCCTCGACCTCGGAGTTGATCTCGCCGGAGATGAAGTACTCCGAACGGAAGTCGGCCATCAGCTCCGAGAGCTTGCGGCCGTCGAGCGAGAGCAGCTCCAGCATGAGCAGAGCCGGGACGGTCCCCGAGTCGGCGTTCCAGAAGTGCTGGAAGTAGTAATGGCCCGACACCTCCCCGCCGAAGACCGCCTCTTCCTCGCGCATGCGCGCCTTGAAGAACGCATGTCCGACCCGGGAGAGCTCCGAGCGCCCGCCCGCCTCGGCGACGGTGTCGGGAACGGCCCGGCTCGAGCGGGGGTCGTAAAGGATGGTCGCGCCGGGCTCCTTCGCGAGCGCAGCTTTGGCGAGCAGTGCGCAGATGAAGTCCCCGTCGCAGAAGCTGCCCGTGTCGTCGATGAAGAAGCAGCGGTCCGCGTCCCCGTCCCAGGCGATGCCGAGGTCCGCGCCCTCGGCGCGCACTCGGTCGATGATCATGCGCCGGTTTTCCTCCAGCAGCGGGTTCGGTTCGTGGTCGGGGAACTCGCCGTCGGGCTCGAAGTACATCTCCACGAGCTCGAAGCCGAGGTCGCTGAGGATGGGGCCGACCATGGGTCCGGCCATGCCGTTGCCGCCGTCGACGACGATCCGCATCGGCTTCATGTTGTCGGGGTCGATCAGCGCCTCGACATGGCGGCGGAAGTCGGCCGTGACGTCGGCCCCCTCGACTGTCCCGCCGCCTGGAGGGTCGCCGAGCCCCGCCTCGATCTCGCGCTGCACATCGCCGATCCCGGCGTCGTCGGAGAGCGCCAGCGCCCCTTCCCGAACCAGCTTCACGCCGGTGTAGGCCTTGGGATTGTGGGATGCCGTGACCATCGCGCCGCCGTCGAGCTCACGTGAGCCGACGAGGTGGTAGAGCATCTCCGTCGACACCATGCCGGAGTCGAGGACGTGGGCCGCTTCCGCGGCAAGGCCCTGGATCAGCGCCGAGGACATCGCAGGCGCCGTGAGGCGCATGTCGCGGCCGACGCCGACGCTCAGGTCGGCGGGCTCCTTGTCGCGCAGGCGCCCGAGAACGCGGGCAAACGCCCGCCCGACCGCGTAGGCCGTCGTCTCGTCCATCTCGATGCCGTGGACGCCGCGGATGTCGTAGGCCTTGAAGATCCCCGGGGGGGCCAGCGTTCCCCGCCCGGCGAAGTCCGACGAGGGCGGAGCGGGGTTGGCCTCGGAGCTCAATAGGCCTCCTTCAGGGCGGCGTAGCTGTCCTCGAGTGATTGCGGCATGACCCGCACGTCGCCGATCACGGGCATGAAGTTCGTGTCGCCGCCCCAGCGAGGGACCACGTGCATGTGGATGTGGTGCTCGACCCCGGCACCGGCTGCCTTGCCCTGGTTGAAGCCGACGTTGAAGCCCTGTGGGCCGTAGACCGCCTCGAGCCGGTCCATCGCCTGCTGGGCGAAGCCCATCATCTCGGCGACGGTCTCCGGGGCGATGTCCTGAAGGCGCCCGACGTGCTCGAACGGCGCGACCATCAGGTGGCCGTTCGTATACGGGAACTTGTTGAGGATCACGAAGCTCGACTCGCCGCGGTGGACGATCAGGGCGCCCTCGTCATCTCCCGCCGCGGGCTTCGCGCAGAAGACGCACTCGTCCGTTTGGTCTTTCGATGCGTTCTTCACGTAGGCGAGGCGCCAGGGCGCCCAGATGCGGTGGTTTGCCACTGTCCGCATGCTAGATGGGCGAGCGCGAAAGGCGATCCGTCCGCCGGGATCAATGCCTCGCGGCGGCCGACCCGGTCTGACCCCCCCGGCCGAGCAGGACTGAGCGATTCGGCGCGGTCGTTGTGGATCTGGCGGCGCCCCGGCACCCCAAACTCCACAACGATGCTCCGCTCGGGCCGCAGGCGCCCGCTCCGCTCGGACCGCAGGGCCCAAGCCGCGTCCGGCTAGAGCCAGCCGCGCCGGCGGAAGTAGGCGACCATGCCGATGAGCAGGGCCGCCATCGTCCCGACGACGATCCAGAATGCCGTCAGGTTGCCCTCGCCGGGCACGCCCACGTTCATGCCCCAGATGCTGGCGAGCAGAGTCAGCGGGAGGACGATGACGCTGATCGAGGTCAGCACTCGGAGGATGTCGTTGACGCGGTGGGAGATCACGGACTCGTTGGTCTCGTCGAGCGCCTCGACCACCTCCTTGTAGTTCTCGAGCATGTCCCAGATGCGCTCGTGGGCGTCGACGATGTCGTCGAAGTAGATCTCGAGGTCGAGGTCCTCGGTCAGGTAGCGCTGCTTGACGCGCTCGAGGTCCCGGAGCACCGGCCGCTGCGGGCGGATGACCTTGCGGAAGTTGATGATCTCCTGCTTGACGTTGGAGATATCGCGGACGATGTCCTCGGAGCGCTCCTCGAACAGGGAATCCTCGAGGGCGTCGAGCTTGTTGCCGATCTTGCGGAGCATCGGGAAGCAGTAGTCGAACGAGTCGTCGACGATCCGGTAGAGCAGGTATCCGGAGCCGCGCGAGAAGAGCTGCTCCCGCAGCTCCTCCTTGGAGCGGCAGCGTTCGAACAGGTACTCGACCGGCTGCAGCGGCTGGTTGGGGAGCGTGATCAGGAAGCCGGGGCCGACGAAGAGGTCGAGCTCCCCGGTCCCGAGCCGCCCGGCCGCGCGGTCGAACACCGGCAGGTGCAGCACGATGAACAGGTACTCGTCGTAGACGTCGATCTTCGGGCGCTGGTTGCGCGACAGAACGTCCTCGAGATCGAGTGCGTGGAAATCGAAGTGCTCCTCGAGCCAGGCGCGTTCGGCGCCGCCCGGGCGCTCGATGTTGACCCAGCGAAGGCCTTCGGCGTCGATCTGCTCGACGCGGGGGCCCGCCGGCTCAGCGGGCTGTGGGGCCGCCTGTAGGTTGGACCGTCGCGCCCCGCGTCTCAACCGTGGTTTGGGGAGGTTCGGCATCGCCTACCTCCATCTTCTCTTCCGGGGCGGTCGCATCCATGTCGCCTAGGTTAGACCGCCCCGTCGATCGCGGCTCGAAATCGACGCCGGCGGTCCCTGTTATTCTTCCGCGCACATACCGCCACATCTAGAGGGGGGGAGGGACTGGCCCGAAGAACCCCCGGCAACCACTCAGAACCTGACGGTTCGCGGAAGGTGCCAATTCCAGCAGGCGAGGTTCGCAAAACGCCTGGAAGATGTGAGAGAGATGTCCGACAGGGACCTCCTCCTCTCACAAGGGTGGAGGTTTTTTCGTTCAAGACGAGCAAAGGACAGTCGGATGTCAGCCCCCCATAGCCTCAGATGCAAGGAGTGCGCGGCGGAGTACCCGCTCGAGGCGCACTTCGTATGTGACCAGTGCTTCGGTCCCCTCGAGGTCTTCTATGACTTCGGCGCCCTCGACGCCGAGGGCGCCAAACGGCGTATCCAGGCGGGTTCCCAGGGAATCTGGCGCTATGCCGACTTCCTGCCCTTCGAGGGCCAGCCGACCGACCCTCTGGAGCCCGGCCTCACCCCGCTGGTCAAGGCGGACCGCCTCGCCGACCGCCTCGGCACGAACGCCGAGATCTGGGTCAAGAACGATGCCGCCAACCCGACCCACTCGTTCAAGGACCGGGTCGTGGCGGTTGCAATCGCCAAGGCGCAGGAGCTCGGGTTCACCACCGTCGCCTGCGCTTCGACCGGGAACCTCGCCAATGCGGTCGCGGCCCACGCCGCTGCCGCCGGCCTCGAGTCCTATGTGTTCGTCCCGGCCAACCTCGAGGAGCAGAAGCTCCTCGCCACCGGCGTCTACGGAACGAACCTGATCGGCGTCCGCGGCAGCTACGACGACGTCAACCGGCTCTGTACGCAGCTCGCCGAGACGCGCCCGTGGGCATTCGTCAACGTCAACCTGCGCCCCTACTACGCCGAGGGCTCGAAGACGATCGCCTACGAGCTGGTCGAGCAGCTCGGCTGGACGCTGCCCGACCGGATCGTCTGCCCGGTTGCCTCCGGCTCGCTCTTCACGAAGCTCGGCCGCGGCTTCGACGAGTGGCGCGAAATCGGGCTCGTCGACGGTGCGCAGCCGGTCTTCAACGGCGCCCAGGCCGTCGGATGCGGCCCGGTTGCCCACGCGTATGAGCAGGGCTGGGATGTCTGCAAGCCGCAGCGTCCCGACACGATCGCCAAGAGCCTCGCGATCGGCGATCCGGCCGACGGGCCCTATGTGCTCGACCTCGCGCGCAGGACCGGGGGAGGCGTCGACCAGGTCACCGATCCGGAGATCCGCGAGGGGATCAGGCTGCTTGCCGAGACGACCGGGATCTTCACCGAGACGGCCGGCGGCGTGACGGTGGGTGTCCTCAAGAAGCTCGCCGAACGGGGAGACATCGCCGACGGTGAGCGCGTCGTCGTGGTGATCACCGGCGAGGGTCTGAAGACCCTCGATGCGACTCGCGATACCTTCCAGATGCACGAGATCGATCCAAACCCCGAGAGCTTCGAGACCGAGATTGAAGGGAGCCTTCTCAAAGTATGAGCGCGACGGTCAAGATCCCCACGCAACTCCGGGCTGCCACGGACGGAGAGTCCGAGGTCGAGGTCGAGGCCTCTACGGTCGGCGGTGCTCTGGACGCTGTTTTCGATCTCCACGACGGCCTGCGCGAGAGGATCACCCAGGACGGCGATCTCCGCCGGTTCGTCAACGTCTACGTCTCCGGCGAGGACAGCCGCTTCCAGGACGGGCTCGAGACGGCCGTCAAGGACGGCGACGAGGTCACGATCCTCCCCGCCGTCGCCGGCGGTTAGGCCGCTGCCTCCTCCCGTTGCCATCCTCTGCGGAGGCCGCGGTACCCGCCTGCGCGAGAAGACCGAGTCCATGCCGAAGGCGCTGGTCGAGATCGGCGGGCGGCCGATCCTTCGCCACGTCATCGACATCTATGCGGCCCAGGGCTTCGAGCGCTTCCTCCTCCTCACCGGCTACCGCGGCGAGATGATCGAAGATGCCGTCGCGGCGGATTCCGCCCTTGCGCGCCTCGACGTCGAGTGCATCGACACCGGCCTCGAGACTCCCACCGGCGGGCGTGTCAGCCTCGTCGCCGATCGCCTGTCCGCGGGGACGTTCTGCCTCACCTATGCTGACGGCGTCGCCGACATCGACCTGGAGGCTCTCCTCTCGTTTCACTCCGGGCACGGCGCCCTGGCGACCGTGACCGTGGTGCAGCCCCATCTGCAGTGGGGGGTGGCGCGCATCGGCTCGGCTGACGTGGTCGAGGGCTTCACCGAGAAGCCGCGCTCTGAGCACTGGATCAACGGCGGGTTCTTCTGCATGGAGCCCGGGGCGCTCGAGTTCATGACGCGCGACAGCGTTCTCGAACGCCAGCCGCTCGAGGACCTCGCGGCGGCCTCGGAGCTTCGCGCCCATCGCCACGAAGGCTTCTGGGACTGCATGGACACCTACAAGGACGCGGTCGTCCTCGACGACCTCTGGGAGTCGGGCGACGCTCCCTGGGCGCGGGGGGGTGTGCGCTCGTGAAGAGCTCCCTCGTGACCGGCGGTCATGGCTTCATCGGGAGTCACCTGGCTCGCGCCCTGGTCGAGCGGGGCGACACGGTGACCGTGGTGGACTCCGCCAGGCCGGCCGTCTCCGGTCTTGCGCTGCACGGGATCGCGGCCGAGGTCGAGCTCGAGACCGGCTCGGTCGAGGATGCCGGTCTCATGGCGGCGGTTCTGGCGGCCGGGCAGTTCGACACCGTATTCCACCTTGCCGCCCAGACCCTCGTCGGCGAAGCCCGGGCGAATCCGACGCGAACCTTCGAGACAAATGTGCGTGGGACGTGGACGTTGCTCGAGGCATGCCGACGCGCCGATGTGCCCGCGGTCATCGTCGCCTCCTCAGACAAGGCCTACGGGCCCTCGGCCGACCTGCCCTACCGTGAGGACGCCCCGCTCTCCCCGGCCGCTCCGTACGAGGCGAGCAAGGCGGCCGCCGATGTCATCGCCCGCGGCTACTGGGAAAGTCATGGCGTGCCCGTTGCCGTGACGCGCCTTGCGAACGTCTACGGGGGAGGCGATCAGAACTTCTCGAGGATCGTCCCCGAGGCGATCACGGCCGCGCTCGAGGACAGGGCCCCGGTGATCCGCTCCGACGGGTCCCCCGAGCGTGACTTCCTCTACGTCTCCGACGCGGTCGCCGCCTACCTGGCGGTGGAGAGCGCGGTCGGCGCCGGCGGGCCCGCCGCAGGGGAAGCCTTCAACGCCGGCACGGGAGCCGCCCACTCGGTCCGCGACGTGCTGGAGCTCGTCGCAGAGGGGGTCGACACAGACCTCGAGCCCGAGTACCTGGGATCAGGCACGCCGGAGGGGGAGATCGATCGCCAATACGTCGACGCGACGAAGCTGGTCGGGATGACCGGCTGGCGGCCACAGGTGCCGCTGGAGGAGGGCATCGGGCATACGGTGGCGTGGTACCGCGAGCACCCCGAGGTGCGGCCCGGCTGAGCGCCTTCCGCAACTCGGGCGCCTGCTGGGGTTTCTGCAAGTGAGGCCCGGATCGTCAAGCGACAGGGAGAGGACGGATGCACAGGAACCGCAGTGTCGTCTTGGTCATGGTTTCAGCTCTGCTCGCGATCTCGATCGTGAGTTCCGGCTCTGCTTCGGGCACTAGCGGTTTCCGCCTCGACAGCTCGTTCGGGCACAACGGGCGGGCGCGGGTCAACATCGGGGAGCGGCTATTTCACGGCCGGGTTCACGTGACCGACGTTGCGCCGCTGGCGGACGGCGGGTCCATCGTGGGCGCCTACGGCGACGATTCCGATGTCCCCTTCTTCGTCGCCCGCTTCCGTTCCGACGGCAGCCTCGACTCCGGCTTCGGCGCCGGCGGCTCGATCAAGGTGCCATTCGGGTCCCACCTCGCCGCGATGCCCAGCGGCCGATTCGTGGTCGTTGGAACGGTCAGCGGCCGGTACGCCGGCGATATCCGGACCTCCCGTTACCTGCCCGACGGAACCCCGGACCGGAGCTTCAACAAGGGGGGCACCCGCGTTCTTGATCTCGGCCTCCATCTCAACGACTACGCCGGCGCCATCGGCCTCTTTCCAAACGGTGCTCTCGTTCTCGGGGCCACGGCCAGTTGCTACGGCACCGATCCCGGCTGCGGGTACACCTACGCTGTCCCCTACCTGGTTCGCATCAGCCCCGGTGGTGAGAGGCTCAGATCCGTTCAATTCTCTGGTGAGTTCCAGAACGAGCTTTCAGTGCTCGGCGATGGCAGCCTTCTCGCCCTCAGCACCGACACCGCTGGGGGGTACACAAACGTTGCGCGGGTCACCCGGGTTCGGCCAGATGGAACGCTCGATCCCGATTTCGGCAAGCGAGGGTCAGGTGTTGCTTCGCTTGGCGAGAACGTCACATACACCGATGTGGCTGACGCGCCGGCCAAGGGCTTCGTCGCGGGGGAATTCGGGTTTCTGACCCGATTCGACAGTCTCGGCAACGTGATCCCCTCGTTCGGCATGGATGGGACGGCGAGGTGCAGGCCGGCCGACATCCACGCCGACTCCACGAGCGACAGTGAGATCCTGGCGCTCCCGCTCGGCTCGTACCTGGTCGCAGGCGGCCAGGGAGAGTGCGGGCTGGCTCGCTACGACTCCGAGGGTCACCCCGATCCGAGCTTCGGCGCGGGGGGCAGCCTCGACCCCTCGCCTGTTCTCGGGACGAAGCCGCAGGCCGTGGCGGTCGATCCCGGAGGCAAGATCGTCCTCGCGGGCTGGGATCAGCAGGCCGGCGGTATCCGGATCGCCAGGCTGGACGCGGCGGGGGAGCCGGATCCCACTTCTGCGGGCGGCTTCGCACCCTTTGCCTTCGGCACCCTCGACACCGCCACCGACGTGGTGGCGCTGCCCGACGGCCGTGCAGTCCTCGTCGGGGTCGACCGCTGCGCGGACGGCGAGTGCTCCGACATCGTTCTCGCTCGTCTGCGGCGAGACGGCACCCTCGACCCGTCCTTCGGGCGGCGTGGACTCGCCGCCGCCGAGACAGAGGGGATCGACTCGGCCTCGAGCGTGGCTCTGCAACCAGACGGAAAGATTCTCGTCGGGGTGCGGGTGGGGCAGACACTCGACCACAAGGAGCTGAAGGGAGGAACGGCCGCGATCCTCCGCTACCGGGCAGATGGGACGCTCGATCCTTCGTTCGGGGTGGGGGGAGTCGCGAGCGTGCCCGGCGAGGGAGGTCGCGGGATCACCGCCATCGATGTACAGGGCAACGGGAGGATCGTCGGAGTTGCGAGCTGCGGCGATGACTGCTCATTCGAGGTTGTCCGGCTGTACCGAAACGGCAGGCTCGATCCGGCGTTCGCCGGTTCAGGGTCGACGACGCTGGGCACGGAAGAGATTCCGCCTGAGGCGGTCGTGGTAGGCGGCCGGGGGCGGATCCTCGTGGCGGGAGGCAGGAGTCGGCTGGTCGTCGCCCGCCTGTTTGCCAACGGACGGACGGACCCGAGCTTCGGACGACGCGGCATCGTCCACCAGGCCATCCTTCGGCAGGTACGCAGACCAACGCCCGGGAAGTTCGTCCGTGTTCCCGTCAACCGTGGGGCGAGTTCACTGTTGGTGACCGGCAACCGGATCCTCGTCGGGGCAGGGGTGAACTCGAAGGGAAACGGTGGAGCGGTCGTTCGGCTTCGGGCGAACGGCGCACTCGACCGTGGCTTCGGTAAGCGCGGGATCGTCCAGTTTCGCGGTCTTGACGTGGAGGACATGGCTCTCGGAAGGTGCGGTCAGATCGCCGTCGTCGGCCGGTTTGCACCCGTGCCGGGTGCTGACACGTTCGGCGTGGCCAGCATCGGGCGCAACGGTGGGCGATCGCGGCGCGCCCGTGTGCGGACCCCGTTCGGCAAGCTCGACTCAGCAGCCCTCGGAGCCGCGGTGGACCGCCGGGGACGGGTCCTCGCCGCGGGTCCGGCCGGAGCCGATTTCGGAATCGCACGGTTCTCGCAGCGCTCCTGCGGCAGGTGAACCGACCGCTCACCCCCGGACCAAAAAGCGCCCGGTCAGCCCCCGGCAGCGCGAAGCGATCCTCCGGCACTCCGCAGTCATGGCAAAGGGCACCGGCAAGATCACCGACCGCCGGGTCACTCTCGCCGCAACTCGGTCGCCTGCCATGGTTTCTGTAAGTAAAGGCCGGTCGTCAAGTCCCTGGGAGTGGTCGGATGCACAGGAATTGAAATCTCGTCGTTCTCGTTTCGGCCGGGCTTTTCGCGGCCCTGCTTTGCATCTTTGTGGTCGGGGCAGCCTCAGGAACGCCGGCTCCCGTTGTCAGATCATTCGGCGGCGACCGCCGGGTGACGACAAATTTCGGGAGCTACGCACCCCCGGAGCGGGCGGCGGTGGCGGACCTGAAGGTGAATGCCCGAGGCCGGACGATGGTGGCGGTTCGCCGGGTTGGGGAGTACGACTCGCTGTTCGACTTTCCGCTGGACGGCGACCCCCTTCCCCTGCTCGTCTATAGCCTTGACCGGAGCGGGGCCCCCGATCCGACCTTCCTTCAGGGGGGGAGGCTCCGGATCCCCCGTGGCTCGCAGGCTGCGCTGGGCCCCGACGGTTCCATTTTCGTGGCGGGACGAATCGGGTCCGGACCCGCGCAGGACGTGTTCGTTCGGCGTTATCGGCCAACCGGTGCGCTTGACCGCACGTTCGGGAAGCGCGGAACCCTGCGCATCAGGGAGAGGGACAGCCAGTTCGCGGTTGAGATCGTCGCGCAACCCCGCGGCTCCGTCGAGGTGATAACCGACACCGGATGCCCGACGCTCGACTGCCTCACCTACCCGAAGTTGTTTCGCTACAGCGCCGCTGGCAGGCTCCTGCGCACTACAGTCATCCGCGCTGAGGACGGGGTCAATTCCATCGCGCCTCGTCCGGACGGAAGCCTGGTGGTGTTGGGGAACACGCTCCTGGGCGAGGTCTTGGTCGCCATTCGATTCGATCCAGAGGGAAGGCGGACCTCCAGCACCCAGCTTCCCGATGACGCGAGCCTGCTCGGCACCTCCGGGTTGACCTTGCAGCCCGACGGTCGGGCGATTTTCGACACCTACGGTTTTGTCCAACGACTCAACTCGGGCGACGCTACCGTGGACCCGGCCTTCGGCGAGCCGAACAACGGGTGCACCGCCCGGCGGATCTCAGCCGAAGGGCAGCTCTCTGCCGACGCGTCCGGCCGGATCTACGCTGCGGGACAGTGTGGGGTCGTTCGCCTCGACCCGAATGGGTATCGGGATGCCACGTTCGGCGTCGAGGGGGTGGCAGCCGTCGGCGAGAGCGGCGCCTCTCTGATCGCCCTGGGCCCTGATGGGCGACCGGTTGTGGCCTTCCCGCCGTCAAAGCCGTTCCAAATCGCCGTCGAGCGATTGACGACCACCGGAGGACTCGACGCTGGGTTTGGCAGCGGTGGAACCACGCTGCTTGACACCGTCGGCCGGATTCCTGCGAACGACAGCCTCGCCGCCCTGGCCCGTGCACGTGGTGGGCGAATCATCGCCGTGGGAACGAATCAGTGCCGAGACGGGAGCTGCAACACGCTGGCCGTCACCCGCTATCTGCGCAACGGCCGCGTCGACCGTGCATTTGGAAGGGCTGGACGGACACTGATCCCGATTGACGAGCTTGGGCGCGAATCGATCGGCGAGCTCACGCCTACCGCAGTTGTGGTCAACCGGCGGGGTTTCGTGTACATCGGGGCCATCGTCAACTTCGCGGGGATTCACAGCAACTACGCTTACTCCCTGACCCGCCTCCGGCCCTCGGGCGCACTCGACTCGTCATTCGGAGATGGCGGGTTCTCAGTCGTCCCGCCATCCAGTGGAGCGGGGTTCTTCGGACAGATCACAATCGACCGGAGGGGGAGGCTTCTCGCCGCGGGCAGTTCGTCGGGCTGCGGCGGAGGCTGCATCAAGGTCGCCCGGTTCCTGCCCAGCGGGAAGCTCGATCCGGGCTTCGCTGACGATGGGGTCTTTCAGTACGACGTCCCGAATACTCGTGGAGACTCTGCCTTGGCGGTCCGTCTCCAGGCCGACGGAAGGATCATCGTCGTCGGCGGCGCCCGGGCAATCCTGACCGCCCTCCGACTGCTGCCGAACGGGATTCTCGATCGGACCTTTGCTAAAAATGGCGCCGCCAACCTGAAGCTGCGGATCTATTTCGACCACCTCGTGCACAATCCACAGAGGACCGGTTCTTCGGTCGCTCTCGATGGACGCGGTCGCATCGTGCTCGGCGTCGAAGGCGGCGTGGGCGACGCGGGCGAGCTGGTGCGCTTGCGCCCGAACGGCAAACTGGACCGCTCGTTCCAGCGAAAGGGACGCCTGCTGCTTCCCAACCTCTCCATTTCGAGCGTAAGGGCTGGGGGCTGCGGCGTAATCGCAACGGGGACCTGGTTCGACACGTATACGGGGACGAGATCCATGACGGTCCTCGGCGTACCATCGAACCGCCGCGCGAAGTTGCGAGCCTTCACTCCGTTCGGCAGACGGGGCGTCAGTGACGCTTCCGGCCTCGTCCCAGCCGGACGTGGATCGGTAATCGTGGGAGGGACCGTCTCTCGCTATGCGTACAGCGGCGACTTCGCGCTGGCGAAGTACCGCGAGCGGTCCTTGCTCCCGCGGTGTGGCCGATGAGATTCGGTTGGGTCACGAGTGGCGCGCTGCTCCTCGCTCTGATGGGGGCAGGCGGGGGCAAGTGCTCTACCGCGGCTCACTCAAGGGCGGTGTCTCCGCTCTTCTGCGCTACCTGCCCGACGGCACTCTCGACTCGTCGTTCGGCGAGGGTGGTGTCGCAACGGTGAACGGGGGTGGTCCGCAGGGGATCACAGCGATTGCGACGCAACCCGACGGGGGGATCGTTGGGGTTGCGGCTTGTGGGAAGCACTGCTCCTTCGAAGTGTTCAGGCTACAGGCGGATGGCAGCATCGATCCCAGCTTCGGGAATGGCGGATTCGTGTTTGGCCGCTTCACTGGACCGTCACCGCGTACAGTCGAGATCGATCGGCGGGGCGCATCGTCGTCGCCGGCGGCATTTACCGGTTGAGCGTCCCCAGGTTCCTCGCTGATGGCCGTCCGGATCCCTACTTCGGAGATCGTGGCGAGGTGCGACAGGGTCTCTACGCGCGGCTCCGCGATGACAAGGGAAAGCAGTTCGCGATCCTAACTCCACGAGGAGCGACCTCCCTGGCCCTGGTGGGAAACCGGATCATCGTCGGCGGCGGCGTAGATTCGCGCCGCAACGGCGGGGCGCTCATGCGCCTGCGGGCGAACGGCGCTCTGGACCGGACCTTCGGCAGGCGCGGTGTTGTCAGAGTTCGCAGCCTGCACGTCGCGGGCCTGGCTCTCGGCCCCTGCGGGCGGATCGTCGCCGCCGGGCCGTTCGCGCGGGAGCCGGGCGACGACATCTTCGGCGCGATCGTCCTTGGTCCGAATGGTGAACGGTCCCACCGGAGCCGGGTGAGGACCCCCTTCGGCAAGACGTACTTCTCAGCCAACGGGGTCTCGGTTGACAGCGCGGGCCGCGTCGTGGTCGCCGGCGGTCTTGGAAACGATTTCGGAGTAGCACGGTTGCGGGGGCCGTGCGTAGGTTGATGTGGCTCATCTTCCGCTGCCCAGGGCGCTAGTTTGACCGCCTATGTGCGGGCGCTTCACAGTCACGGCAAAGGACACCGGCAAGATCGCCGACCGCTTCCAGGTGCAGCTCGAGGAGGCGCTCAAGGAGAAGGCCGAGGGCGCGATCGAGCGCTACAACGTTGCTCCCAGCCAGGAGATCCTCACGGTGCGCTCATCTCCCGACCCCGAGGAGGCCGAAAAGGGGGAGAGGGAGGCGCGGCTGATGCGCTGGGGTCTCGTTCCGCGCTGGGCCAAGGACCTGAAGGTCGGCTACAAGATGATCAACGCCAAGACCGAGAACCTTCAGTCGAGCCGGGCCTACTCGCCGCTAGTCGGGAAGTTCCGCCACCGCTGCCTGATCGTCGCCGACGGCTTCTACGAATGGATGAAGGCTGAGGATCCGAAGCAGCCTCGCCAGCCGTGGCGGTTCACGGTCGACGACGGGGAGCTGTTCGCCTTCGCCGGCATCTGCACACGCAAGGAGTGGGATGGGGAGGAGGCCCAGGAGGACGGCTGGCTCTACTCGACCACGCTCGTCACGACGACGCCGAACGACGTCGTCGCGAAGGTCCACAACCGGATGCCGGTGATCTTTCCGAGCAGAGAGGCTGAGCAGGCCTGGCTGGACCCCGATCTGACGACAGAGGAAGCGGTTGGGCTCTGCGTGCCGCTCGACCCCGGTCGCGTCAGCGGCAGTCCCGCGAACCCGAGCATGAACAAGGTCGGGGGCACTGCCGAAGGCCCCGAGATGCTGGTCGCGTCCGCCTGAGGATTCCCCAGCCTCGCGACGGCCGATCAGGGAAGGCTCAGCTGCCGAGGTTCCCGCCGGTCGAGGTCGTCGCCTCGTTCCCACCGCCACTCGCGCTGCACCTGATCTGGGCCGAGGGCTGGACGTTGACGCTCCTCCAGAAGACGATGAAACCGAGACGTATCGGCTCGCGGTGGCCCCCGGGGCGGATCGACCACTTCCACGTCTGGCTGTGCTCGGCGTAGTCGCCCCAGTCGACGAGGATGTCCCCGGACGACGCGTAGTTGTCGAACGCGTCCCCGGTGGCGAGCTGGACGACATCGGTCCCCTTCGCGTTGAAGTTGACGAGGACGAGGTCCGGTACGGACTGGGCCGTCAGGTCCTCGCTCGGGTTTGGGAACGCGGCGCGGCGCTCGGGGGTGTGGGCGAAGGTGATGCCTTGCGGGGTGCGGACCGTGCAGGTGGCTTCGCCACCGCCCTCCGAGTCCCCGGTCGTCAGGTCGAGGACGCCGGCGACGCGGTACAGGCGGTAGCCGCTTCCGTTGGCACGAGTCGCGTTGATGTTTGCGTCGCCGATCCGGATCTCGCCGTCGGCTCCGAGCTTCGCCGGCTTCGAGTCGGGGATCTCCGCCGTCGACTCGTAGCCGAGCGACTCTCCCGTCACCAGATCGGTGTTGGTGAGGAGGGCGCAGACGACGCACAGGAACAGGCCGAACACGATGACCGCGATCGCCCCGCGGGGGATGCCACTGAGTCCGCCTCTGAGTCTCGTCATCCGAACGCGCCCGACAGGATTCGAACCTGTGACCTCTGCCTCCGGAGGGCAGCGCTCTATCCAGCTGAGCTACGGGCGCCGAATGGCGAAGTCTAGATGCCTGATCCGCCTCTACCCTTCGCGGCTGTGGACCTGTCGGTGGCATTCATCGGAACCGGGGGATCGGTGCCGACCGCGCGCCGGTCAACCGCCAGCGTGCTCGTGTCCCGCGGCGGCGAGCGCATCATGTTCGATTGCGGGGAGGGAACCCAGCGCCAGCTTCAGCGCTCGCTCGGCCTCGTCGCGCTCGACTCGATCTTCCTGACCCACTTCCACGCCGACCACTTCCTCGGCCTGCCGGGCCTCCTCAAGACCTACGACCTGAACGACCGCTCGCAGCCCCTGGCGATCTACGGCCCGCCGGGGCTGGTTGACCTGATCGCCGGGTTGGAGCACGTCGTCGGCCGAACCCGGTTCCCGCTGAATCTCATCGAACTGGAGCCCGGCGACTACATCGGCGGTGACGGCTACGAGATCAGGCCATTCGAGGTGGACCATCGGACCCGCGCCTACGGATACGCGTTGACCGAGTCCGAGCGGCCCGGAGAGTTCGACCCCGAGGCGGCGAGGCGCTTGGGCGTGCCGGAAGGCCCGGAGTGGGGGCGCCTGCAACACGGTGAGCGCGTCGCGGGCTCGGACGGTGCGGTCGATCCCGGCGACGTGGTCGGTGAAGCCCGCCGTGGGCGGCGCATCGCGATCACTGGGGACACCGTCCCGTCCGAGGTGACCGTCGAGGCCGCTGCTGGGGCCCAACTGCTCGTCCACGACGCGACTTTCTCCGACGATGATGTCGAGCGGGCGGGGGAGACCGGACACTCGACGGCTCGACAGGCGGCGGGCGTCGCCGCAGATGCCGGCGCCGAGTTGCTCGCCCTCGTCCACATCTCTTCCCGCTACCACGTGGGGGCCGTGCTCGACGAGGCGCGGGCGAAGTTCGAAGCGACGGTTGCGCCGCGGGACTTCGACGTGGTCGAGATCCCTTTTCCGGAGCGGGGGGATCCCGAGCTGGTACGGGACGGCGCCCGATCCGATTCCGGCGCTCCGCCGACTGAGTGAGCTGCCGCTCGCCCGAAGTTCGCCGTTCCTCCTGCTAGGTTTGACCCGTCGGCACCTTTAACCCGGTCCTGAGAGGCCAAGAAGGAGTCTGAGATGGCCAGGCTGCACCCATGAGCGCGCCCCGCGCGCAGTCAGAGCAAATCGTGCTAGAGCGCGACGACCTGAGGCGAACGCTCAGGCGCATCGCCCACGAGATCGCCGAGAAGAACCCGGATTCGGAGAGCCTGGCCCTGGTCGGCATCCACACCCGTGGTGCAGTGCTTGCCAGGCGCCTGCACGCGCTGGTCGGTGAGCTCGGCGGCAGCACGATCCCGCTCGGGGACATCGACATCTCCTTCTACCGGGACGACGTCGGGGCCCGCGATCCGGTGGCACAGCCGATCGTCCACGCATCCCACCTCGACTTCGACCTGGCCGGGCGCACCGTCGTCCTCGTCGACGATGTGCTCTTCACCGGCCGCACCGTGCGGGCGGCAATCGAGGCGATCTTCGACTACGGGCGCCCCGCCCGGGTCCAGCTTGCGGTCCTCTGTGACCGCGGCCATCGCGAGCTTCCGATCCGTCCCGACTACGTGGGCAAGAACCTCCCGACGTCCCGCGCACAGCGGGTCAACGTGAGGCTGGAGGAGGAAGACGGGGCCGATGAAGTGACGATCACGGAGAGCGAGGAAGCATGAGAAACCTGCTGAGCATCGAGGATCTTGACCGCGGCCAGATCGAGTCGATCCTCGACCGGGCCGAGAGCTTCGCCGAGGTCGGGCGGCGGGACATCAAGAAGGTCCCGACCCTGCGCGGCCGGACCATAGTCAGCCTCTTTTATGAGTCCAGCACGCGGACGAGCAGCTCCTTCGAGCTGGCGGCCAAACGCCTCTCGGCTGATGTCGTCTCCGTCAAGGCATCGGGGTCCGCCGTCGACAAGGGAGAGTCCCTGAAGGACACCGTCGCGACCCTCTCGGCCTACGACCCCGCCGCGATCGTGATCCGCCACCCGCACGCCGGAGCCGCACAGCTCGTGGCCGGGTGGACCTCGGCCGCTGTCGTCAACGCCGGCGATGGCAAGCACGAGCACCCGAGCCAGGCCCTGCTCGACGTCTACACCCTCCGCCGCCGCCTTGGGTCGCTCGATGGCCAGAAGATCTGGATTGTCGGCGACGTGCTCCACAGCCGCGTCGCCCGGTCGAACCTGATCGCCTTCACACGGATGGGCGCCGAGGTGACCCTCTGCGGCCCGCCGACGCTGATTCCCCGCGGCATCGAGGAGGCAGCGGACTGCAAGGTCGCCTACACGCTCGACGACCTCGGCGAGGCCGACATCGTCTATGCCCTCCGCATGCAGCACGAGCGGATGAACGAGGCCTTCGTCCCCTCGATCCGCGAGTACGCGACCCACTACGGGATCGACCTGCGGCGGCTCGGCCCGCGACAGCTTCTGATGCACCCCGGGCCCGTGAACCGGGGGGTCGAGCTCTCGGGAGAGGCGATCGACTCACCGCAGTCCCTGATCGTCGAGCAGGTGCAGTCAGGCCTGGTCGTGCGGATGGCGATCCTCTACGAGCTGCTCGCCGGCGCCGAGGGTCCGCGCCCGGTCCCGGTTGACGACGGAGAGGCGCCCGCGCCGACTCCGATCGGGCAGCCCGCGTGAGCGAGCCGATGGACGTCGAGCTGAGCGCCCGCCCCGGCGAGGCCGCGAACCTGGTCATCCGCGAAGCGACCGTCCTCGATCCCGTCGGCGGAATCGAGGGCACCCACGACATCGTGGTCCGGGACGGAGAGATCGCCGAGCTGGCCGAGCCCGGATCGGCCGACGCGGCAGACGCGGAGGTCATCGAGGCGGAGGGCCTGCACGCCTTCCCGGGCTTCTTCGACCCCCACGTCCACCTGCGAACGCCGGGCCAGGAGTTCAAGGAGGACATTGAGACGGGCACCCGCTCCGCCGCGGCCGGCGGGTTCTGCGGGATCCTCGCGATGGCCAACACCGTGCCGACGGTCTCGACGGCGGCCGACATCGAGGCACTGCACGAGCGCGCGCGCATCGAGGCCTCGGTTCCCGTCGGATTCCTCGCGACGGTGACCAAGGGTATGAAGGGCGAGGCTCTCACCGAGATGGCCGAGCTCCGCGAGGCAGGCGCCGCGGGATTCACCGACGACGGGCTGCCGCTCGCCAACGCGCGGATCCTCTTGCGGGCACTCCAGTACCAGCGCCTCTGCGGGGGGACGATCGCGCTGCACGAGGAGGATCCGAACCTGACCGGCGACGGGGTCATGCACGAGGGGCCGGTCTCCGCGGCGCTCGGCCTCGCCGGCGTGCCGTCGGTCTCGGAGTCGACGATGATCGCCCGCGATTGCGCGATCGCCGGCTACGAGGACGCGCGAATACACGTCCAACACCTGTCGGCGGTCGAGTCCGTCGAGGTCGTCCGCGCCGCGAAGGCGGCCGGCGTCGAGATCACCTGCGAGGCGACTCCGCATCACCTCTGCCTGACCGACGAGGCCGTCCGCTCACTCGACGCCAAGCGGTTCAAGATGAACCCGCCGCTGCGCGCGGAGCGCGACCGCCAGGCCCTGATCGAGGGCCTGAAGGACGGCTCGATCGACTGCATCGCCACGGATCATGCCCCCCACACAGACGAGGAGAAGGACGTCCCCTACGAGCAGGCCGCGATGGGGGTGACCGGGCTGGAGACCGCGTTCTCGAGCGTCTACACCAATCTGGTCTCACCGGGAGTGATCGGCCTCGATCTCCTGGTTTCGAAGCTCGGTGGGGGGGCGGAGCCCTTCGGAGTCCCGAGGCCGACACTCGCCGTCGGCAGCCCCGCGAACATCGCGCTGTGCGATCTCGCTGCCGAGTGGACGGTGGGCGAGGACGGCTACGAGAGCCGCTCCTCCAACTCCTGGTGCGCGGGGGAGAGGCTGACGAGCCGGGTGCTTCTGACCATCGCTGCCGGCCGGGTCGCCTACCGGCTGCGCAGCTTCAGCCTCGGAGTTGCGTCGTGACGGCTGCCGGGAAGCTCGACCGCGACCGGGCGGCCCTCGTCGTCGTCGATATCCAGGAGGCCTTCCGAAAGGCTGTTCCGGCGTTTGCCGATGTCGCCGAGGCGAGCGCGAAGCTCGTAAAGGGGGCGGGCGCGATGTCGGTGCCGGTCATCGTCACCGAGCAGTACCCGCAGGGGCTGGGCTCGACGGTCGACGAGGTCGCCGACCGCCTGCCCGACGGCGTCGATCCGGTCGAGAAGGCCAGCTTCAGCGCGGCCGGAGCCGAAGGTTTTGACCTCCAGGGCAGGGAGCAGGCACTCGTCTGCGGCATCGAGACCCACGTCTGCGTCAACCAGACCGTGCTCGACCTTCTCGACTCCGGCGTCGAGGTCCATGTCGTGACCGATGCGGTTGCCTCGCGCACGGAGGCCGACCGGGAGATCGGGCTCCGCAAGGCAGAGCGCGCCGGGGCTGTGCTGACGAGCGTCGAGACGGCGCTATTCGAGCTGCTCGGCGGCTCGGACGCGGCGGAGTTCAAGGAAGTCCAGGGGCTCATAAAGTGAGCGCTGCTACGGGCTATGTCCTGCTCGAGGACGGAACGCGCCTCGAGGGCGACCTCTGCGGCGCAGAGCCTTCCGGCCTCGGTGAGATCGTCTTCAACACCGCTATGACGGGCTACCAGGAGGCGGTCACCGATCCCTCCTATGCCGGCCAGGTGATCATCTTCACCTATCCGCTGATCGGCAACTACGGGGTCTCCGGCGAGGCGATGGAATCCGACAGGGCACATGCGCGCGGGGTGATCATGCGCGATGCCAAGAACGGGGAGGACGCCGCGACGGCCGAGAGCGGGTGGCTCGACTGGCTCGGCGACTGCGGCGTCCCGGCGCTGACCGGCGTCGACACCCGCGCCCTCGTTCGCCACATCCGCGACCGGGGCGCGATGCGCGGAGGGATCTTCAGCGCCGAGACGCCGGTCGAGGAGGCGGCCGCGGCAGTGCGTGCGGAGCCGGAGATGGCGGGCACGGACCTTGCGGCCACGGTCACGCCCGCCGAGCCGGTGCGCTTCGAGGGCTCCGGCCCGCACATCGTCGGCATCGATACAGGGATCAAGACGAGCATCATCCGCCAGCTCCGGGAGCGCGAATGCCGCCTGACCCTCCTACCCTGTACGAGTGACTCGGCAACCGTCCTCGCCGAGGAGCCCGACCTCGTCTTCCTTGCCAACGGCCCGGGTGATCCCGCAGCCCTCGACCACGTGGTCGAGACGGTGCGAGGTGTCATCGGCGAGAGTCCGGTGTTCGGCATCTGCCTCGGGCACCAGATCCTCTGCCGCGCCGTCGGCCTCGAGACCTTCAAGCTTCCGTTCGGGCATCGTGGCGCGAACCACCCGGTCAAGGACCTGGAGAGCGGCCGTATCGACATCACCTCGCAGAACCACGGCTTCGCCGTGAGCGGGCCGGGCGGCGAGCAGACGATCGAGGGCGACGAGCCGGTCCGCTGGGAGACGGATTTCGGCGCCGCCGAGCTCTCGCACCTGAACCTCTACGACCGCACGGTCGAGGGGCTCGTCCTCAAGGACGTGGCAGGCGCGACAGTCCAGTACCACCCGGAAGCGGGCCCGGGCCCCCACGACGCCCGCTACCTCTTCGATCGCGTCCTGGAGCTGGCGAAGTGATCTGGCCACCTCCCGCCGTCTCTCTGGAGGGCTCGATCGTGACCCTTGAGCCGATCACCCCGGAGCATCGCGGGGGCCTGGTCGCCGCCGGAGGCGATCAGGCGACCTGGACCTGGATGCCGGTCCGCGGTGAAGGTGCTGTCGAGGCCTGGATCGACGAGAGCCTTGCGGCCCGCGAGGACGGATCGCGCTGGACCCTGGTAACGATCCGCGGCGAGGAAATCGTCGGCTCGAGTTCCTACCTGCATATCCCCACCGAGCACGACGGCGCAGAGATCGGTTGGACCTGGCTCAACCCCGAGGCGTGGCGCACCGGCGCGAACGTGGAGGCGAAGCTACTGATGATGCGCCAGTGCTTCGAGGAGCTGGGGTGCATGCGGGTTGAGTTCAAGACCGACTCCCGAAACGAGCGCTCACGAGCAGCTATGGAGGGGATCGGCGCGACCTTCGAGGGGATCTTCAGACGTCACATGAACACTCCCGCCGGGATCCGGGACTCCGCCTACTTCAGCGTCATCGACGAGGAATGGCCGGACGTACGCGCGGGTCTCGAGCGCCGGCTCGAGCGAGCGGGGGATGCGGTCGCCTGATGCCGCGCCGCGACGACATCGGCAAGATCCTCCTGATCGGCTCCGGTCCGATCATCATCGGGCAGGCGGCCGAGTTCGACTATTCGGGAGTGCAGGCCTGCAAGGTCCTCCTCGAGGAGGGCTACGAGGTAGTCCTCGTCAACTCCAACCCGGCCACGATCATGACCGACCCCGAGTTCGCGACCTCGACCTACGTGGAGCCGTTGCTGCCGGGCCCGGTCGCCAGGATCATCGAGAAGGAGCGCCCCGACGCGCTGTTGCCGACGATGGGAGGAGGGACCGCCCTGAACCTCGCGCGCGAGCTCCACGACGACGGCACGCTGGAGCGCTTCGGCGTCGAGCTGATCGGTGCGGACTACGAGGCGATCAACCGCGCCGAGGACCGCCTCGCGTTTCGCGACACGATGCAGGCCAGCGGGTTGCGGGTTCCATGGTCGATCACGGTCGAGTCCGTCGGCCAGGCCGATGGCGCCCTCGAATCCGGCGAGCTGACGCTCCCGGCGATCATCCGCCCGGCGTTCACGATGGGCGGGCACGGCGGCGGTGTCGCGAACGACGCGACCGAGCTGCGCCAGGTCGTCTCCGAGGGCCTCGCGGCGAGCCCGATCAACCAGGTGCTCGTCGAGGAGTCGGTGATCGGCTGGGGCGAGTTCGAGCTCGAGCTGATGCGCGACCGAAACGACAACGTCGTGATCATCTGCTCGATCGAGAATGTCGATCCGATGGGCGTGCACACGGGCGACTCGGTCACCGTCGCGCCCGCGCAGACCCTCACCGACGCGCTCTACCAGGAGCTCCGTGACCAGGCGATCACGGTCATCCGCGCGATCGGAGTTGAGACCGGCGGCTCGAACGTTCAGTTCGCGGTCAACCCCGAGACGGGCGAGATCGTCGTGATCGAGATGAACCCCCGCGTTTCCCGCTCCTCCGCGCTCGCCTCCAAGGCGACCGGCTTCCCGATCGCGAAGATGGCCGCGAAGCTCGCGGTCGGCTACGCGCTGGAGGAGATCCCGAACGACATCACGCAGGCGACCCCGGCCTCGTTCGAGCCGACCATCGACTACGTGGTGACGAAGATCCCTCGCTTCGCCTTCGAGAAGTTCCCCGGCGCCGAAGGGCGGCTGTCGACCCACATGCAGTCCGTCGGCGAGGTGATGTCGATCGGCCGCACCTTCAGGGAGTCCTTCGCGAAGGCCCTCGCCTCGCGGGAGCTCGACGCGCCGACGATCCCACCGGAAAGTGACACGGACCTGCTCGACCGGATCGAGAAGCCCTCGGCGGAGCGCTTCGACCTCGTCCTCGAGGCGCTGCGGCGTGGCATCAGCGTCGAAGCGGTCCACGAGCACTGCCTGGTCGACCGCTGGTTCCTGCGCGAGCTGGAGCTGCTTGCGACCGAGGGCGACGGCACGGAGGGCCTGGTTCGCACCTACCGCTCGGTCGACACCTGTGCGGCGGAGTTCGAGGCTGCGACGCCGTACTACTACTCGGCGCACGAGCGGGCCGGTGCCGTCTCCGAGGTGCGGCGCGGCGATCGCCCCTCGGTTGTGATCCTCGGCTCCGGGCCCAACCGGATCGGCCAGGGGATCGAGTTCGACTACTGCTGCGTCCACGCCGCGATGACGGTCCGCGAGTCCGGCCGCGACGCGGTGATGGTCAACTGCAACCCGGAGACGGTCTCGACCGATTACGACACCTCCGACCGCCTCTACTTCGAGCCGCTGACGGTCGAGCACGTCCTCGCGATCTGCGAGCAGGAGCGCCCCGAGGGAGTGATAGTCCAGTTCGGAGGTCAGACCCCGCTGAAACTGGCAAGCGCGCTCGAGGCAGCGGGAATCCCGCTGCTCGGGACGCCGGTCGACGCGATCGACCTCGCCGAGGACCGCGCCCGTTTCGGTGACCTTTTGAAGCGCCTCGGTGTCGAGCACCCGCCCTACGGCACCGCAATGTCGGCCCCGGAGGCGCTCGAGATCGCCGAATGGGTCGGGTACCCGCTGCTCGTCCGCCCGTCCTACGTCCTCGGCGGCCGGGCAATGGAGATCTGTTACTCGACCGAGGACCTACAGACCTACCTCGACGTCCACGTCCGGGCCGATCCTGAGCACCCGCTCCTCATCGACCGCTTCCTGGAGAACGCGATCGAGGTCGACGTCGACGCCCTCTGCGACGGGACCGAGGCCGCGATCGCCGGGATCATGCAGCACGTCGAGGAGGCCGGGGTTCACTCCGGCGACTCGGCCTGCGTGCTGCCGCCGATGTCGATCGGGGAGGAGATGCTCGAGGAGATCCGCGCGACATCGAAGCGGATGGCCCTGGAGCTCGGGGTAATCGGTCTGATCAACATCCAGTACGCGATCGCCGGGGGACGTCTCTACGTCATCGAGGCCAACCCGCGCGCATCGCGCACCGTCCCGTTCGTTTCCAAGGCGACGGGGAAGGCTGTGGCAAAGATCGCCTGCCGGCTGATGCTGGGCGAGAGGGTGGCCGACCAGGACCTGCCCGACGCCTCGCCGGTGCACGTCAGCATCAAGGAGGCGGTGCTCCCGTTCGCCCGTTTCGCCGGCGCGGACTCGGTGCTCGGTCCGGAGATGAAGTCGACCGGCGAGGTCATGGGCATTGCGATGGACTTCCCAACGGCATTCGGCAAGGCGCAGGCAGCGGCCGGCGCGGCGCTCCCGGCGAAGGGGTCCGTCTTCATCACCGTGACCGACACCGACAAGCCCGCGGCGACGCAGATCGCGGCGCGGTTCTGGGACCTCGGCTTCGAGGTCGTGGCGACCGGCGGCACGGCTCAGGCGATCGCGGCGATGGGCGTGCCCGTCCGGAGGATCAGCACGCGGGGGGAGGGCTCTCCGAACGTCGTCGACCTGATCGAGAGCCGCGAATGCGACCTCATCATCAATACGCCGACCGGCTCGGGCGCCCGGATCGACGGCTACGAGATCCGCAACTCTGCGGTCCGGGACGGCATCCCCTGCATTACGACGATGACCGGTGCAACGGCAGCGGCCCGGGCTATCACCGCGGCGCTCGAGGGAGAGGCTGAGCCGGTGTCGCTTCAGGAACTGCACGAACAGGCCGCCGTCGGAGTCTCCGCGTCCGGGGACGGCGGGGCATCGTGAAGGACGGAGCCCTGGGCGCCCTGGGGGAGCGGGTCCAGGCCCCGTTCGGGCGGCGATCGTGCAGGGTCACCGGTAACTCGGCCCACGGGGGGTACCGGATCTTCTCCCTGGTCGACGAGACCGGGCCGGCACCCGCGCCTGGCCAGTTCTACATGCTCAGCGCCGCGACGCGGTGGGAGGAGAGCGGAGGCCGGCCATTCCTGCCGCGCGCATTCTCAGTGGCCCGGTCTGAGCCCTCGAAGAGGGGCGTCCGGCTCGACTTCCTCGCCGAGCCGGTCGGTCCCGGGACGAGCAGGCTCAGTTCACTCGCGGAGGGAGAAGAGGCCTGGATCAACGGGCCGCTCGGCCGCCCCTTCTCGATGCCGCGCGAGATCTCGGAGGAGGCGGCGGGTGCGATCCTCGTCGGCGGCGGGATCGGCATCGCCCCGATGGCGATTCTGCGGCGCGGGCTCACCACCCGCGGGATTCCGACCCGGGTTCTGCTCGGGTTCCGGGACGAGCCACATTCCGGCGGCGTCGACGAGCTGTTCGGATGCGAGGAGGTCAGGCTCGCCTCAGAGGACGGCCACGCCGGCCATCGCGGCTATGTGACCGACCTGCTCGCCGTGATGCTCTCGGGCGACGATTCCGCGACCGCCGTCGTCTATGCCTGCGGGCCACCGGGGATGCTTGAGGCGGTCCGTCTCATGTGTGCCGAGAACGACGTGGGCTGCGAGCTCGCGATGGAGTCGCCCATGGCCTGCGGCTTCGGAGCCTGCTTCGGGTGTGCGGTTCCCCTGGCCGATGGCGGCTACATGCGCCTCTGCGTGGACGGGCCGGTGGTCCGTGGCGATGAAATCGAGACCGCCGCAGTGAGCGGGGCGGGACACCGATGAGCGCCGATCTCGCCACGACGTTCTGCGGGATCGACCTCGCCCATCCGGTCGTCAACGGATCCGGGACCTTCGATGCGATCGCAGCCGAGCGCGCCTTCGGGGATTCGCTCGCCCCCGGCTTCCCGTTCTCGGCATTCGTATCGAAGACGATCACCCTGTCGCCGCGGGCCGGGAACCCGTCGCCGCGACTCTGGGAGACGCCCGCGGGGATGATCAACTCGATCGGCCTGCCGAACAAGGGCATGGCCGGTTTCCTTGAGCACGACCTCCCGCGGCTCGCCGAGCTCGGTGTGCCACTGATCGTCTCCGTAATGGGGACGAGCCATGAGGACTTTGCCCAGCTCGTCGCCGGAGTCGCCAGCCGAGAGGAGATCGCGGCGCTGGAGCTGAACATCTCTTGCCCGAACGTCCACTCCGGACTGATCGTCGCCGAACAGCCCGCGGAAACGGAGTCACTCTTGAACGTGCTGCGCCCGTTGACGGACAAGCCGATGATCGTGAAGCTGACGCCGAACGTGGCCGACCCGGCCTCGATCGCGGCGGCCGCCGAGCGGGGTGGGGCTGATGCCGTTTCCCTGATCAACACCCTCAAGGCGGTGGCCATCGATCCGCAGACCCTGCGGCCCTGGCTCGGCGCTGAGCGCGGTGGCCTGTCCGGCCCGGCCGTGAGGGCGGTCGCGATCGAGCAAGTCCGCTCCGTGAGCGGAATCGTCGGCATTCCGGTCGTCGGAATGGGAGGGGTCGGGAGCGGCGCGGACGCCCTCGAGTTCATCGCCGCCGGCGCGACACTCGTCGGCGTTGGCACCGAATCGTTTCGTGATCCGGCGGCCGGGAACCGGGTGCGCCGAGAGCTCGCCGAGGGGCTCGAACGACTTGGATTCAAGACCGTGGGCGACGCTCGCGGCAGCGCCCTGGGGGCACCCGACATACACAACCCGGCGGTTTCGGGGAGCCTGACGGCGCCGCCATCGTGACCTCAGATCTCTACCTCTGGTCGAGGTACAGGTGAATTTCTGCGGATAAGGCCGAAACTCCCTTGCGGGCACGCGAGTCTCGGCTATAGTCGCGCCAGATGCCCGCCTCGCCGGTAAAAAGCTCCGCCGCCGCCCCCGCGAGGTCCCTGGATCAGCGGATGGAGGCACTGAAGCGAGCCAACGACATCCGCTCGGCAAGGGCGCGGCTGAAGAAGGATTTGAAGTCCGGTCGCGTCACGATCAACGCCCTTCTCCACGAGCCGCCCGAATATGTGATGACGGCGAAGGTCTTCGACATGCTCCTGGCGGTCCCGAAGTACGGGCGGGTCAAGACGAACCGGATCCTCAACCAGTGCCGGATCTCGCCGTCCAAGACGATCGGCGGGCTCAGCGAGCGCCAGCGCGCCGAGCTCGTTTCGCAGCTGCGCCGCTAGTGCCCTGAGCGGTGTCGCGCGGGTCCTGTCGGTGGCGGGACCCATCCCGGAGGCGATAGCTAAAGCGTTCTCGCCGGCATCCGACCCACACCCGCCACCCGCCCACGATGCGGTGGAGCCCAGCAGATGACCGGTGGGTTCGTCAGGATCACGGGGATGTCCAAGGTCTTTGTCATCACAGGTCCCTCGGGGGTTGGGAAGGGCACTCTGATCAGGGAGCTGTGTGGGCGGATCCCAGAGCTCGAGCTGTCGATTTCGGCCACCACCCGGGATCCGAGGCCGGGGGAGGAGGACGGGCGGGACTACCACTTCCTCGAGCCCGATGAGTTCGAGCGTCGGATCGAGGGGAACGAATTTCTCGAGTGGGCCACCTACAGCGGCAACCGCTATGGGACGCTCCGCTCGGAGGTGGAGCGGCGCCTCGGGGTCGGCCGCTCGGTCGTCCTCGAGATCGAGGTCCAGGGCGCCGGCCAGGTCCGCCAGTCGATGCCGGAGTCCATCAGCGTCTTCATCGCGCCCCCTGACCCGATCGATCTGAAGCGTCGCCTCGAACAGCGAGGCACCGACTCGGCCGAAGCGATCAAGGCCCGCCTCAAGGTCGCAGCCGTCGAGCTTGCCGCGCAGGAGGACTTCACGCACAGGGTCATCAACGACGATCTCGACCGGGCCTCGGATGAGATGGAGGCGATCGTGCGGTCCGAGCTCGCGACCTGACCCCGCGCGGTCCATCGCCTACACTGGACGCAGATGATCAAGCCACGCGTAGACAAGCTCCTCGACCAGACCGACTCCCATTACGCGGCAGTCGTCGTTTCGGCGAAGCGAGCACGTCAGATAAACAGCTACTACCACAACCTCGGTGAGGGCAATTTCGGTGAGTACCCGCCACCGATGGTCGACACCCAGGGCGACAAGAACTACCTTTCGATCGCCCTGGAGGAGCTCGCTCAGGGCAAGCTCCGCTTCGACTACCGGGTCTAGCCGGGAAACGCCGTTGCGGCGGCGAGGAGGTGATCGGTGCCACGCATCCTGCTCGGGGTAAGCGGAGGTATCAGCGCCTACAAGGCGCTCGAGTTCGCGCGCCTCGCCACCCGGTCGGGCCACGGCGTGCGGGTGCTGATGACCGACGCGGCTCAGCGCTTCGTCGGTGCAGCCTCATTCGAGGGGATAACCGGGGCCCCGGTCCTGACCTCGGAGTTCGACTCTGACCCGATGCGAGGCGCCTTCCCCGGCGACGAGCCGTCGAGCCATGCGCCGATCGGCCATCTGGAGCTCGCCGCGCGGGCTGACGCGTTCCTGGTCGCACCGGCGTCTGCCAACACGATCGCCAAGCTCGCCACGGGCGTTGCGGATTCGATCCTCACCACGTCCTTTCTGGCCTGCGTCGCACCGCGGATCGTCGCCCCGGCGATGAATGACCGGATGTATGCCGACGCCGCGACCCAGGCGAACCTGGCGACGCTCTCCGACCGCGGCGTCACCGTGATCGAGCCCGGCGAAGGTCCACTCGCCTCCCGAGGCGAGTTCGGCAAGGGCCGCCTCCCGGAGCCCGCCGACCTGCTCGGCCGCGTAGAGGCCGTTCTGCCCGCGGGATCCCGCCCATGGGACGGGCTTCGCGTCCTCGTGACCGCCGGTGGGACCCGGGAGCCGATCGATCCCGTGCGGTTCGTCGGCAACCGCTCCAGCGGCCGGATGGGCCTTGCGCTTGCCGCGGCGGCGACGAGGCGTGGGGCGGACGTCACCCTGATCGCGGCGAACGTCGGGCTGCCGACCCCGGCCGGAGTCGGCAGGCGCATCGATGTCGTGACGACCGCCGAGCTGGCGACGGCCACCGGTGACGAGTTCGCACAGGCACACGTCCTCCTGATGGCCGCGGCGCCCGCTGACTTCAAGCCCGACGTCACCGAGGACGAGAAGATCCGGCGGACCGCCTCGGGCCTCTCGATCGGTCTTCGGCCGACCAAGGACATCCTGGCGTCGCTTCCGCAGCGAGGGGAGGGCAAGACCGTGGTCGGCTTCGCCGCCGAGACGGGTCCGGGTGCCCTCGAATCCGCGCGCGCCAAGCTGGCGCGAAAGGGGGCCGACATGATCGTCCTGAACGACGTGGGCAACCCGGAGATCGGCTTCGAGTCGGAGCGGAACGCCGTCACACTCGTCACGGCCGGTAGCGAGGAAGAGGTCGAGATCGACTCCAAGGACGCCGTCGCCGAGCACATTCTCGGCGGCGTGGATGCCCTCCGCGCGACGCCTTCGGCTCAGGTTCCCTGAAGGGCTGGACACGTTTCCTAAAATGGGTGCATGGACCAGCCGCATGACACCCAGGGAGGCGGCGAGTCCACCTACCTCCTCTATCGGCGAGGAGTGGAGTTGCTCGAGGACGGGAGCTTCGAGGCGGCGACGGAGCCCCTCGCCGAGGCCGCCCGCCGCGAGCCCGAGAAGAGCTCGGTCCGCGAGGCTCTCGGTCGCGCCTACTTCCGCAGCGGCCATTTCGGCGAGGCCGCCGAGGAGTTCGGAGCGGTCCTCGAGACCCATCCCGTCAACGACTACGCGCACTTCTGCCTCGGCCGGGCACTGACCTTGACTGGGGACATCAAAGGCGCCCGCCACCACCTGGCCCTTGCTTCGAACCTGCGACCGGATCGCGACGACTATCGCGCCTACCGCGAGCAGATCTCACCGAGCGCCTGAGGGAGGGGCGGGATGCGGGCGCTGGTCCAGCGCGTCAGCCAGGCCGCGGTTGAGGTCGAGGGTGAGCGCGTCGCCCAGATCGGTCCGGGGATGGTCGTCCTCCTCGGCGTCACCCACGACGACACCGAGGAGAGGGCCGACCGGCTGGCCGCGAGGGTGCGGAGCCTGCGCATCTTCGACGATGCCGACGGGCGGATGAACGAGCCGCTCGGAGACCGCGAGGCGCTCTGTGTCAGCCAGTTCACCCTCTACGGCGATGTGAGGAAGGGCAACCGCCCGAGCTTCGTGAAGGCGGCGCCGGGCGCTCACGCCGAGCCTCTCTATGACCGCTTCTGCGAGGAGCTCGATGCGAAGAAGGGCGTGTTCGGAGCCTGCATGGAGGTTGCGCTGGTGAACGACGGGCCGGTCACCGTGATGGTGGAGATCTGAGCCGTCGCGAGGTTTTGACCTCGAGGGCGGCGGGGCTATACTCACCGCAGTCTTTCCCGTAGCCAGCAGTGACTGAGAAGTGGGCCTGGCCCGCTTTTTTTTCGGCCCAAATGCGGTCAAACAGCGCAAATGACGGACCAAACCGAACATATCGAGAGCCGCCTGTCAGGGCTCGATCCGCGGATCGAGGTCGTCGCGCTGGAGAGATCGGGGCCCGAGGGACTGCGCCTTTACATCGATCATCCCGATGGCGTGGACCTGGCGCTCTGCGAGCGCGTGACCGCTCATCTCCGCGACCTGCTCGTCGACTACTCCCTCGAGGTCTCCTCACCGGGGACCGACCGGCCGCTCACCAAGCCCGAGCACTTCCGTCGCTTTCTCGGGCGCACGGTGCGTGTGCGCACGCGTGAGGAGCTCGAGGGCCGCAACAACTTCACCGGGACCATCGCCGGCGCCGACGAGGATGCCGTCGAGGTGGCCCTGCCCGAAGGTAACGCCGTGACGATCCCGCTCGCGCGCATCCGCCGTTCCAATCTCGTACCGGAGGTCTCTAGCTAGATGAGCAAGGAAATCGTCGACGCCATCAAGGCGCTCGAGCAGGAGAAGGGCATCGCCGCCGACACGCTGATGGATGCGCTCGCTGATGCGCTGCTCTCGGCCTACAAGAAGAGCCCTGGCTCGGCCAAGTACGCGCGCGTCGACCTCGACCACGAGACCGCCGACTTCCGCGTCTACGAGCTGATCCTTCCTCCCGAGCTCGAGGAGAAGCTCCTCGCCGAGGCGGTCGAGGAGCAGGAGAGCACGATCGACCCCGAGACGGGCGAGATGCGTGAGCCCGAGGACCCGGAGATCGACCCCGAGGTCCTCGCTCCATATGAGGACCAGATCGAGTCCGTCGACGTCACACCCGACAACTTCGGCCGCATCGCGGCGCAGACCGCCAAGCAGGTGATCCTTCAGCGGATCCGCGAGGCCGAGCGGATGATGATGTTCGACGAGTACCAAGACCGCGTGGGCGAGCTCGTCACCGGGATCATCCAGCAATCCGACAAGCGCTACACGCTGGTCCAGCTCCGTGAGCGGGTCGAGGCGCTGCTCCCGAAGTCCGAGCAGGTCTACAACGAGCGCTATGACCACGGCATGCGCGTCAAGGCCGTGATCACCGACGTCTCGGATTCGATGAAGGGCCCGAGCATCGTCGTCTCACGCCGCAACCCGGAACTGATCAAGGGCCTGTTCGAGCTCGAGGTCCCGGAGATCGCCGACCGGCTGGTCGAGATCGTCGGCGTCGCCCGCGAGCCCGGCTATCGCTCGAAGATCGCGGTCGTCTCACACACGGAAGGCGTCGATCCCGTCGGCGCCTGCGTCGGCCCGCGAGGCTCGCGGGTCCGCATGGTCGTTTCCGAGCTGCGCGGCGAGAAGATCGACATCATTCCCTACAACGAGGAGCCCGCCCGGTTCGTCGCCAAGGCTCTCTCCCCGGCCCGCGTCCGCGAGGTGCTGGTGGACGACGAGGAGCGTCAGGCGACCGTGATCGTGCCCGACGACCAGCTGTCCCTGGCGATCGGTCGCGATGGCCAGAACGCGCGTCTCGCCGCCCGCCTGACGGGCTGGCGCGTCGACATCAAGTCGGAGACGGAGTTCGCCACCGAGGACTCGGACATCGAGTACGAGGGCGAGGAGGAGTTCGACGGGCGTTGTCTGGCGATTCTCTCCAACGGCCGTCGCTGCCCGAACGCCGCGATCGGCGGCTCGACCTACTGCGGTCTGCCGCAGCACCAGGCGCTCTCGCGCTTCGAGACGAGCCAGGCGGCCGTGCTGACGGGCCTGAGCGAGGACGAGGTCACAACCCTGGCCGACCCCGATGCCGACGACGGCGAGTTGGCGGCGCTCGTCGAGCGCGCGTCGGCTGATTTCGATGCCGCGGAGACGGAAGCCGCCGAGGCCGAGGAAGCCGAGTTCGAGGAGGGTGCCGAGGAAGCGGCTGAGGCCGAAACGGAGGTCGAAGAGATCGTCGACGAGGCGATCGCCGAGGAGACGGTCGAGGAAGTCGTCGAGGAGGAAGCTGCGGAGGAAGCCGAAGAAGTTGCGGCAGGGGCCGACGAAGCTTCCGGGGAGGCTGACGTGGCGGAGGAAGCTGCCGCAGAAGACCCCGAGCCCGCACTCGCTGAGGCGTCCGAGGAGGCTGAGTAGCGAACGTGGCGAAGAAGCGCGTCCATGAGATCGCGAAGGCCCAGGGTCTGACCAGCAAGGATCTGCTGGTGGTGCTCAACGCTGCCGGCATCGAGGCCAAGGCGGCGGCGTCCAGCGTCGAGGAAGATGCGGCCCTGAAGGCGATCGCCGCAGGGAACGGTGATTCCGCGAAGCCCGCGAAGAAGCCAGCCGCAAAAAAGGCCCCTGCGAAGAAGTCCCCAGCCAAGACTGACGCTCCGCCGGAACCCAAGAAGGCCAAACCCACAGCCGCCGTTCCCGCCAAGCCGGCCGCAGCATCTGCCAAGTCCGCCACCTCTTCGGGGCCGGTGCGCCCGCCTGCAGCTTCCGGCGAAGGCGCTTCCGGCGCCGCCGGCAAGAAGCGGCGCCGTGTCGTCATCGACTCGCAGGCGTCGCGCCGCGACCAGATGGGCGGCCCCCCGCCTCAGCGCCCGCCGCGCCGCCGCGGTGGTCGCCGGCGACGCCCCGTGCTCGACGAGGCTCCCGCCAAGCCGCTCGAGGTCGGTGAATCGCAGGCCACGAAGGTGCCTTCGGGCGCAACGGTCCGCGAGGTCACCGAGCTCCTGGAGCTCGGGAGCGCCGAGGTCATCAAGGCCCTGATGGAGATGGGCGAGATGGCGACCCTCACCCAGACACTCACCGACGACAGCATCCGCGCGATCGCGGAGAAGTACGACCGCTCGGTCGAGATCGTCACGACCGCGGATGAGGAGACCGAGGCCCCCGAGTTCGACGATTCCGAGGGGGATCTCTCCGAGCGCCCGCCCGTGATCACGATCATGGGCCACGTCGACCACGGAAAGACCTCGCTGCTCGACGCCATCCGCACCACCGAGGTGGCGGCCGGGGAGGCCGGGGGCATCACCCAGCACATCGGCGCTTACCAGGTGCACCACTCCGAGCGGACCCTCACCTTTCTCGACACGCCCGGTCACGCCGCCTTCACGGCGATGCGGGCGCGCGGAGCCAACGTCACCGACGTGGCGGTCATCGTGGTCGCCGCCGACGACGGCGTGATGCCGCAGACCAAGGAGGCGATCGACCACGCCCGCGCCGCCGACGTCCCGATCCTCATCGCGGTCAACAAGATCGATGTCGAAGGCGCGGCGCCGGACCGGGTTCGCAACGAGCTCGCTGGCGACGGTCTGACCCCGGAGGACTGGGGCGGAGAGACCGTCTTCTGCGATGTCTCGGCAAAGACCCACGACGGCCTCGACAACCTCCTCGACATGATCATCCTCGTCTCCGACCTCGAGGAGCCGACCGCCAACGCTGACGCTCCGGCGTCCGGAACGGTGATCGAGTCCCAGCTCGACCCCGGTCGCGGCCCGGTCGTCAGCGTCCTCGTCCAGCGGGGCACGCTGAAGGTCGGCGACCCGCTCGTGGCCGGTCCCCGCTGGGGCCGTGTCAAGGCGATGACGGATTTCATGGGCGACCGCGTCACCGAAGCCGGCCCCGGAACGCCGGTCGAGGTCCTCGGCTTCGACGGTGTCAGCGATGCCGGCGAGTTCGTCCAGGCCGTCGACAATGATCGTCAGGCGCGTGAGCAGGCCCAGGAGCGGGCGAACCGTCTGAAGACGGAGGCCCTCGCCCGCCGCCAGGCGCGCAAGGTCGGCCTCGCGGAGGTCTTCTCGCGGGTCCAGGAGGGCGAGATGAAGGAGCTCAACCTCGTCCTCAAGGCCGACGTCGCCGGGTCCCTCGAGGCACTCCAGGACGAGCTTGCCAAGGTCCCGCAGGAGCGGGTCGAGATCAACGTCATCCACGCCCAGACGGGGGGGATCAACGAGTCCGACGTCATGCTCGCCTCCGCCTCCGACGCGATCATCATCGGCTTCAACGTCCGCCCGCTCTCCGATGCGCGGCACGCCGCCTCCTCGGAGGGCGTCGACATCCGCACCTACTCGGTCATCTACAAGATCACCGAGGACCTGCGCAACGCGATGGAGGGCCTGCTCGACGCGCTGGAGGTAGAGGACACGGTCGGCGAGGCCGAGGTGCTCGAGGTCTTCAAGGCGTCCAAGGTCGGAAACATCGCCGGTTGCCGCGTCACCGACGGCAAGGTCACCCGCGACGCGAGCGTCCGCCTCGTCCGCGACGGGACGGTCGTCTGGAACGGCCGCCTCGGCTCACTGCGCCGCTTCAAGGACGATGTCCGCGAGGTGGAGGATGGCCAAGAATGCG
>JBBSQE010000001.1:0-54733 GCA_038258095.1 Solirubrobacterales bacterium | reverse complement strand
CGACGACCGCTCCGAGTCCGTCGGGCGCAAGATCCGCGACGCCGAGCTCGGCCGCTACCCCTTCATGCTCGTTGTCGGGGACCGTGAGCAGGAGGCCGGGCAGGTTGCCGTGCGCTCCCATGACGAGGGCGAGCTCGGCGCGATGACTCCGGCCGAGCTGGCCGAACGCCATCTTCTTGCAGAGCCGTCACGGAGTTGACACCCCTTCGCCTTGCTTCACGGCTCTCGGCGTCTATACTCCCCCTCAGTTGACTGACGGCACCCAAACCACACCGCGCCACTGAGCGCCCGCGTGCCCTCGCACCTAGCTCTCGTCCTCTTGAAGCTCCGAAGCACTCTCAGCTAGTGCCGATCCCGCGTAGGTTCGACCGGCGTCCCCCCGAACGTGATTCCACGCGGATCAACGAGCGGATTCGCGTGTCCAAGGTGCGCCTGATCGGAGCCGACGGAGAGCAGCTCGGCATCCACGCGATCGACGACGCGCTGGAGCAGGCCCGTTCCGTCGACCTCGATCTCGTCGAAGTCGCTCCCGACGCGAAGCCCCCGGTCACCCGCCTGCTCGACTACTCGAAGTACAAGTACGAGCAGGAGCAGAAGCAAAAGCAGGCCCGCAAGCACCAGCAGCAGGTCAACGTGCGGGAAATCAAGCTCCGTCCGAAGATCGCCGACCACGACTACGGGACCAAGAAGGGCCACGTCATCCGTTTCCTTCGCCACGGCGACAAGGTCAAGGTCACGATCATGTTCCGGGGCCGCGAGCAAGCCCATCCCGAGCGGGGACGAGCCCTTCTGAAGCGCCTCTTCGACGATCTGGATGGACTGGCCGTCATCGAGTCGGACCCCCTGCAGGAGGGTCGCAACATGAGCATGCTGGTGGCGCCGTCGACCGCGGCGCGCGCGGAGGACGAGCAGGCCGCCGAGGGCGATGACGCGAAGGCGGCGAAGGACGACAAGCCCGCGACGGACGACAAGCCGGCTAAGGACGACAAGCCCGCCGAGCCGGCCGACGGCGACACCCCCGCAGCCGCGGCCAAGTAGCTACAGACCTTCGACCACGTCCGCGATCCGCTCCGACGCCTTGCCGTCCCAGAGCGGTGGGACCGGCGGCGCGTCGCCCGAACGAGCTTCGAGCGCCGCGGGGATGCCGGCGATCGCCGCGGGGTTGAGGCCGAGCAGAGTGTTCGTGCCAGAGGTGAGGGTGATCGGGCGCTCGGTGTTGTCGCGCAGGGTGAAGCAGGGGATGCCGAGGTAGGTCGTCTCCTCCTGGATGCCGCCGGAGTCGGTGAGAACGGCGGCGGCGTCGGATTGGAGGGAGAGGAAGTCGATGTAGCCGACGGGGTCGACGAGGTGGAGACGCGGCGCGTCTGAAGCCGTGCCCTCGAGCATCTTCCGGGTACGGGGATGGACCGGGAAGACGACAGGCATCTCGGCCGCGAGCCCGGCGAGCTGCGCTGCCGTCTCGCCCAACAGCGGCCCGTCCACGAGAGCGGGGCGGTGCAGTGTCACGAGGACGAACCCACCCGGCTTCATGCCCAATCGCTCCGCCGTCCCGGCGTCGCTGATACGGCTCTCGAGGGCGACGAGGGTGTCGATCATCGTGTTGCCGACCATGTGCATCCCGTCGCCGGCGATGCCCTCGCGGTCCAGGTTGTCGACCGCCTCGGGCGAGTGGAGGAAGAGGTGGTCGGACATCTGGTCGACGAGGACGCGGTTCACCTCCTCGGGCATCGTGCGGTCAAAGCGCCGCAGGCCGGCCTCGATATGGGCGACGGGGATGCCGAGTTTCACCGCCGTCAGCGCCGCCGCGAGCGTCGAGTTGACGTCGCCGGGCACGATGACTAGGTCGGGCTTCTCGGTGAGCAGGACCGGCTCGAGGCGTTCGATCACCCGCGCGGTCTGCTCGGCGTGGCTGCCCGACCCCACCTGGAGCATGTGATCGGGCTCAGGCACACCGAGCTCTTCGAAGAACACCTCCGACATCAGCCGGTCGTAGTGCTGGCCGGTGTGAACGAGCACGTGCCCCGCGTCAGGCAGACGGGCACGCAGCGATGAGATGACCGGTGCGGTCTTCACGAAGTTCGGGCGCGCGCCGATTACGTAGAGGATCCGCATCCGCTCGAGCGTATCTTGGAAAGACGTGACCTCACCCTCCGACACATCCACAAATGCCGACAGCCAGATCGACGAAGCGGCACCGTCGATCCCGGTCTTCGACCTCAGGATCGAGCAGGAGGACCTGGATGCGGTCGAGGCGACACTCCGCTCGGGCTGGTGGACCATGGGCCCGCGAGTCGAGGAGTTCGAGGAAATCTTCGCGGAAAGCCTCGGCTGTGGACACGTCATCGCCACCTCCAGTTGCACGACGGCGCTTCATCTCGGCCTTCTCTGCATGGGGGTAGGGCCGGGCGATGAGGTCATCGTGCCCTCATTCACGTTCGTCGCAACTGTGGCCACGGTCATGCAGACGGGCGCCACGCCGATCTTCGCCGACATCTGCGGTGTCGAGGACCTGTGCATGGACCCCAGTCATGCCGAGAGCCTGATCACTGCCCGGACCAAGGCGATCGTGCCGGTGCATTACGGGGGCTATGCCGCCTCGCCTGAGCGCCTCGCCGAAATCTGTGCCGAGCACGGCCTTGGCCTGATGGAAGACGCGGCCCACGCACCGTTCGCCACGGCAAGCGGCCGGCGGCTCGGGACCTTCGGCGCCACCGGGGCCTTCAGTTTCTTCCCGAACAAGGTTCTCGGCATCGGTGAGGGCGGAGCCCTCAACACCGACGACCCCGAGGTTGCCAAGCGGGCTCGCCTGCTCCGCTCCCAGGGGATGTCGGCGGGCACCATGGACCGGCACAGCGGCCACGCCAGCGGTTATGACGTGACGGCTCTCGGCTTCAACTACCGGATGGATGAGCCCCGTGCGGCCCTCCTGATATCGAAGTTCGCCCGCCTGCCCGGAGAGATCGAACGCAGGCGTGAGCTGACCCGGCTGTACCGGGGTCTCCTCGGTGGGGTCGAGGGGGTCTCGGTGCCGTTCTCCGACGAGCAGGTCGAGACCTCATCGGCCTACTCGATGAGCGTCATCGCGTCCGGCGACCGCGACCGAAACGGAGTGCGCACCGCCCTCAAGGAGCGGGGCGTGCAGACCACGACCATGTACACCGGTGTCCACGAGTTCAGCGCGTACCGGGAGCGTTTCCCGGATGTGTCGCTGCCCCAGACGGAGCTCGTTTCGCAGAAGCAGTTCAACCTCCCGCTCTTTCCCCACCTGACCGACGAGCAGGTCCATCGAGTCGTCGAGACGGTTGCCGAGGTCGTCGCATGACCTGGGACGTGCAGTTGGTGGAGATCGAAGTGACCGACGACGATGTCGAGGCGGTTCTCGATTGCCTCAGGTCCGGATGGCTGACGATGGGGCCAAGAACGCAGACCTTCGAGTCTGAGCTCACCGCCGTGACCGGGACCGAGCACGCGATCGCGGTCTCGAGCGGCACCGCGGCACTTCATCTCGCCTGCCGGGCGGTTGGCTTGGGCCCGGGGGACGAAGTCGTCGTTCCCGCCCACACCTTCGTCGCGACTGCCCATGCGGTCCGCTACACCGGTGCCGAGGTCACCTTCTGCGACTCGGCGAGCGTCATGTCACCCAACCTCAGCGCCGAGACCGTCGAGCGCGCCATCACGCCTGCGACCAAAGCGGTCATCGCAGTCCACATGTGGGGCTACTCGGCCGAGGTCGAGAAGATCCGGGCCTTGTGTGACCAACGTGGGCTGACGCTGATCGAGGACTGCGCGGAGGCGATCTGTGCTCGTACGCCGGAGGGCTCGCCGGTCGGCTCCGTCGGGCACATCGGGTGCTTTTCGTTATTCAGCAAGAAGCAGCTTGCGGTGGGGGAGGGGGGCGCAGTCTCGACCGATGATCCGGAGATCGCTGCCAGCGCCCGCTCGCTGCGGAGCCACGCGATGTCCTCTGTCACCTGGGAGCGCCACAAGGGCCACGGGCTCGGCTACGACGTCACCGACGTCGGCTTCAACTACCGGATCGACGAGCCCAGGGCTGCTCTAGGTCTGAGCCGGATCAAGCGACTGAACGCGGACATCGAACGTCGCCGAGCGGTCGCCGGTGAGTACCGAGAGGCACTTGTCGGCCTCGATGGAATCGACGTGCCGTATTCCGATGACGAGGTCAGCCGATCGAGCCATTTCGCCTTCCCGGTCTTCGTCGACCCGGGGCACCGCGACCGAGTCCGTGAGGCGCTCAAAGCGGACGGGATCCAGACGAGCTTCTACCCGGGGCTCCACAGTCTCAGCGAGTACGCGTCGATCGCGGATGAGGAGGACCTTCCGGTCGCCACCGACGTCGCGAAGCGCCACTTGGTGCTCCCGATCCATGCTTCGCTCGACAGCGGGACGGTCAGGCGCGTAGCCGAGTCCCTAAATCGCGCGGTGCAGGGAACGGGCTGATGCCCAGGCGGGGGACCGCTGAGCCCTCCACGACCGTCGGACGGCCTCAATCGATGGAGTCCATCCGCCAGGACTGGGACCGTCTGGCGTTGGCGACCGGCCACCCGTTCGCAACCTGGGAGTGGAACTCGCTCTGGTGGGAGCGCTTCGGCCGGGATCGGGAGCTGTACCTCCACACGTGCCGTGACGCGGGTGGCGAAGTTGTAGCGATCCTGCCCCTCTACGTGGCCGCGAGGCGGCCCGTCCGCGTCGCGCGGTTCATCGGCTACGCGGATATGCACACACCGCTGTGCGCACTCGAAGACCGGCCGCTCGCCGCCGCCGGGCTGCGGCAGGTCCTGCGCGGCCGCGGGAGCTGCCGGATGCTCTACGCCGAGCGCATGCCCGCCGACGAGCACTGGGCCGCGCCCATCGGCGGTACGACGCTGAACTCCGGCCAGTGCCCGGTGCTCGACTTCGGCGGACGGAGCTGGGACGAGATCATGGCCGAGAAGAAGCGGAAGATGCGGGGCAACCTCCGGCGCGCCGAGGCTAAGCTGATCTCAGACCACGGCGTGGAATTTCGCTTGGCGGATGACCCGGAGCGCATCGAGGATGACATGCATGCGCTCTTCCGCCTGCATGCGCTCCGATGGGGCAACGAGACGACGGGCGTGTTCGAGGGTGAGCGGGCCCGCTTTCATCTCGATTTCGCGTTCGCGGCGCTGGAGCGAGGCTGGCTGCGTCTATGGCTCGCCGAGAAGCAGGGGGAGGCCGTCGGGGCTTGGTATGGGTGGCGCTATGCCGGTTCGGAGTGGTTCTTCGGTGGGGGCCGCGACCGACTCTTCGACAACCTCTCGCTCGGGTCGGTGATGTTGGTTCGTGCCATGCGCGCCGCCTGCGAGGACGGAATGCGCACGTTTGAATTCCTCAGCGGTGACGAGGCCTACAAGTGGCGCTTCGCGACCGGCGGATCGCGGCCTGGTCTCTTTGGCGCTCGGGAACGGCCCGTCAGGGCGCCTCGGACACGGTGCCGTGGCGGCATCTCGGGTTTCCGCCGGCCTCCTGCAACGGGTCAGGCGGATCGCCGGGTGAAGCGTTGCCCGACCTGCTTCAATAGTCGATCCGTATGCCGAAGATGAAGACACATTCGGGCGCCAAGAAGCGCTTCCGCAAAACGGCCACCGGCAAGCTCCGCGGCCGGAAGGCGTACTCGAGCCACATTCTCGAGAAGAAGTCGCCGAAGCGCAGGCGGAGCTTCCGCAAGCCGGTGGAGATCTCCGACAAGGACGCCCCCCGCGTCCGCAAGCTGCTCGGGGGCAAGTAGATGGCCCGCGTCAAGCGCTCCGTCCACGCACGCAAGAAGCGCCGCAAGGTCCTCAAGGAGGCCAAGGGGTACTGGGGCCGCAAGCACTCCTCCTACCGCTTCGCGAAGGAGCAGGTGCAGCGCTCCGGGATGTACGCATACCGGGACCGCCGCAACCGCAAGCGCGATTTCAGGCGCCTCTGGATCACGCGTATCAACGCCGCCGCACGCCTCGAGGGCTCGAGTTACTCGGACCTGATCCATGGCCTCAAGCTGGCCGGGGTCGAGGTCAACCGCAAGATGCTCGCCGACATCGCCGTCAATGACCGCGATGCGTTCCGCCGATTTGTGGAGCTTTCCCGGGAGAGCGTGGCCGCCTAGCCACATTCACGAGAGCGGATCTTCCGGGCGGGCCTTTAGAAGGTCCGCCCTTTTTGTTTCTCGACCAGAAAAAGATGATGATCACGAGCCCCGATAACGAGAAGCTGAAGCTGGTCCGCAAGCTGCGCGAGCGAAAGCACCGCGACCGCGAGGGCCTGTTCGTGACCGAGGGCGAGGACCTGATTGACGCGGGGCTGCGCGCGGGGGTCGAGCCCCGCTTCATCCTCACCGCGGCCGGGGCGGGGCTCGACGGCGAGGAGGTCGACCCGGAGCTGCTCGACGCCGTTTCAGCTCTGGGCTCGGGCACCCGGGCGATCGGTGTCTGGCCTCAACGCCTGAGCGATCCGGCCGGCCCGGTCTGCCTGTATCTGCACGGCATCGGCGACCCGGGCAACGTCGGAACGATCATCCGGACCGCCGACGCGTTGGTCGATGGCACGGTGGTTCTCGGGCCGGAGTGCGCCGACGCGCATTCGCCGAAGGCCGTGAGGGCGAGCATGGGATCGGTGTTCTCGAAGCGCCTCTCGCGTGCTGAGGTCGCCGCGACACCCGAGCCGCGGATCGCGCTGAGCGCGCACGGGGGAGACGGCCTTGAGAGCCTCGCCGAGGCTGGGGCGGAGATGACCCTCTGCCTCGGCGCCGAGCGCGGCGGCCTGCCCCAGGAGGTGTTGTCGGCATGTGCGCACAAGGTCACGATTCCCCTCCGCGGCGGTGCCGCTGAGTCGCTCAACGTAGCCGCGGCGGCGGCGATCGCCTGCGAGCGGATATCGTCGCTCGCCCGAATGGCCGCGAGTTCAGGGAGTGACAGAGCGTGAGTGCCGTCGACCGCATAGAGGAGTTGGAGGCCGAGGCCGAGGCGGCGCTCGGCGCGGCTTCGACGACGTCCGAGCTGGAAGAGATCCGGGTCCGGTTCCTCGGGCGCAAGTCGGAGCTGACCGGGATCCTGCGAGGAATCGGCGACCTGCCCCCCGCAGAGCGGGGCCCGGTGGGAGGGGGTGCCAACCGTGCGCGACAGGTTCTCGAGGCCCTCCTCGATGCCCGGGCGGCCGAACTCGACGCTTCCGAGCTCGAGGCGAAGCTCGTCGAGGACACCGTTGACGTGACGCTGCCGGGATCTCCCGTTCGGGAGGTCGGCCACCTCCACCTGATCACGCGCACGATCCGCCAGATCGAGGACCTCATGGTCGGGCTCGGCTACCGGGTCGTCGAGGGCCCCGAGGTCGAGCACGATTACTACAACTTCACGGCGCTGAACCATCCCCCGGGCCATCCCGCACGGATGGTCCAGGACACCTTCTATGTCGATCCCACAAGCATCGCGTCGGCGGTCGACCTCGGAAATGAGGACATCGTCTTGAGGACCCAGACCTCCCCGATGCAGGTCCGCTCGATGGAGGCCCAGTCGCCGCCGATCTTCATCATCGTCCCCGGCAAGGTCTACCGGCGCGACTCCGACGCCACCCACAGCCCGATGTTCAACCAAGTCGAGGGCCTCGCGGTCGGTGAGGGGATCACGCTCGCCGACCTCCAGGGCACGCTGCTGGAGATGTTGCGGGCGATCTTCGGGGCAGAGGGCGGCGTACGGATGCGGCCGCACTTCTTCCCGTTCACCGAGCCGAGCGTCGAGTTTGACGTGTCCTGCTTCCAGTGCGCCGGCACGGGTGAGCTGGAGGGTGGGGACAGCTGCAACCTCTGCAAGGGCAGCGGCTGGATCGAGGTGGGGGGCGCGGGGATGGTCGACCCGAACGTCCTCGGCTTCGTTGCCGACAACGGCTACGACCCGGAGCGCGTCCAGGGCTTCGCCTTCGGCATGGGCGTCGAGCGGATCGCGATGCTTCGCCACGGGGTCCCCGACCTGCGCCGGTTCTTCGACAACGATGTGAGGATGCTGGAGCAGTTCCGGTGAGGGTCCCCTACTCATGGCTGAGCGAGTACTGCGATCCTGGCATCCCGGCCGAGAAGTTGGCCGTGCGCCTGGCGATGACCGGCACCGAGGTCGAGCGCGTGACGACGACCGGTCCCCTGAGCGCCACGGGGTTCGTGGTCGGGAAGGTGCGCTCCGTCGAGCCGCACCCGGACGCCGACCGTCTGCGCGTCTGCACGGTCGACACGGGCGACGCCGAGGGCGCGAGGACGATCGTCTGCGGCGCCCCGAATGTTGCCGCCGGGCAGATCGTCCCCGTCGTTAAGCCGGGCGCCCGGATGCCCGGTGGGATGAAGATCAAGAAGACGAAGCTGCGTGGCGTCGGGTCGAACGGGATGATCCTCTCGGAGACCGAGCTCGGGATAGGCGAGGACTCCGACGGGATTCTCGTGCTCGCCGAGGGCGATGATTCGGTGCTGACAGCCGGGCAGCCGCTCTCGGCGGTTCTTCCTCTCGCCGAGCCGGTGCTCGAGCTCGAGATCACCTCGAACCGGGTCGATTGCCTCGGCGTCCACGGGGTCGCCCGCGAGGTTCACGCGATCACCGGAGCGCCGCTCGGGCCCGATCCGTGGGCCGAGGACGCGCGGGCCGACGGCGATGGCGACGCCAGCGACTACGCCTCGGTGGACGTGCAGGTACCGGATCTGTGCCCGCGTTTCACGGCCCGTGTCTTCACCGAGGTGACGATCGGGCCCTCGCCGCCGTGGCTGAAGGCGCGCCTGATGACGGCCGGGCAGAGGCCGATCAACAACGTCGTCGACATCACCAACTACGTGATGCTGCTGACCGCCCAGCCGCTTCACGCATTCGACCTCGACAGGGTTCCCGACGGCGAGCTGATCGTCCGAACGGCCACGGAGAGCGAGAAGATGACGACCCTAGACGACATCGAGCGGACCTTCGACACCGACACGGTTCTCGTCTGCGACCGCAATGGCCCATCGGGCATCGCCGGCGTCATGGGCGGGCAGGTATCGGAGGTCTCCGACGCCACGACCAGCGTCCTGCTCGAGGTCGCGACGTGGAACGGACCGAACATCCTGCGGACTTCGCGCAACCTGAGCCTGCGATCCGAGGCCTCCGGCCGCTTCGAGAAGCAGCTCCACCCGGACCTGACGATGCGCGCCCAGAGGATTGCATCGCGGCTCCTGGTCGAGCTGTGCGGAGCCAGCCTCGTTCCCGGGACGATCGACGAGGCTGTCGAGCCTCCGGAGCCGCTGGAGATCGAGCTGCGCGAGGAGCGCCTGGAGGGGCTGCTCGGGATCTCGATCGACCAGGGAGCCCAGGTGGAATACCTGGAGCGTCTCGGCTTCGAGGTCAAGGCCGGCGATGGGACCCTCACCGCGACGACGCCGCCCGACCGCCACTACGACGTGACCCGGGAAGCCGACCTGATCGAGGAGGTCGCCCGCGTCCACGGGCTCGAGAAACATCTCCCGGCGACGCTTCCGAACACGGCCGGCCAGGTCGGCGGGTTGTCCCGTGATCAGCGCCTGCGCAGACGGGCAGAGGACCTCGTCCGCGACCTCGGCTTCGACGAGATCGTCGGATGGAGCTTCACCGATGCCGGGCTCTTCGACCGGCTGCGGATCGCGGATCAGGCCGCAGCGGCGATTCGCGTCTCTAATCCGCTCTCCGAGGAGGGCGAGATCCTCCGCACGACGCTGCTCGGATCCCTGCTCGACGCCGGCCGGCGAAACGTCGCCCGCGGGGCGGGGCGGGTCGCCCTGTTCGAGTCCGGACGGGTGTATCTGCGTGAAGGCGAGCCGGGGGCGGGGGCCCTCGGCGGGTCGTTCCCAGGCCACATTCCGCCACCTAACCTCGAGCCGCACCACCTCGGGGCGCTCGCGCTCGGGCCGATCGCCCCGGCCTCTTGGCGCGGCGATTCACAGCCAGCCGACTTCTTCGCCCTCAAGGGGGTGGTCGAGGCGCTGGGAGACGGGCTCGGCGTAGAGGTCGCGACGGAGGCCGGCTCCGAGCCGTTCCTCCACCCCGGACGGTCGGCGCGGGTTCTGGTCGCGGGCCAGGATGCCGGTTGGATCGGAGAGATCCACCCGCTGGTCTGCCGCGAATACAACCTCGACGGCGCGGCCGGCTTCGAGATCCGACTCGGCCAGCTCGTCGCGGCTTCGACGGTGACGGACGAGGACTACGAGGACGTCACCACCTTCCCGGCGCTGCAGCAGGATCTCGCCATCGTCGTCGACGACGATGTCACCGCCGAGCAGGTCCGTGTCGCGGTCCGCGCGGGTGGGGGAGACCTGCTCCGCGACGCCGCCGTCTTCGATCTCTATCGCGGCGAGCAACTCGGTGAGGGCCGCAAGTCGGTCGCGCTCCGCCTCGAGTTCCGGGCGCCGGACCGCACGTTGACCGACGAGGAGGTCTCGGGCCTGCGCGAGAAGATCAGCGCCGAGCTCGGATCGATCGGCGGGGCCCTCCGTGAATGAGCAGACCCTGAAAGGAGAGCCGACCGCGAAGGTCCTGGTCGCTGGGGCATCCGGCTTCGCCGGCGCGCTCGCCGCGCAGCTCGTCTGGCGCCACCCCCGCTTGGAGCTGGTCGCGGCGACGTCGCGCTCGGACGCCGGGACCCGCCTCGACCGCCTGCATCCGCGCTACCGGGTGCCGATCGAGCTGACCGAGCTCGACCTCGCCGAGGCCGACGATGTCGATGCTGCCCTCGTCGCCTATCCGCACGGCGCGGCGGCGCCGGTCGTGGCTGAGTTGAGAGGTCTCGGCGCCCTGGTCGTCGACCTCTCCGCCGACTTCCGGCTCGTCGACATCCCGACCCATGAGCGCTGGTACGGAGAGCACGGCGCGCCGGAGCTGCTCGAGGGAGCCGTCTACGGCCTGCCGGAGGTTCACCGCGACCGGATCCGTGGGGCCGAACTGGTGGCCAATCCCGGCTGTTACCCCACGGCTGCGATCCTCGCACTCAAGCCACTGGCCGATGCCCGCCTGATCGACGACGTCGTCATCGACGCCAAGTCCGGCGTCTCGGGTGCTGGGCGTGCGGGGGACGCTCAGGGCTTCGTCGCTCTCGACGAAAACACCTCGGCCTACAAGGTCGAGGGCCACCGCCACCAGCCGGAGATCGCGCAGGAGGTCGGCCACCCCGTCACCTTCGTCCCCCACCTGGTCCCGCTCGACCAGGGCGAGCTCGTGAGCTGTTACGTGCGGCCGATTCGCGAGGTCTCGCAGGCGGACGTCGACGCGCTCTACGAAGATCGATACGCGGACGAGCCCTTCGTCGAGCTGGTCGACGCCCCGCCTGGCGTGCGCGACGTCCGCGACACGAACATGTGCAGGGTCTTCGCCCACGTCCGCGAGGACCGTCTGCTCGTCTTCGCCGCGATCGACAACCTCTGGAAGGGAGCTGCCGGCCAGGCCGTCCAGAACCTCAACCTGATGCTCGGCCTCGACGAGACGGAGGGGCTCCTGTGAGCGAGTCCTTCTTCTCCTCGCGCTGGGTGGACTCGCCCCCAGGGACCGACGAACTCTCGCCGTCGGCCCTGGCCCCGGGATTCCGGGCCGCCGGGACTCCGTGCGGACTGAAGGCCGGCGGCGGGACCGACCTCGGCCTCGTCACCTGCGATGCCGAGGATGTGGCGTCCGCGATGCTCCTGACCCGAAATGCGGCGGCGGCCGCGCCGATCCGGGTCTGCCGCGACCACACCGTCGCCGATCGAATCCGCGCCATCATCGTCAACTCCGGCAACGCCAACGCCTCGACCGGCCAGCAGGGAATGGCGGATGCCCTGCGGATGCGAAGCGAGGCGGCGGAGGCCCTCGGTTTCGAAGCGGGAACCGTGGCCGTCGCGGAGACCGGAGTCATCGGTGTGCCACTCGATATCGAGAGCGTCTCCGGCGGCATCGCCGAGGTCGCGGGAGCCCTTTCCGCCGAGGGGGCGACTGCGTTCACCGAGGCGATCTCCACCACGGATCAGTGGCCGAAGTACGTCACCGCCGAGCTTGACGGCGTCACGGTGTCGGCGCAGGCGAAGGGTGCGGGGATGATCGAACCCGGGTTCGCGACGATGCTCTGCTTCATCCAGACCGACGCCGTCCTCGACGACGCGGACGCCGATCTGCGCAGCGCGGTTGGCGGCTCATTCGAGCGCATCACGGTGGACGGGCAGATGAGCACCAACGACGCCGTCGTGATCCAGGGGAGCGGGATGTCGGGAGCTCCGCTTCCGGCCGGCCTCCTCGACGCGATTCTGCGCCAGCTGGCGATTGAGATCGTCGCCGACGGCGAGGGCGCATCCCGTGTTGGCCTCGCGCGGGTCGTCGGAGCCGCGACCGAGGTCGAGGCTGACCGCGTGGCACGCGCGATCGCCAACTCCCCCCTCGTGAAGACCGCCCTTCTCGGCCGTGACCCGAACTGGGGGCGCATCGCCCAGGCGGCGGGGATGGCGCTCGCGGGCGAGGATGTGGGGGAGCTTGGCCCCGATGAGATAGAGGCCTCGGAGCTGGGCGGCCCGGAGCGTGAGGTGGAGCTGACGCTGACGCTGCGCCGCGGCGAGGCCGAGGCCGGGATCTGGTTCTCCGACCTGACCCACGACTATGTGACCCTGAACGCGGAATACACGACCTGACGATGAGCCCCGGACCCGACGAGAGGCAGCCGCACGAAGCGGAGTCGATCGAGACTCTCCTCGAGGCCCTGCCCTACATCAAGGAGTTCCACGGCCGCACTGTCGTCATCAAGTACGGCGGGGCTGCGATGGCAGACGAGGCGTTGCGCGAGGACTTCGCGACCGACGTGGTTCTGCTCAAGTACGTCGGGCTGAACCCGATCATCGTCCACGGCGGGGGGCCGGCGATCACCGACTACATGGAGCGCCTCGACATGGAAGTGCGCTTCCACGAGGGGCTCCGCGTATCCGACGCCGAGACGGTCGAGGTCGCGAAGATGGTGCTGCTCGGAAAGGTCAACTCCGACATCGTCCTCCGGCTGAACCGCCACGGCCAGCCGGCCGTCGGACTCTCCGGTGAGGACGGCCGGCTGCTCGACGTCATGCCCGTCGCGAACAGGGATGAGGTCGGCTGGGTCGGCCGGATCCGGCGGGTGGACGTCGACGTGCTCAACCACATCGCTGCCGACTACATCCCGGTGATCGCCGCCGCGGCCTCGGATCGGGAGGGCAACGCCTACAACGTCAATGCCGACGAGGTGGCGGGCAAGGTCGCCGCCGCGATGGGCGCCTACAAGGCCGTTTTCCTGACCGACGTGGTCGGCTGGCTCGCTCACCCCGGGGACGAGGATTCGGTCATCTCGAAGGCCGGGGTCGGGGAGGTCGAGGAGGCGCTGCCCTCGATATCGGGCGGCATGCGGCCGAAGCTCCAGGCCTGTCTCGATGCCGTCAACGGGGGGACCCGATTTGCGCACATCATCGACGGCAGGCGTCCGCACTCACTCCTGCTGGAGCTGTTCACGAACGAGGGGATCGGGACAATGATCGCCCCGGACCGCCATGGAGCTGAATGACCTGAGCGCTCGCGAGGAGCGTTACGTGATGCAGACCTACAAACGGGCGCCGGTGCAGTTCGTCCGCGGCGAGGGCTCCCGGCTGTGGGACGCCGAGGGCAAGGAGTACCTCGACTTCCTCGGCGGCATCTCGGTTTGCTCGATCGGCCACTGCCACCCGGCGGTCGTCGAGGCGGTGCGCGAGCAGGCCCGCGAGCTGATGCACGTCTCGAACCTCTTCTACTCGGAACCGATGGTGCGGCTCGCCGAGCGCCTCTCCGAGTCGAGCCTCGGCGGCCGGGTCTTCTTCACGAATTCCGGAACGGAGGCGAACGAGTGCGCGATCAAGATCGCCCGCAAGCACGCACGCGCCCGCGGCATCGACGCACCGGAGATCATCAGCTTCGATCGTGACTTCCACGGTCGCACATACGGCGCACTGTCGGCGACGCCGGCCCTCGCCGCCAACCCGGACTTCGCGCCGATGCTGCCGGGCTTCCGCTCGGTTCCGATCACCGCGGAGGCGATCACCGACGCAGTCGGGGACCGGACCGCGGCCGTCCTGATCGAGCCGATCCAGGGCGAGGCGGGCGTCTATCCGGTGCCCGACGAGGTGCTCCTTGCCGCCCGCGAGGCCTGCGACCGTACCGGCGCCCTCCTGATCCTCGACGAGATCCAGACCGGGATGGGGCGGACCGGCTCTCTCTGGGCCTATGAACAGACGCCGGTCGTCCCGGATGTGATGACGAGCGCCAAGGCGCTCGGCGGCGGGCTGCCGATCGGCGCCTGCATCACGACGCCGGAGGCCGGGGAGGTCCTCGGGCCGGGCGACCACGGGTCGACCTTCGCCGGAGGACCGTTGGTCGCCACGACGGCCCTGGCGGTTCTCGGGGTCGTGGATGACCAGGCCCTCCTTGGCCAGGTCCGCGAGCGGAGCGCACAGCTGCGGGCTTCACTCGAAGAGCTTTCCGGGGTCCGCGAGGTCAGGGGTCGCGGACTGATGCTCGGTGTCTCCATCGAGGAAGGCCGCGATGCAGCTTCCACCTGCGCCGATCTCCTCGAGGCGGGGCTGGTGGTCAATGCCCCGGATGCCCACACGCTCCGCCTGCTGCCTCCCCTCAACATCACTGCGGCTGAGATCGAACGTTGTGTGACGGAGATTCGCTCAGCCCTGAGCCGCTGAGAGCACCCTGCTAATCCAGCGTTGGCAGCCTGTCGATACGAGCCTCGATCGCCCAGGGTGGGCGGTCCGACGAAGGTGGGCCTGAGAGGGAATCGAGGCCGCCCGGCGAACGGCAGAATGCAAACAACCACACCGAGGGGCGGTCGATGACGGAAAAGAGACGGATCCTGGTGATCGGGGGCGCCGGGTACATCGGCAACGTCCTGGTGCGCCGGCTGCTGGGCAACGGGCATGACGTCCGGGTTCTGGACGCTCTTCTATATGAGCACGGACAAGCGATCGCCGGTGTCTGGGAGGAGCCCGGCTTCTCGTTCGTCCACGGAGATCTCCGCGATGAGGCAGATCTCGAGCGTTCGCTCGAGGGTGTCACCGACGTCGTGCACCTCGCAGCACTGGTCGGCGATCCCGTCTCCAAGCGTTACCCGGAGCTGACCCGGTCGGTCAATGTCGAAGGGGCCCAGGAAGTCTTCAGCGCTCTCGATGGACGCGGAATCAATCGCTTCGTCTTCACGTCCACGTGTTCGAACTACGGCCTCAGAGGCAGCGATGATCCTGCTACGGAGGAGTCCGACCTGGCACCGGCGTCGCTGTACGCCGAGACAAAGGTCGAGTTCGAGAAGTTCATCCTCTCGGAGGGGCCGGGGATCGACTTCTGCCCGACGATTCTCCGGATCTCGACGGCCTACGGCCTATCTCCACGGATGCGATTCGATCTGACGATCTCCGAGTTCACGCGTACCTTGACGACCGGCCGGGAGTTGCTGGTCTACGACGCTGACACGTGGCGGCCGTATTGCCACGTACACGACATCTCCGGCGCAATCATCACGGCGCTCGACGCACCCGCGGACAGCGTCAGGGGTGAGGTGTTCAACGTCGGCCACTCGGACGAGAACTACACGAAGCGAATGGTGGTCGAGGCTGTCCAGGAACATCTGGGTGGAGCCGGGAAGCTGAGCTTCCACGAGGGTGGTGTGGACCCTCGTAACTATCGGGTCAACTTCGACAAGATCCGCGATCGTCTCGGGTTCGAGCCGGAGTTCCGGGTGCCCGCCTCGGTCGGCAACCTGGTGACGGCCATCCGCGATGGGGCTTTCCCCGATGTCGAGGAGCGCGAGCGCTTCTACTCGAGCCATACGATCCCCGGCGAGGACAACGGAGGTAAAGCAGCGGACGGCGGGGCTGACTGATGCGCGCGGTGATCCTCGCCGGAGGAAAGGGGACGCGACTGCGTCCGTACACGACGGTGCTACCGAAGCCCCTGCTCCCGCTCGGAGACCGGCCGATCCTCGCGTTGATCCTCCAGCAACTGGCCACCGCCGGCTTTACGGAGATCGACGTCTCCGTCGGGCATCTCGGTGGGCTTATTCGTGCGTACTTCGACGAAAGCGATGTCGTCCCCGATGGGGTCGAGCTCCGCTACCACTGGGAGTCCGAGCCGCTCGGCACGGCTGGCGCCCTTCGCCAGATCCCGAAGGTCGAGGAATCCGTCCTCGTCATGAACGGGGACATCCTCACGGACCTTGACTACGCAGCCCTGATTGCCCGGCACGAGGAGCGTGGGGTCGCCCTGACGATCGCCACGCACCGCAAAGACGTCGGGCTCTCGCTGGGGGTCATCGAGGGATCGGGCGAGATCGTCACCGGCTACGTCGAGAAGCCCACCCTCCACTACGAAGTCAGCATGGGCGTCTATGTCTACTCACCGGTCGCCGTTGAGGCGATACCCGACGGGCGGTTCGACTTCCCCGACGTGGTCTTGAGGCTGATCGCGGCCGGTCGGCCGGTCGGCGCATATCCCTTCGAGGGTGCCTGGTTCGATATCGGTACCCCAGCGGAATACGACCGCGCAGTCACCTTTCTCACCGAGAATGCCAGCCGATTCGGCCCAGATCTCATCCAGTGATGAGGCCGCACCGGGATGCACACTCGTCTTGCCGGCGGTGAGTCCCCATGCGCGTGCTCCTTGCGACCCAGTACTTCAGTCCTGAGCTGACCGCGGCTGCGCTCCGGCTCGAGCCGTTCGCCGGCGGCTTGGCCGCGCTGGGGCACGATGTCGATGTCGTATGCGAGGTACCCAGCCATCCTGCCGGAATCGTGTACGAAGGGTTCGGAGGACATACGGTCGAGCGGCGCCGTCTGGACGGCGTGGAGGTCAACTACGTCTGGACTTATGCCCGTCCGTCGAAGAGCACCCTCACCCGCCTCGGCTCCTATGGCACATATGCCGCGATGGCGAGCATCCAGGGCGTCCGGCGCAAGCGGCCCGACGTGATCGTCGCTTCCTCGCCGCCGCTGACTGTCGGGGCGGTCGGCGCATTGCTCGCCAGGCGCTTCTCGGTCCCGTGGGTCCTCGATGTTCGCGACCTCTGGCCCGAAGTCGCCGGGGCGGTCGGTCGGGTGCAGAGCCGCCGGGTGCTGGCCGCGGCGGCAAGGGGAGAGCGCTGGCTTTATCGTGACGCCGCGGCGGTCACCACCGTCACGGAGCCGTTCCGGAGGCATGTCCTCGAGATCCGCGACCGCCCCGGAGTCCATCTCCTCCCGAACGGGACGTCCGAGCTCTGGCTTGGCGGAGCATCGATCGCTTCGACTCCCGAGGGGCTCGGGCTGCCACCCGGATTTCTCCTCACCTATGCCGGAAACGTCGGACTCTCCCAAGGCGTCGAGGTCGCAATCGACGCGATCCGGTCAGCCGGCCCCGGACATAACCTCCTCGTCATCGGGGACGGTGCCGGGCGGCCGGGCCTGGAACGCGTGGCAGCGGATCTTGGTCCGGGCCGGGTTACCTTCCTCGACCCGATGACCCCCGAACAGATCCTTCCCTACCTTCGGGCCTCGAGTGCGCTCCTCGTCAGCCTCGCCGACAATCCCGCGCTGGGCAAGACGATTCCGATCAAGCTCTATGACTACGCGGCCGTCAACACGCCGATGATCGTCTCGACGCCGGGCGAAGCGGCGAGGATCGCGCTCGAGAAGGATATGGCGACCATCGCGACGCCAGGTGACGCGGAGTCCCTAGCGGGGGCGATCCGGAGCATCGAAGGCGATCGCCGGCGCGCGGAGACCCGTGCCGAGCGGGCAGTCATTTTCGCGCGCGACCACCTGCGGGAGCGCCAGGTCCCCATCTTGGAGAGGGTGCTTCGCGATGTCTCAGGTTGAACCGGATTCCACGACTCGCCTGCAAACCCGAAGCGCCGCGTTCTCCCTCGCCTACCAGTTGATCGGAGCCGCGTTCACGGCGATTCTGACTTTGTACCTGGTGCGGAAGCTCGGTCCTGATGACTACGGGATCTACGCATTGGCCACGAGTGTCGGCGCGATCGTTGTCCTCCTGTCCGATGCGGGCCTGGCGCAGGCGGCCGCACGGTTCATAGCCGAGCACAGGGAAGATCATGCGGAGCTTCACCGTTTCGTCGTCACGACCTTCCGGCTCAAGCTCGTTGCCGGAGGGATCATGTCGGTCGCCCTGCTCGCTCTCGCCGGGCCGATCGCCGGGGCCTACGGCATCCCGGGACTCGAGACCCCCCTGCGTTTCGTGGCGCTCGCCGTCTTCTTTCAGAGCATCATGTTCCTTGCGCTCGCCTATTTCGAAGCGATGTCGCGAAACGAGGTGACGCTGCTTCTGTCGTTCGGTGAGAGCTTCTCCGAGACGGTGACCTCGATCGGCCTCGTGGCGGCCGGGGCCGGGGTGGCAGGTGCGACGGCAGGTCGTGCCACCGGGTACGGAGTTGCGGCCTTTCTTTCCATGATCTTGATCTTTCGCGCGGTCCGTCCTCCCACCGAGCCCAGCAAGCGCTCGGTCGCGTCCTACTCACGGCTGATCGCAGGGTATGCAGTTGCGCTGCTCGTTATCGACGGCGTCATGACACTCTTCTCGCGGGTCGACGTTCTCCTCATCGGTGGGTACCTCGGCTCAGATGACGCCGGGATCTTCGAGGCGCCCATGCGCCTGACGATCCTGCTTATGTACCTCGGGAACGCCGTCGCGAGCGGCTACACTCCCCGGCTTGCCGGCCGGCCCGGAGAACCGGTTCGAATCGAGGTGTTCCAGGCGGCGATGCGATGGCTCCTGATGTGCCAATGCTTCGCGGCTGTCGTGATTCTCGTCTGGGCGACGCCGATCGCCAATCTCGCTCTCGGAACGGGGTACGGCGAATCAGCCGCCGTCCTCCGTGCCCTGTCTCCGTATGTGTTTCTTGCGGGCCTCGCCTCCGTCGTGACCCTGGCCGTCAACTACCTGGGCGAAGCGCGACGCCGGATCCCCCTCGCTCTCGGAGCTCTGGCCCTGAACGTCGTCATCGACATCATCCTGATCCCCCGAATCGGCCCGATCGCGGGCGCCATCGGGACCGGGGCCGCTTTCGCCCTCTACGTGCCCGGCCACTTTCTGGTCCTCCGACGAAGGATCGGGCTACCGCTGCGGCCTCTGGCCGCGACCACCTGCCGGTCATTTGCTGCGGCGGGGTTCGCGGCGCTGCCCCTTCTCGCTATCGGCACCGGCAAGCTTTCCTTCGTCGCGGTGTGTGGCGGTCTCGTCGCTGGAGTGGCCCTGTTCGCCGTCGGTCTCGTGCTGACAAGAGAGGTCTCAACCGACGAGATCAGGCAGGGAATCGCGGTCGTCCGGCGTATGGGTTTCCGATGAAGCGGTCACTTGCGCGAGCAGCAACGTATCTGCGAAGCCTACGACTGCAATTGCAGGCCGGCGCCGGTCTCCGGGGGAAATTTCGAGTGCTGGAGGTCATCACGCGGAGCCGGCGGCGCACCGGTGGCGCTCCTGCAATCTCCGTCGCCATGCGCGGCCTCGGGGGTGCGAAGCTCTGGGTCAGGCCGGGTACGAGCGACCTGCGAAACGCGAGCTACTACTACTCCTCCGACCTCTATCTGCCTCCGCCGCGATTCGATCGCCCGGATCTTCGTCAGGTCCTCGAGATAGGTTCGAATATGGGGGCGGCACTGACGGCGCTGGGCCACCGGTATCCAGATGCCAGGATTCTCGGTGTGGAGCCGGACCCGGGCAACGTTGCCGTGGCCCAGAAAAATGTGGCTCGGTACGGCGATCGCGCCTCCGTCGTCCAGGCAGGGATATGGGACGCTGATACCGACCTCGTGGTCGAGCGAACCAGCGTGCATGGAGAGCACGGCTTCACCGTCAGATCCCGCGAGGAAAGTGACGGCGCCGATGCAGTCGTCATTTCAGCCCGGACGATCGACACCATCCTGGCCGAGCACATGCCTGACGGCGAGATCGACTACATGCACGTGACCATCGAAGGAACGGAGCGGCGGGTTTTCGCGGCGGGGGGCGACTGGGTGAACCGGATCCGCTCGATACGCGTGGAAGCGCACCCTGCCTTCCACTACCCCGCAGCCGAGTGCATCGCCCAACTCGAAGCCCTGGGCTATGACGCTTGGCCTGACCCCAGCTTTCCGCACAAGTGGGTGTTCGCCGAGCGCCCGTTGTCCCAAGGCGCGTGAGACAATCGACGAGAAGACATGACCGGTCCTGAAGCTGAGAAGCAGGTGGTGATACCGCCTCAGAGTGACGCCGAAACGGTTCGCTACTTCGACTCGCACGTTCCCGAGTACAGCGATGGTCGACTCGACCGGGTCGCTGAGTTCCTGGCGACATCCGCCCGGCCGGACTCGACCCTGATCGACGTCGGTTGCGGCGTCGGGAACACCCTCGATTTCATCTCGCGATCCGCCGACATGACGCGTCTGTCTGCGATGGACGTGAGCGAGAGCTGCTTGGTGAAGACTCGAGAGCGCGTCGAGTGTGACACCCTCCACGGCTCTGTTCTCGACCGCGATTTCATCGCCGGACTGGCCGGTGGCTATGACTTCGTCGTCGTCGCCGCAGTCTTGCACCACCTCGTGGGTTCCACGCGGCGGGAATCACGCGCCAACGCCCGCGAGGCGATCGGGAACTCGCTGATGCTCCTGAAGCCGGAGGGTCACCTGATCATCGTCGAGCCCGTCTTCAGACCACGTCTCGCCATGGATTCCGTCTTCTGGTTGAAGCGGACCGTGAGCCGCGTCACGAGCAGAAGGGTCGGCGTTCTGGGCTATTGGGCGAACGTGGGCCAGCCCGTCGTCTCCTACTACTCTCCGGATGAGCTCAACGCCATGGTCATCGGCGAAGGTGGTTCGATCGAGCAATCATGGCTCGACGGCATCCGCCTGCCCATGCCGCTTCGGCTGATCTTCAAGCGCCACGAAGCTTCGCTCATAGTCGGTTCCTCCTGAGATTCCCGGTGCCTGGACGGAGGGCAATCGCTTTGCTCGCCGTGTCCATGGCCGGTGTGGCGGTCCTTCCGGGGTGCGCCGACGTAAAGCGGCCGGCTCACGTCTCGGTGATCGGATCGACCGTCGCGGTCAGATTCGATCAACCCGTCCTTCACGAAGGCCCGGGCACGGTACGGCTCAATGCAGCGCGCAACGAAGTCGAGTCCTTTCAGGTGCTGATCGATTCGGGCACCGGTCCGCTCCCGGGAGTCGACGTCCTGGCCGACCGACCGCTGATGGGCCCGGGTGGTGCGCGGATTCCGGGCAACGACGTGACGCTCTACCGGGAGATGGCCTACTCAGTCAGCGGGGACGGCAACCCGCCTTCTACCGCGAAGGGGTCTGAGGGATCGTGGGCAGATGCCCTGGTGCCCGTGCGCGACCAGATCTATGGTGATTCACGCCGCTCGTTTCCGACCAGCTTGGGTCCTGATGAGCGAACCGCTGCCTGGGTCGACATCCGCGTTGAAGAGGGCCAGCCCTCCGGTCTTTATCGAGGTTCCCTCCTGGTGCGCAGCAGCCAGGGCCCGCTCCAGCGTATCGCCGTCTCGGTACGGGTCTTCGACTTCGGGCTGCCGTCGACGAGCACCCTCACGAGCGCCTTCGGCCTCGACTGGAAGCAGGTGTGCAAAGCACAGTCAGGTAGCAGAGACTGTGGGGGTGACGCCGAGCTGGCGTGGCACCTGGCGTCGCTCTACACGCGGGTGGCCCTCGACGACCGCATCTCGATCTTCGACCCGTCGGCCATCGCTTCCGATGCCGCGCCGACTTCAGCCCCCAACCGGAAGCTCTTCGACCGCTATGTCCTCCCGTTGTTGAACGGCACCGCCCCGACTCTCCTGAAAGGGGCGCGACTCACGTCCATCGGCGTCTACTGGAACTGCCTGTATCCGAGATCCGCCCATCGGGGTTGTCTGGCGAAATGGGAAAGGCTGGCGCGGAACGGACACTTTGCCGGGCGCTTCTTCCTGTATCTGTGCGACGAGCCCGGCACCGACGCGTCGCTCTGGAGTGCTTGCCGGGTGCGGGCATCGCGGGCACGGAGCCTCGAGCGCAGGGATCCCGCGGCCTCGACCCTGGTCACTGCGAGGATCGAGGATGCCCTGACGAGCGGAAGCTTGGATGGGGACACGGGCGCCAGCCTCAGGGACATCGACATCCTCTCGGTTCTGGTCAACGACATGGTCAACACTCCGGACATGGACGACGCGGGAAGCTTGCGGGCGGATTACGACGCCTTTCTCGGCACCCCCGGGGGGAACAACGCTCAACATCGGCGCTTGTGGCTCTACACGTCCTGCCGCAGCTACGGCTGTACGGATGGCGATGCCAACGAGTCGCCGGGCGGCACGACCAGATGGCCGGGGTACGCCATCGATCAATCCGGCTCGCAGGCTCGCGCCCTCGGAATCCTCGCGTTCGAGTACGGAGCCACCGGAGAGCTCTATTACCAGACGACCGCAAGCCTGCCCACGGCATGGACGGACCAGTACGACTTCGGGGGCAACGGAAGCGGCACCCTCTTCTATCCCGGTCTACCTCGGGGTGGCCCGGGCATCCCCGCTATCGGGGGCACCAAGGCGATTCCGATCGAGTCGATCCGCCTGAAGCGGATCCGGGACGGGCAGGAGGACTACGAGTATCTCCAACGCCTCGCTGCTCTGCGCGGACGACCTGTGGCAGACCGGGTGGCCCGGACCGTCTTCGGGCCGCCCGACACGGCGCTCTTCAAAGCGGACGCCAGCCAACGCTCGTTCGAAGGCGCCCGGGTGGAGATCGCCCGTCTGATCTCGGGCCAGGGACAACTGAGATGAAGGTTGCCTACTGCGTCTCGCGATTCCCGGCGGCGTCCGAGACCTTCGTGCTTCGCGAGCTGAACGCGGTCGCCGACTTGATGCCGGAGCCGGTCGAGCTCCTCTCGCTCTTTCGCGCCACCGACTCCACGGTGCACCCCGAAGCTGCCCCGTGGATCGACCGTCTGCGACGGCCCGGCGGAGTCGATTCCATCAGCGCCCTGCGGTGGTGGGTCGTGCACCGTCCGACCGCCCTGATCGGCATCCTGCTGACCATTCTCACGAGCAACGCCCGCCGCCCGTCCGTCGCGATCCGTTCCCTGGCGGTCGTCCCTCTGGCCGCCCGGCACGCGAGAACCGTCTCCGAGCTCGGGATAGACCATGTTCATGCCCATTTCGCGACGTATCCAGCTCTCTGCGCGTGGATCTGTGGCCGCCTCGCCGGTGTCAGCTACAGCTTCACCGCACACGCCCATGACATCTTCATCCATCAGTGGATGCTGGAGGAGAAGGTGGATGATGCGAGCTTCGTGGTGGCCATCTCTGAGCACAACCGCCGCTTCATCCAGGAGAAGTGCCGGGCATCCGAGACGCCGATAGAGGTCGTGCATTGCGGCGTCGAGCCGGCGCGCTACCCGTTCGCTCCGCGCCGCCCGGCTTCGAGCGGGCCGGTGCGTGCGCTCTGCGTCGGGGCCCTCCGGGAGTCGAAGGGGCACGAGGTCCTTCTTGCCGCCTTGGCGGAGGGGGCGGGGGCCATCGGTCGTATCGAGGTCAGCTTGGCGGGGGACGGACCCCTGCGAGAAGAGCTGGAGCGCGAGGCAGCCAGTCTCGGGCTGGACGACCGGATCACGTTTCTGGGAGCTCTGACCGAGCCGGTCGTGGCCGATGCATTGGCTGCGTCTGACCTGTTCGTGCTACCCAGCGTCGTTCTTCCCAACGGCGACATGGAGGGCATTCCGGTTGCTCTGATGGAGGCAATGGCATGCGGATTGGTCACAATCGCCTCACGTATGTCCGGGATCCCCGAGCTCATTGTCGACGGCGAGACCGGTCTGCTGGCGACACCGGGCGATGCTGGGAGCCTTCAAACAGCCCTTCAGCGAGCTCTCGATGCAGCCGATGAGATCGACCTGGTGAAGGGACGCGAACTCATCGAGGCCGAATTCGACATCGCCCGTTCCGCCGACCGGCTGGTGGCCATGTTCGAGAGAGTGAACGCATGAGGCTCATTCACCTGACCGAGTACACCCCTGAACACGGCGGGTCCTATCTGCCTTTTCTGAGAAGTGTCCTGAGCGAGGCCATCTCGCGGGGTTGGAAGGCCGAGGCTGTGTTCCCCGAGGCGGCGCGTGGCAGGACCTGGATGAGCATGTTCGAGGACGAGGGAATTCCCGTGAGCTTCGTCTCGGGATCTCCGATCAGCCTGACGCGCCAGGTCCGGGCGATGCTGGCGGATGACCAGGAGCCGACGATCCTTCATGCCCATTTCACGACCTTCGACACGCCGACCGCACTTGCGGTGCGCCGGAAAGAACACGCGGTCCTGTATTGGCACATCCACACCGTTCTTTCGGACTCCCCGATCACGATCGCCTCGAACGCCATCAAGATGTCTCTGGTGGCGCGCAGCGTCGACCGGATCCTCTGCCCGTCCTCGAACATCGCGGACGGCCTCGTGAAGCGCTTCGGTCGCTCGGAGCGGATCTCGGTGTTCCCAAGCCCGATCAGCCTGGACCTCTTTCCGGAGCCCCGGGAGGAAGACCGGGCAGCCCGTAGGGCGGCGCTCGGCGTTCCCGAGGGGTCCCGCGCCGTTCTGATGTTCGGCAGGGACTGGTTGTTGAAGGGGGGAGACATCCTCCTCGAAGCAATGGACGAACTAGTGGGCGACGGCATGAATTTCTTCGCGCTGCTCAATCAGGCGGGGGACGAAGGACGGGAGAACGTGGCGCGCCTCGGACTGGAACGAAACGCCGCGGTCGTCGGCCCCATCCCCGATGTCCGTGAGATGTTCGGCGCCGCGGACCTGTTCGTCGCACCGAGCCGTGGCGAGGGAATGCCCTTCGCTGTGATCGAGGCGCTCGTGAGCGGCATGCCGGTGGTGGCCAGCGACCTGCCCGGCCACCGTTACCTCGCGGACGAGCTCGACGCGTGCGTGATCGCGCCTCGCACCGGCCCGGGGCTGGCCGCAGCCCTACGCGAGATGGTCGAGCGTGACCCCGCGCTGGTGCGCGCGCAATGCGCAGAGGCCCGAGCCTGGATCGGTGCCAACCTCGACCTCGACGTCTCCACCCAGAGGCTGTTCGACGATTACGAGCAAACGATGCGACGAGTCCTCCCGGAAGGAATCCGCCCATGACAGGAGTGCGCCACATGCGAGTGATGGTCACCGGGGCAGCCGGGTTCATCGGATCCCACCTGAGCGAAGAGCTGTTGGCCGGCGGACACGAGGTCGTCGGCATCGACTGCTTCACGGACTACTACGACGTCAGCCGCAAGCGGCGCAACGCGGACCTGCTGGTGAGCAACGGGTCTTTCGAGCTGATCGAAGAGAACCTCGTGGAAGCAGACCTCGGGTCACTCATGGGGGACGTCGAGGTCGTGTTCCACCTCGCGGGACAGCCCGGCGTCCGAGCCAGCTGGGGCGAGCAGTTCGACGTCTACACCCGAGAGAACGTCCAAGCCACTCAGCGGCTGCTCGAAGCCGCCAAGGGTGCGTCCCTTCGGAAGTTCGTCATCGCGTCATCGTCATCCGTCTATGGCAATGCCGAGAGCTACCCCACGGGGGAACGCGACCTGCCGCGGCCGGTGTCGCCCTACGGCGTCACGAAGCTCGCGGCCGAGCATCTCGCCATGCTCTACCAAGCGGCCTTCGAGGTACCCACCGTCGCCCTGCGGTACTTCACGATCTTCGGTCCTCGGCAACGTCCCGACATGGCGTTCTGCCGATTCATCGAGGCCTCCGCGGAGGACAAATCGATCTCGGTTTACGGGGATGGCGAGCAGGTCCGGGACTTCACCTATGTGTCGGACTGCGTGGCCGCCACGCTCGCCGCCGCAGAGCGCGGGCATCCGGGCGCCGTCTACAACGTTGCAGGAGGGACGGAGGCAACGGTGCTCGACGTTCTGGAGATCCTCGAGGACCTGATCGGGCGAGAGATCCGGCGCGAGCACAGGGATGCCGTGCCCGGCGACGCGAGGAAGACGGGCGCCGATACGAGTCGGGCGCGCGCTGACCTCGGGTACTCGCCTGCCGTCAGTCTCACCGAGGGCATACGCCGTCAGCTCGATGCGCACCCAGACTGAGCGCGACGCGGCGATCTATGCGCCGTCGGCCAACGCTTTCTACGACAACGCTCGCGTCACACCCGACAAGGGAGGTGGGGGCGCAGAGTTCCAGACGACCCAACTGGCGGCCGGGTTGGCCGGACGGGGCCTGAGCGTCGCTCATATCTCCTACCCGGTCTCCGACCCGGTCGAGACGTTCGACGGACTTGACATCGTGCAACGCGGCGCCTACGCCGGACACGGGGGGTCCCTGTCGAAGCTTCGGGAAGGACGCGAGATCTGGCGCGCCATGGCTGAGGCCGACGCGGATGTGTACATATTGCGCGGCTACGGGTTGCAACTGATCGTCGGTGCGATCTTCGCCCGTCTGCGCAAGCGGGCGGTTCTGATGTCTGGCTCCAACGACATCGACTTCATGCCCGCACGAAGAAACGCGAGTCGCCTGGGTGCCCTCGCCTACGGGAGGGCGATCGGAAGCGCCAACCTGATCGTGACCCAGACGGACCAGCAGCGCCGCGTGGCGCTCGCGAACTTTCCCGGGCGCGATGTCTCGGTCATACGAAGCTTCGCCGAGCCGGCCGAGGTCTCCGAGCGAGACGGTGAGGCATTTCTCTGGGTCGGCCGGCTCGTGGACTACAAGCGACCCCTGAAGTTCCTCGAGCTCGCCCGACAGATGCCCGAGGCGAAGTTCTGGATGATCGGAGTGGAGACGAGCGAAACGCCGCCGGCGCTCAGCGCCGCGGTGGACACCGAGGCGGGGGAGTTGGAGAACGTCGAGTTGCTTCAGCCGAGGCCTCGGGGCGAACTGATGGACCTGATCGATCGGTCGGCCGCCGTCGTCCTGACGTCGGAGTTCGAGGGCATGCCGAACGTCTTTCTCGAAGCATGGATGCGGGGTAGGCCTGTGGTCACGTTCGGGTTCGACCCCGATGGTGTCGTGGGTGCCCGCAGATGTGGCGTGGCGGCGAACGGCGATTTCGACGACTTCGTGCGCGGAGCCCGGCAGATCTGGGGCGACCCCTCCGCGCGACGCCAGATGGGCCACAACGGCCGTCGTTACGTCCTGGAGGAGCACGGCCCGGACGCTGTCGGCGATCACTGGGCCGACGCCGTCCGGGCTCTTGAGAACCGATCCTGAGGTGACCAGGGGCGGGGCCCCAACATAAGTCCAGGTTGGGACAAAGTTTGCGGGGACGTGCTTCTCGCGGTCGATCCGTGGTTCGTAGATGAAGACGAACTCCACCATCACCGTAGGCATCGTCACCGCACTCGCGGTCGGTCTCGTTTCACTCTTGGGGACTGCCGGAGCAAGTGCCTCGACAATCTGCGACGTGGTGGCCGCCCCGGGTGGAAATGACAGCGCGCAGGGTTCCGCCGAGGCCCCGCTCCGCACCGCCGACGCTCTCCTCGAACGCCTCCCCAGTGGTCAGACGGGCTGCTTCCGCGCGGGGACCTACAGCCAGCCCGAGCTGAAGATCTCGACTCCCGGGGTGACGGTGACGAGCTACCCGGGGGAAACGGCCACGATCAAGGGGCGGATCTGGGTGGCCGGCAACGGGGTCACGATGTCCGACCTGATGCTCGACGGCCGCAACGCCCGCCACCTTCCGAGCCCGACCACCAACGCGGCCAACGTCGTCTTCACCGGCCTCGACGTGACCAATTACCACACCGACATCTGCTTCAAGATCGGTGACGCCGACTACGGACGTGCCATCCACACGATCATCCAGGACAGCCGGATTCACGACTGCGGCGAGCTGCCCTCGAACAACATGGAGCACGGCATCTATGTTGGGCAGGCCGACGGCACGATCATCCGGAACAACTTCATCTACGACAACACGGACCGGGGAATCCAGCTCTACCCCGATGCTCGGGGCTCAGTGGTCACCGGCAACGTCATCGACGGCAACGGCGAGGGCGTTGCCATCGGCGGCGACGGCAACACCGCCGCATCCGGAAACGTGATCAGGGGCAACGTGATCAGCAACTCGAAGCTCCGGTGGAACATCGAGGCGAGCTGGCCGAACTCGGTCGTAGGCTCTTCGAACATCTTTCGGGAGAACTGCATCTTCAGCTCCAACGGCACCAGCAGTGGCTACTACGACCAGGATGGGGGAGTCCTCCCACGCAGCGAGGGAGCCGAGGGTTTCACTACGGATGGCAACTTCATCGCTGCCCCTCAGTTCAAGAACCGAGCCGCGGGAGACCTGACGGTCACCGGCGGGCCCTGCGCGCGCGCTCTCAACGGCGACCTGTCCGACCAAGCTGCCAGCCCCACGCCGATCACCCTTCAGAAGGCACAGGCCGCTGTCACGAACAACCCCCCGGTGGTTCTCTTCGGGAAGGTCAGGCGCAACAAGCGCAACGGCAGGACTCCCCGCCGGGTCAAGTTCCTGGTGCTGGCGCACGGGTCCTGGCACAGGCTGAGGAGCACCCACGTCCGCCGAGGCGGTGGCTTCAAGCTTCGTACGCGGCTCCGCGTTTCCTCGAGTGCCTCCAGAGTCAGGATCCGCGCCGTCGCCCCGGGCATCGGCAAGTCCCGCTCCGTCTCGGTCCGACTCTCCCGCTAGAGCTAGAGCGATGCGGGGGCTGCGACGCCGTCCACGAACTCGCGGTGCCACAGCTCCAGCATGGTCAACGTCCAGAGCTCCTGCCCGCGGTCGTGGCGCCTGCTCACGTGGTCTGCCAGCAGACCGCTGAGCGCGGCCTCCGAAAAGTATCCACGGCCGAGCGACACAGGATCGAGAAGGATCTCGGTCACGGGTTGCCGCAGTTCGCCTCGGAGCCAATCCGACGCGGACGGCATGCCAAAGCCCCGCTTGGGGCCGTCCAGGACCTCCGATGGAAGCCAGTCCCGGAGCGCCATTCGAAGGGCCACCTTCGATTCCCCTCCGTGCATCTTCATCTCCGAGGGCAGGGACGCCGCGAACTCCAGCAGCTCGTGATCCAGGAACGGGGAGCGTGCCTCGAGCGAGTGGGCCATCGTGGCGATGTCGATCTTCGCGCACAGGTCGTCCGGGAGATAGGTATTGAAGTCGACCTCCAGAAGCCGGCCCGTGAGGTCTGGCCCGGTGGCCGCGCGCCAGGAGCCTTCGATCGCCTCCGCATGCCGAGGTAGGCCTGTGGCCGCCTGGAAATCGTTGGAGTAGAGAGCCGCTCTGGTTTCGAAGGAAATCGCGGACATCAGCTGCTCGTGACGCCTATCCGGGCTAGCGGCGACGAGCTGGGCGAATCTCCGAGCACGTTGCATCGACGTCGCGCCTCCGGCCGTGGGGAGCGCCCTTCCCGCAAGGCGCCGCAGGGGCCGCGGCACGAAGTCGAGTCGTGATGCTCGAGCCTGCGCCCGGTATCGGTGATAGCCGGCGAAGCTCTCATCTCCTCCGTCCCCGTTCAGCGCCACGGTCACGTGCTCGGCGGCGATCTTCGACACGTAGAAGCTCGGTACCGCCGAGGTGTCGGCGAAGGGCTCACCGTAGTGGCGCACCACCGACGGCAACACCAGTAAAGCGTCCGGTTTGAGGATGAACTCGTGGTGGTCGGTTCCATAGCGCTCAGCGATCAGCCGGGCGCGCGGCAACTCACTGTGCTCGGCGTTCTCGAAGCCGATCGAGAACGTTTTCACGGGTGCCGCGCTCGTGCGGGCCATTGCCGCCACGACCGCGCCGGAGTCGATCCCTCCGGACAGGAATGCGCCGAGGGGAACATCCGCGATCATCCGGCGCTCGACCGCTCGGGTGAGCTGCTCCCGTATCTCCTCGTGAACCTCGGGCGCAGAGCCGATCGTCGGCTTCGTTCCGTAATTCAGCCGCCAGTATCGGTTGACCTCCGTTCTGTCGTCCTCCCAGCTCAGCACGGAACCGGGGGGGAGCTTGCGAACTCCCCGAAAGATGGAATCCGGGTGAGGGACGTACCCTGCCCCCAGGTAGGCGTCGACGGCATTCAGATCAACATCACGGGGCACCTCGGGATCGGCGGTCAGGGCACTCATCTCCGACGCGAAGCTGAGGCAGCCGCCCCGCTGTGAGTAGAGCAGAGGCTTCTTGCCGACGCGGTCCCTGGCAAGCAGCAGGCGCCCGCGCTTGGACTCCCAGAGCGCGAACGCGAACATCCCGTGCAGCTCCTTGACGCACGCGTCACCCAGATCCTCGTATAGGTGCACGATCACCTCGGTATCGCCCTCGGTGCGGAATTTGTGCCCGGCCCGCGTGAGCCTCTCGCGCAGTTCCCGGAAGTTGTAGATCTCACCATTGAGGACGACCGCGATGCTCCGGTCCTCGTTGTAGATCGGCTGATCCCCGGTCGCGAGGTCGATCACACGCAGCCGCTGGATGGCGATCGAAGCCGGGCCGTCGAGATGGAGCCCTCGCGAGTCCGGGCCCCTATGCCGCATCGCGGAGCACATCTTCTCGATCGTCTCTCTGGCCACGGGTCGACCATCGCCCCGGACCTGACCAGCTATCCCGCACATGGCATTGCTCCGTCGCTGATCAGCCGGCGTCCACTTGTTGGTCCGCTCCGGGCCCGGAGCGTGCGATTGCAAGCAACGCCGGGCACATGGCGAGCAGAAGCCACAGTGGCTTCTGGACCTGCTCGGATTCGAAGAAATCTGCTGCGAAGAGACCCGCGAGCGCGACCAACAGGGTTCTGGTGAGTATTTCCAGCCTGAGTCTGTCGTCGAGCATGAAGCGCTTCGCCGCCTTCCACGCGCATCCGATGCACCCACCGATGATCGCGAGGAAGGCGATGAATCCAGGGGCCCCGAGCTCGGCGAATATCTCCAGGTAGGTGTTGTGGGCCACCTTCGGCGTGTCAAGAATGAAGTCCGTGCGCTCGATCGTGCCCGGCTCGAGCAGGTAGTTCACCGAGGTGACGGGAAAATTGGCCACCCCGACGCCGAGCACGGGCTTGTCCGCGATCATCCGCTTTCCGATCTTCCAGAGATCAACCCGGCCCGTCCCGGTATCGGGGTGTGACACCCGGTCCCGGGCGGCCGGTGAGGCGACCAGAGAGAAGTACCCGGCCGCGAAGAGCGCTACTACGAGTGCGATCACCGCAATCTGAGGACGCCACCGGCCCCCGACAACGACGGCGGTGAGCCCGGCCACGCCCATCGCCACCAAGCCCGTTCGGGAGAGGGTGAGCATCACGCCGAGCACACAGATCATGGCGCCGCTGGCAGCGGCCAACCGAAGCCCGGGGGAGCGTCGGGTGATCGCGGCAAGACCGAATCCGAGAACGCTTCCGACGACCAGTACGGCTGCCAGCTCGTTGGCGTTTCCGAGGGTGCCCGACAACCGGTCGAGGCTATTCGGATCCGGAGGTTGGGCCAAGCCGTAGAGGGCGGAGACCGTCGATCCGGCGACGAAGGCGCACATCACGTAGATGACATCGCGCTCCGTGCGGACGGCCGTGAAGACGATGAGGAATAGAACGGCGTTCAGCGCGTAGCGGGACAAGGCCGTCAGTGCGACGCCCGAATCCTGGGCCCAGAGAAGGCTCAGTGCCGTCCAGACGATGAAGAACGCCACTGCATAGCCGAGGGCCGGGAAAGAGCGGAGGAAGTCCGCCTCTTCGCTGCCATCCCTGACGATGGTCGAGAGCCAGGAGAAAGCCAAGAGCAGTCCGGCGGCCTTCAGGAGACTCACCGCCGGGCCGGCCCCGATCGGAACGAGGGCGATGAAGGTCAGAAAGACGAACGCCGTCAGGCCGGCCGTGAGGTCCGTGAGTATCACCAGAACGAACAGCAGGCCAAGTGCCGCGGCGATGGCGAAGGCGGGTCGGTACCCGGCCAGGAGTCCGATCAGTCCACAGAGGCCCGCGACGGGCACCGGCCAAAGGACGTGCCCACCGAAGCGCGTCGCGGTCATGTAGCTCGACCCGGTGCCGACCGAGGAGCGCTCATTCCCGGCTGGATGTTCCGCTCAGCAACCGCCGGCCGCGCTTGCGCCGGCCGCCGTTGTCGTTGGGGGACTCGTAATAGTGGTACTCGCCCCGCTTGGGTCGCGGCGTGCCGACAACGGCGAATCCGGTGGGCCGGACCCCGTTCTCTGCGAGGAGCTCGCCGAGTTGGGTGATCTTGTCGAGGCGGGACTGGCCCAGGCGAACCACCATCAAGATGTCGTCCGCCTCTCTGGCAAGGGGCATGGCATCGATGACCTCGTTCAGAGGGGCTGAATCGATGATCACGTAGTCAGCCATCCTCCTGGCCTCGCTGACCATCTCCGTCGCCGCCGGGATGGAAAAGAGCTCTGCGATCCATCCGCCCTCGTAGTCCGCAAGCAGAACCTGGAGGTTGGGCCCGTAGCGAGTCGTCACGAGGGCATCTTCGAGAGCAATATTCTCGATCAGAACGCTCACGACTCCCCCGACACTCGGCGCGGCTTCCAACAGCTGACCCAGCGATGGACGGCGGAGGTCGGCCTCGATCAGGATGACCCGGTTGCCGGAGAGCGCCAGAGATGTCGCGAGATTGACCGCGGTGGTCGTCTTGCCCTCCGACGGCGAGGCTCCGGTGACCAGGATCACGCGACCGGTCGAATCGCGTGCATGTGCCGCGGCGAACGTGCCACGCAACGTTCGGTAGGCCTCCAAAGTCACCGGGGACATGTTGCGGGGATCCAGCGGCAAGCCATGGTTGGCGCCGCTCTCTCGCGGTACGCGGGCCAGGATCGGAAGTCGATACAGCCGGCGAAGCTGTGTCTCGCGGCGCAGTTTCGGGTCGAGCCCCTGTGTCGCGAAGGCCGCTCCGATGCCCAGGGCGAGCCCGGCGACGAGCCCGGCGATCACGCTGAGCACCGGCTTCGGAGACGCTGGGGAGCTCGGCGAGACGGCCACGGTCTGCACCCGGACGGTCGGGTCGGGTGCCTGCTGCAGGGTCTGAAGTTCGGTGATGACGGAGCCGAGTGTGTCCGGCCCGACGGCCTGCGCGGGGTCCTGTGCCAACTGGGCCTGGAGCGGAGGAAGCCTGGCGTTGATCTGACGATGCATCTCCTGGGTCCGTTCCTGCACTATCGAATTAGCGAAAGCGTTGGCTATATCGCGGGCTTCGGTCGGACTGGTTGCGTTGCCCGTGATCGCCACGATGTTGCTCTGGGCAACGGGTACGGCCGTAACCTGATCGAGCAGGGTCTCGGGGCTGTCGGGCGAGTTCAACGCGGTCTTGGCGATCTGTGCGACCTCGACGTTCGTGACCAGTCTCGCCGCGGTTTGAACCGCCTGATTGGGATCGGTGGAGTCGCGAATGAGTCCCAGGCTGGTCAGGGTGATGTCGTTGCTGCTGGCTGGGGTGATCAGGAGGTCGGCCTCGGCCTCATAGCGCTTCGTCGCGGTGGCGACGTAGAGGACCGCCACGGCGGTGGTGAGGAAGACGCAGAGGGCGATCAGCCACCATCGCTCGCGGATGGTTTCGATGTAGCGCGCCAGCCCCTGTCGCTCGGCAGGAGGCTCGAGCCAGTCGCCCTCGTTTGCTGTCAATTGGTTGGCTGATTCCACGCTGAGTGATCCTTCGCCGCTCTGGCGGCGCGTCCTTGTGACACCTATAGTGACAGCGGGTCCCCCCGAACTCCCCGGCGGACGAATCGCGATGACCGGGAACGGGCTGGCTACAGTGGCGAGCGTGCGGTCAAGGGTCCCGACGGACAGCGCTGCGAATCTCTCGGCTGCTCTCGTGGGAGGGTCTCTAACGGTTCTCTTCCTCTGGTGGGGCAGGCATCAAGGGGCCTATTTCGGAACCGACTTCTATCCCGGCGCGATCGGTGCGCTGGCCGTTGGGATCGTCCTCATCCTCTCAGCGCCGGTTCGGGTGCGACTGGGAGGGCCGGCCGGGTGGGCCATGGCCGCCCTGGGGCTGCTCCTTGCTTGGACACTTGCCTCGATCCTTTGGACGAGCACCCCCGGCGCCGTCTTCGAGGATTCGGCACAGGTCTTGGTCTATTGCGTCCTCTTCTTTCTGGGCGTCTGGGGAGCGAATCTCCTTGGCAGAAGGATGCTTCTTGCACTCCTACCGGTTGGGTTGGCCGGCCTCCTCGTGGGGCTTTTCACGGTTTCAAAGCTCTGGAACGTCGACTCGGCTCTGGCGGTCCTCGGCAGGGACGCAACGCTCAGCTTTCCCCTCGGTTACCGCAACGCGAACGCCACGTTCTTTCTCATGACAGCCTGGCCTTGCATAGTGTTGGCTGCCGAGAGCCGGTTTCACTGGCTGGCGCGCGCAGGCTTTCTCGCGTCCGCGACACTCAGCTTCGAGCTCGCTCTGCTCTCCCAGAGCCGGGGCTCTCTCCCGGCCGCCATCGTCGCGCTCGCGGTCGTCCTGATCGTCTCGCGGCGCCGTCTCCGGGTGGTCACGTTCCTCGGGCTTGCCATCCTCCCGATTTTGCCCGCCGCTCCCACCCTGCTGGATGTGTTTCAGCATGGACGGGCCGATGCGGGAGCCTTGCCCTTCATCCACGACGCTGCTCGCACCGTCGCGCTCAGCTCGCTCGTATCGCTGGTGCTGGCGGGAGGATTCATCACGGCCGTCGAATCGCGCCTCCGCCTCGGTCGCTCCGGAGTGCAGATGATCACCCGGGTACTGGCTGTGGCGACGGCGATTATCGTGGTGGTCGGAGGCGCCGCTGTGTTCTCCCGTTACGGGGGCCCGGTCAGCTTCATCGATCAGCGGGTTTCCGAGCTGAAGCAGGACGATTCTCCCGACTTTCAAGGCCAACGGACACGATTCGGGTTCAACGTCGGAACTGAGCGGCCGGATCTTTGGCGGGTCGCCTTATCGGAAGGTGCTCAACATCCTTTCCTCGGCGGGGGCACCGGGTCTTTTCAGGTGACATACCTACGCGAGCGCGATACGGATCTGACGCCTCGGGACCCCCACAGCATCGAGCTTCTGATGCTCTCGGAGCTGGGAGTCCCGGGTCTGCTCCTCTTCGCGACGCTCATAGGGGGCTCATTTCTGGCGGCTGGCCGCTCACGCCGTCTGGGCCCGAACGCAGCAGCGCTCTGTGCGGGCTCATTGGGTGGTGCAACCGAATGGCTCGTCCAGGGCTCATACGACTGGCTCTGGCACTATCCGGGATTGGCCGGCCCCGCGCTTTATCTGTTCGGCGCCGCGGCCGCTCCGGCAGTCCTCGATCCCGCAGCGAGATGGGGTCCGGCCAAGAGGAAGATGCTGGCCGGGATCGGGGTCGCGGCAATCGCCGCCTTCGGCGTTCTTCTCATCGGGGAGCGTCTGGTCGGCAGGGCACTCGGGGCGCGAGGTACAGACCCTGTCAAGGCGGTCAGCGATCTCGAGCTCGCCGCTCGGTTCGATCCGTTTGACCCCGAGCCTCTCTTGGTGGGAGGCGTCATTGCAGAGCAGTCCGGGCGTCGCGGGGAAGCGATCGATCTGTACCGGCAGGCGATTGCGCGTTCACCCGACGAATACGCGCCCCACCTCTACCTGGCCCGGGCTCTCATCGATCAAGCGCCGGCTACCGCCCGCATCGAGCTCGCCAAGGCGCGTGAATTGAACCCGACCGGTCACGAAGTCACGGCCCTGGAGACGCAGCTCCGGAGTGCTCGCGGGCCTGCAACTGGAAACTGATGGCTCAAGTACCCGTCGGGAGCGGCCGATGCAGGGCATGTGATTCCTCCTCATCGATACCTCAGGCTCATGACAGCGGCAATCGCTCTGACCCTGCTCTTGAGTGTTTCCGCATTTGCACAGTCGGGGCCGACTTCCGCGCAGTACGGCGATACCGTGACCCAGGCCAGCCAAGGTCCGGGCGGCTCCGACACCCCCCAGTCCGTGAAGGAGAAGTCCCCGCCCGCCGACAGACCTCCCCTTGAGCACAACATCGTCGGCGGTCTGCCGTTCACCGGCCTCGATGTCATCGCACTCTTTGCGGTCGCCGTAGCTCTGACGGCACTTGGATTCGCGCTACGCCGTCTCACGCTGACGCCCGAGTAGCGACCGGCACATCGGTGGCGAGCGGCTTTCAGCGGGAGCGGATGCTCCGGATCGCCGCGTCGAGCTGAGCGTTGGCCCCGGTGCGGGCGGGTCGGGGTTCCTGCGAGATCAGCACGTAGCGCTCGGGCCCATCGAGGACCCCTGTGAGCTTCGTTTTCCTCGACGGCTCATCGGCGACGAGCTCGAACGCCGGCATTCCGCCGATCCGGGCGGTCTGCGCCGGTTTGATCCGGCCGGAGCTCAGCGTGGACAGGTAGGAGGTGCTGGCTTCGATCATCTGACGCCGGCTGAGGTTCGGGTCGGTGGCAGAGAAGATGGTCAGGGAGGCGTCGGGCGCGTCCGCTGGCCCGATCGTCAGGCCCTGCGAGGATGGACGGGACACCCAATTCGCCGGGACCCGGAGGTTGAACATCGCCGTGGTCACCGTGCGCAGGGCCCTCGTGGTCGCTTTCGATTCCGCCGGCGGGGGCGCCGGGGCTGGCTCGGTGGGTGCGCGCGTGGGTGTTGGCGACTGGGCTTGGGCTGCGACCTCGGCGTCGGGTGACCCGGGGCTATCAGCAGTCAGTCGAACCACTGCCACCGAAACCGCGACGGCGCCGAGAACGATGAGGGCTGCGGTCTGAAATCGTCGTCGACGCCAGAAGGGAGCTGGCCTGCGCCGGTCGCCCGGTCTCAGGGTCATCCGTGCGTCGCCGGAGTGACGCGAGGTGTTCGCCTTTGGACGTTCCGCACCGAGGCGGGAGAATCCCCCTTGCGCTCAGATGGTGAAGCCGCGGATAGTGGGGCGGTGGTGCCCCCCGTCGGCGGTTGGCGCCGCTTCGGTTTCGCTTCCGGGGACGCGGCGGAAGGCTGGGGCTCGGGGGCCTTCTCGATCTGGGGCGGGACGTCTGAGCGCCTCGACGCGTACGGGTCATCGTGCTCGAAACCGACGGTCGCGTTCAGATACTCGTGGGTGGCGCCGCAACCCCGGCATGCAATGGCTACCCGTCCTCCACCCGCACCTGCGGGGTGGGCGACATCGAATCCTGCGCCGTGGGGCTCGTGTTCGATCAGAAAGCGGCTGAGGCTGCCGAGCATGGGTGGTTTGCCCGACCGGAGCTCCATCAGCGAACCGTAGCCCACGATCAGCTGATTCCGACCGATGCCATCAGAAGAATGCTGAGTACATGGATCCGAATAACCAGGGCGCAGGCGCTCTCGATCCGTTGTTTGCGCGGGTCGTCGGCGACCCTGTCCTGGCGGCCATCGGTGGCGATGAGCTCGATCGCGTGATGAAGGCGACCGAGGTTCTGGTGGCCGAGATCACCGCCAAGGCAAAGGCTGACGTCGAGATTGCAAGTTCAGTGATCCGCCACCAATCCGACCAGGCCGTCGCCCATCGTCGGCTTGAGTTGCATGGCCTGAGATCGGAGCTTCTCGACAGGGCCACCGGTCTCGCTCTGCGTTTCGAGGCGCTTCTCGATGACCTCGATGGCGCCGACTTCGCATTGGCGCAGATCGGAGCAGATGGTCCCCCGCTGGCAGATGCTCCGACGGACGACGATGAGGTCGCCGCGATCCGGAAGATCGTGCAGGATCGGCAACGGATCGCCGTCGCCCCAGGCGATCCGCAGCCGGTGGTCTTCGGGCATCCGCAGGGGTCCGCCGAGCCCATCGCCGGCGAGGCCGTCCAGCGCCGGCGCTGGTGGCATCGCCTGCTCGGCGAAGCGGCGTAGAATCCAGTGGGGAGGGGGGTTGCCTGCGATGGCGAACCTAGAGCCGACCCGACCTTGAACATCACTTGAACGACCAGCCCACGACAACTGGCGGCCCCGGCGGTCCCGGCGACTCCTCGACTCCGCGGTTCAGCGGGACGGTTACGACGGCGTCGGACCGGATCCAAGTGATCATCGAGGCGGCTGAGCGAGCTGCCGCGGGGATCATCGAGGACGCCGAGGCACAGGCTCGCCGCTACGTTCTCGAGTCCCGCCAGCACGCCGATCAGGTGGCCGCGGATCGGTCGCGCACGGTGTCCGAGCTCACGGATTCCCTGATTCAGCGAGCGGAGGCGGTCAAGGCACAGTCCGATGAACTGATCGTGGCTCTCGACTCCGCCCGCACGCAGCTAAGGGAGGACGCAACTCCTGCCCAGACCCCTGCGTCTGAGCCCCCATCTCCGAGGCCGCCGGCCGCCTTGCCCGATCCGCCGCCGATCGAGCCGCTCCGCTCCGTCCCACCTCTTCAATCGGTGGATTCACCGCCGTCTCCGCGGCCTCCGCCGGTACCTCCCGAGGGACCGGCGGAGCCCTCACCGCCAACAGTTGACGCTCCGGCACCCGAACCTCCGGCACCTGAACCCACAGCACCTGAACCCACAGCACCCGAACCTCCAGTAGCGGAGCCTCCGGATTACCCCGAACCCGAGCCGCATGCTCCGCCGGTGCCAGAACCTCCGGTACCGGCCGATCTCTCGGTGCCTCCGCCGATGCCCGCACCTCCCCCCGTGGCTCCGGTGTTTCCACCGCCTCCCTCTCCAGAGGAGGTCCGCCCGCTTTCCCTGCCCGAGGAGCCGGATGAGGATCCTCAACCGCCCCCGGTGGTCTCGCCGCCCGCGGCACCCGACCCCACTGCGCGCCCGACGTGGGTCCGGCCGGAGGTCGGCGAGCCTCCGTTTCGGGAGGAACCAGCCCCGCCGGCCTCTCCGACGCCGCCGACCCCGCCCCCGGCAACCATGCCGCCACAGACCGAGCAGGTCCTCCCGGGATCTGACGTCGCCCCGGCACCGGACTCTCCCGATCTCGCTGAGCCGTCTGCCGGCGCGCGGCTTCTGGCCACCCAGATGGCCGTTGCAGGCTCGTCTCGCGAAGAGATTGAGAGCCGTCTCCAGAATGAGTTCGGCATTCCCGACTCGGGTCCGATGCTCGACTCGATTCTGGGTCCGAGGTAGATCTGATGAACGAGGACCCGACACGGATCATGCGCACGAGCGATCGCCCTCGCGGGGGCGGCGCCCCTCCGCCGGATGGCCCGACTCCCGAGCAGCGGCGCCTGCGACTGCTCATTGCGGGTCTCGTCGCTGTCGTGATCGGTCTGATCCTCGCCGTTGTCGTAATCGCCTCGGGTGGCGACGACAAGTCTCCGACGACCTCGACCACCGTCCCGGCGACAACCACAGCACCGACAACCAAGCCGACCACCACCGGATCTACTGACACGACCGGGAGCACCGACACGACGGCTACGTCGCCGACCACCACGGGGTCGACTCCGACGACGGTGCCGACCACTCCGACGACCGTTCCGACCACACCGACGACCGTTCCGACCACGCCAGGAGGGGGCGGAGGCGGCGGAGTGGGACCCGGCGGCGGAGGCGGTTCGGGCGGCGGCGGGGTCGGTCCGGGCTGATTCCCGGCCGGAGCCGGCCTCAGCCCTTCGGCGCTGCGGCAGGCGTGAGGGTCGTGGTCCGTAGCCGGGCGAACACGATGAAGCGCTCATCGGCCGAGTAGAGCGGGTTGCAGGCGCTCAGGACCAGGCGCGGGTAGCCGACGTCGTCCACGACCTCGACGGCGGATGGGTCGACTATCGAGGTCTTCTCCACCGCATAGACGAAGGTGGCGTAGGGCATCTCGACCGTGATCAAGTCGCCCGTCTTCATTGAGTCGATGTGGCGGAAGGGTGCGAGGTACGTGGTGCGGTGCCCGGCGATCCCGACGGTCCCGTCCTGGCCGGGCAGATCGGTGTCCGGGTAATGACCAGGGCCCTTCTGGAGAGACGACGTATCGGTCCCCTGGACGACGACCGCCTCGAGACCGTCCATGTCGGGTGCCTTGATGCGGCCGATCGGCTGTCCTTCCTCGAGCGTTGCTGCGAACCGCTTGGCGAGGATCGCGACGCGCTTGCGCACGTTGGTGACGCCGCGAGTCGCCCGCTCATCCGCGGGCTTCGGATAGTTCGCCTCGAGCTTGTCGAGCTCATTCGAGGCGGCGTGCTGCTTCAGCGATCCGTAGATCGAGGAGACGGGCTCGCGGTAGGCGAGAGTCATGCCGACGTCCACCAGCACCACGAGGCCGGCGGTGATCAGGACGACGGAGAGGATCCGGGCGAAGTGCCGCATCGATGGAAGTCTGACACCGCGCGAGGCGACCGGCTCCGGGAAGCCTCGCGGCGCATGCGCCGCCCGCCTGCGATGCTTCGCCGCGCGATGACCAAAACGCCCGAGAGCCCGGTTCCGATCGCCTCCTATCTCGCCCGTCCTGAGGAGGTAAAGCGGGTGCTCCTCCTCTACTCAGGCGGCCTCGACACGAGCGTCATGTTGCACTGGATCCAGAAGACGTACGACGCCGAAGTGGTGACGCTGACGGTCAATCTCGGCCAGCCGGGAGAGGACTACGAGGCGATCACCCGCAAGGCAGCCGATCTGGGCGCCGTCGACTCGATCGTCCTCGATGCCCGTGAGGAGTTCGCCGAGGACTACGTGCTGCCGGCGATCCGCGCCAACGCCCTCTACGGCGGGGGCTACCCGCTCTTCACCGCCCTCGGGCGCCCACTGATCGCGAAGCTGGGCGTCGAGCACGCCCAACGCACCGGGTGCGACACCATCGCCCACGGCTGCACCGGCAAGGGCAATGACCAGGTCCGTCTCGAGGCGACCGCGGCGACGCTCGATCCCTCGATCAAGCTGATCGCGCCGGTGCGCGAGTGGCAGATGGGCCGCGAGGAGGAGATCGCCTATGCCCGCGACCACGAGATCCCGATCAAGGGCGGCGTCTCGGCCGCGCCGTACTCGATCGACGACAACCTCTGGGGCCGCTCGTCGGAGGGCCGTGAGATCGAGAACCTCGACCAAGCACCTGATATCGAGGTGTTCCAGCTCGTCACCCCGCCCGAGCGCGCACCGGATGAGCCCCAGGTCCTGACGATCAGCTTCGAGGCGGGTAGGCCGGTCTCGCTCGAAGGTGAAGAGCTCGGCCTGGTCGAGCTGATCCACAGCGTGGCCGAGATCGGCTGTCGCCACGGCGTCGGCATCGTCGACCACATGGAGGACCGGATCGTCGGGCTCAAGGTGCGTGACATCTACGAGGTGCCGGCGGCGACGATCATCCTCGCCGCCCGCGCCGAGCTAGAGAAGCTCGTCTCGACGATCCACCAGAACAACTTCAAGCACGCCCTCGAGCGCCACTGGGCGTATCTCACCTACGCGGGCCTCTGGCACGAGCCGCTGCGCGAAGACCTCGACGCCTACATGGAGTCGGCGAACCGCTACGTGACCGGCGAGGTCGGCGTGAAGCTCTACAAGGGCTCCGTGACTCCCGTTTCCCGATCCTCGCCGTATGCGGTCTACGACAAGAACCTGGCGAGCTTCGGCGAGTCTGGCGGCGAGTTCTCCCAGAACGCGAGTCCGGGCTTCATCGAGCTGTTCTCGCTTCAGAGCCGGCTCGCGCATAGGATCCGCAATCGCGGGAAAGAGGAGTAGAGATGATCTACAAGCTGATCGGAAAAGCAGTCGTGAAGATCGCGGCGATCTTGATCAATCGTCCGTCAGGGCGCAAATTGACTCTGCGCGCCGGAGTCGCGGTCGTGGCTATCGGAATCGGGGTCTACGTCGCCGCGCGGCAGGTCGAGGAGGGTTGACCTCGCGCCGCAAGATCCGTTGCGGCTTATCGTCAACCTATTAGCGTTTCCTCACAAACTGGTCTAGCCTGCGGCGCTTGCCCGCAAGCACGAGTAGCCCCAGAGCCCGGCGAACCAAGTTGGGAGCCGCACTCGCGGTTACTTTCGTCTGCACTCTCGCCCCGGCGATCACCCAGGGGGCGAGCGTCGGCTCTCTACAGACGAAGGTCGATGCCGCCAAGGCGCAGGCGCAGAGTCTCGCCGCCGATATCCAGGCGACCAAGTCGCAGATGTTCGAGACGCAGGCCCGGGCTGCTGCTGCTGCCTCCAAGGAGAAACGCCTGAGCGGCCTGCTCGTCAGCGGCCGCGAGCGTGCCGCGAAGCTGAGCGACGAGGTCGAGGCATCAGAGCGGCGCCTGAAGCGCGAGCGAGCCCGCCTTGCCCGCGCCCGCGATGCTCTGGCCGCCCGTCTCGTCGCGATCTACAAGACTGGCGAGCCCGACGCGGCGAGTTTGGCGCTCGGCTCGTCGGACTTCGAGGACCTCCTCACCCGCACGGACTATGTGGCCGCGATCCAGGACGCCGATAACGCCCTGGCCTTCCGCGTCGAGGAGGTCGGCAACCAGGTGAAGGCGACGCTCACACAGACGACGAAGCTGCGCGACCGCGCCCGCGCCCACAACGCGCGGCTCGAGGGCGCCCGGTCGGAGATCGCCACGGTCCGCGGCGACGCCGACGCCGAGGCGGCCAACCTCGCAGCGGTCTCCGCCGAGAGCGCCGACCAGATCTCGACCCTGCAAACGTCGATCGGCGGCTGGGTCGACGACATCGCTGCGGCGAAGGCGGCGGCTGCGAAGCGGGCCGCGGCGGACGCGGCGGACGAGGCCTCCGCCCAGCAGGAGGTTGACGCATTCTTCGGCGGTCCGTACTCGATCCCCACCTACATCGTGATGTGTGAGTCGGGCGGCAACTACCACGCGGTGAATCCCTCGAGCGGCGCCGGCGGCGCCTACCAGATACTTCCCTCGACCTGGGAGGCCTACGGCGGGCAGGGCCTGCCCCAGGATGCCTCGAAGGCCGAGCAGGACCGCATCGCGGCGCTGATCTACGCCGACTCAGGGTCAAGTCCTTGGGTCTGCGGCTGAGGTTCACCGGGCCGGCCCGCCCAGCGTTCGCCGACTTCTTCTGCGGGCACGTTCTCGGGCGTGGATTTGGTCCATTTTGCCCACACCACGCTCCACGCGCTATATGGCGGCAGCACCGCCGGCGATCGCCCGCAACTCGGCCGGCCGCAGCAGGAGGTGCACCAGCCACCCGTCGATCGCCACGAGGCCGCCCTTCTTCAATTTGAACTGCGACCCGGTCACCCGGGCCACAGCGTTCGAGAAATCCGGCTCGTGGCCGACGAGAAGGACGTCGCCGCGACCTGAGGCGAGCGCGAGCGGGTCGAAGGGGCCGCCACGGAGGTCCTCGGTCAGCTCCACCTCCAGTTCGAGGGCTTCGCAGGCCAGCCGCGCGGTGTCGGCGGCGCGGACCTTCGGGCTCGACAGGCACGCCCCGATCTCGAAGCCGAGTGCCTTCATCGCCCGGCCCGCCGCGACCGACTGATCACGCCCCTTTCCGGTCAGCTCCCGGTCGGCGTCGTCCTTGCCCTCACCGTCCTCGGCGGTTCCGTGGCGCAGGAGGTAGATCATCGGCACGATCGTAGGGTGAAATCCGCGCCGGTGACGCCCCGAAGAATCACGGAACACGCGCATTAGGGCGGCCGGTGCCATCTGGTCGGCTTGGCATGATCGAAAACTGAGTGAGCACCCCCGCCGCAGTCCACCTCCACGCCCATAGCGAGTACTCGCTGCTGGATGGCGCATGCAAGATCGAAGCGATGGCCGAACGGGCCGCCGAGCTCGGGATGCCGGCCCTCGGGCTGACCGATCACGGCGTCATGAACGGCGCCGTCGATCTCTACAAGGCCTGCAACTCGGTCGGGATCAAACCGATCATGGGGCTCGAGGCCTACTTCGTCGATGACGTGAAGGCCGCCAAGCTCGCGAAGGTGGAGCGCAACCACCTGACGCTCCTCGCCTCCTCGGATGTCGGGTTCTCGAATCTCGTCAAGCTGACTTCCGCCGGGTTCCTCGAGGGGTTCTCCCGCGGCAAGGCCAACGTCGACATGGAGATGCTCTCGCGCCACTCCGAAGGTGTCATCGCACTTACCGGCTGCCTACAGTCGCGCTTCTGCCGGCGCCTCGTCGAAGACCGGCCGGACGATGCCCGCGCCCACATCGATGACCTGATCGAGGTCTTCGGGCGTGACGACGTCTATTTCGAGGTCCAGAAGAACGGCATCTCAGACCAGGACAAGGCCAACGAGGGAATCGTCCGCTGCGCGAAGGAGCTCGGCCGCCCGGTCGTCGGGACGGCCGACGTCCACTACCTGACCCGGGACGACTACCAGAACCACTCGGCGCTTCTCTGCGTCCAGACGAAGTCGACACTCGAGGAGCCGAAGCTCACCTTCGACACGAACGAGTTCTATCTCAAGTCCCCGGAGGAGATGACGGAGTCCTTCGCTGAGTGGCCCGAGGCCGTGCCCACCTCGCTCGAAATCGCTGAGCGCTGCAACGTCGAGATCGAGCTCGGCTCCCTGCTCCTGCCGGAGTTCCCGACTCCCGATGGCTCAGAACCGCGGAAGATGCTGCGCCGCCTCGCCGACGAGGGCCTGAAGGCCCGCTACGGGGATCCCGTCCCGGCCGAGGCCCGCGAGCGGATGGACTTCGAGCTCGGCGTGGTCGAGGAGATGGGCTTTTCCTCCTACTTCCTGATCGTCTGGGACTTCGTCTCCTACGCGAAGTCGAACGGGATCGCCGTCGGGCCCGGCCGCGGCTCCGCCGCCGGCTCGATCGTCGCCTACTGCCTCAATATCACCGACCTCGACCCGCTGGCCAACGACCTTCTCTTCGAGCGCTTCTTAAACCCCGGCCGCAAGTCGATGCCCGACATCGACATTGACTTCTCCGTCCGCGGCCGCGAGCGGATGATCCGCTACGTCGGCGAGAAGTATGGTCGCGAGTCCGTCGCCCAGATCATCACCTTCGGCAAGATGGCCCCGCGCGCCGCGACCCGCGACGCCGCCCGCGTGCTGGGCTACGACTACGGGACGGGGGACCGGCTCGCGAAGCTTATCCCGGAGCCGATCATGGGCCGCAGCCCCAAGTTCAAGGACTGCCTGAAGAAGGGCCAGGAGCTGAAGAAGGTCTACGACACCGATGCGGACGCGAAGAAGATCGTGGACGTCGCGCAGGGCCTCGAGGGGATCATCCGCAACAACTCGATCCACGCGGCCGCTGTCGTCATCGCCGATCGACCCCTCCAGGAGTTCGTGCCCCTACAGCTCGCCGAGGACCGCAGCGCTCCGACGGTCCCGAACGGAAACGGCGGCAAGCCCGAGCGCCAGTACAAGATCGTGACCCAGTACTCGATGGGCCCGGTCGAGGAGATCGGTCTCCTGAAGATGGACTTCCTCGGCCTGCGGAACCTCGATGTCATCGAGGACGCAATCGACATCATCGAGCGCTCGCGAGGAGAGCGAATCGACATGGAGAAGATCCCGATCGACGACGCGAAGACCTTCGCGATGCTCGCCGACGGGGACTCGACCGGCGTCTTCCAGTTCGAGTCGGAGGGGATGCGGGACGCGCTTCGCAAGGTCGGCCCAACCGAGTTCGCCGACATCGTCGCGCTCGGCGCCCTCTACCGGCCCGGCGCAATGGCCTACATTCCGGCCTACGCGAAGGGCAAGAAGGACCCCTCGACGGTCCGCTATCCCGACCCGCGCCTGCGCGCGATCACCGAGGAGACCCACGGCTGCGTCATCTACCAGGAGCAGCTGATGCACATCGCCCGCACGATGGCGGGCTTCTCCGGCGCCCAGGCCGACGACCTGCGCAAGGCGATCGGCAAGAAGAAGCGCGAGCTGATGGCGACCATGAAGGACAAGTTCATGGAGGGTCTCGCAGCCTCCGACACGGCACCGAAGGTAGCTGCTGATCTGTGGAAGCTGAACGAGGCAGCGGCTGACTACAGCTTTAACAAGTCCCACGCGGCCTGCTACGGGCTGATCTCCTATCGCACCGCCTATCTGAAGGCCAACTATCCCGCCGAGTACATGGCCGCGGTGATCTCCTCGGTCATGAACACCAAGGACAAGGTCCCGTTCTTCGTCAACCGCTGCGAGGAGATGGGGATCGACGTCCTACCACCCGACGTCAACATCTCCGACCACAGCTTCGTCGTCTTCGAGTCGGCGATCCGCTTCGGCCTCGACGCGGTCAAGAACGTCGGGCACTCGGCCGTCGAGGGAATTCTCGCCGCTCGCGAGGAGAAGCCCTTCGAGTCGATCTGGAACTTCTGCGAACGCGTCGACTCCCGGTGCGTCAACAAGCGCGCGATCGAGTGCCTGATCAAGTGCGGGGCTCTGGACTCAACCGGGGCGACCCGGAAGGGGATGCTCGAGATCCTGCCCTCGGCTCAGTCGGCGGGCCAGAAGGTCCAGGAGGATGCGCTGATGGGCCAGGGGTCGATCTTCGACTTCGGCGACCTCCAGTCAGCCGCCGGCGCGCAGGCGTCGGTTCACCGTCCGCCGATCTCCGCGACCGAGTTCGAGAAGCGCGAGCTCCTCGCGCTCGAGAAGGAGACCCTGGGCACCTACCTCTCCTCACACCCCCTGACGGAGGTGCGCGACGCCCTGCGCGCCCGAGTCGACTGCCGCATCTCCGATACGGCGAAGATGAAGGACGGCTCGTGGGTCACGGTCGGCGGGATCGTCACCGAGTGCAAGAAGATCCGGACCAAGAGCGGCTCGCAGATGATGTTCGCGACGATCGACGACGTCGAGGGCCAGATCGAGGTGCTCGTCTTCAAGGCCGACGAGGCCGAGTCGGCCCAGGTCATCGCACCCGACGCGATCGTCGTCGTGCGCGGCCGGATCGACCACAAGGAGGCGGGGGAGACGAAGATGGTTGTCCAAGAGGCCGAGCGCTTCGAGCCCGGCTCCGAGGAGATCGCCCGCGCCACGGCACGGGCCGCGCGCCCGACCGGTCCCCTGACCCTGCAGGTCGACGCCGCCGACTTCCCGCCCACGCTCGTCGAGGAGCTGAAGGCCCTGTTCGACCAGTTCCCGGGGGACTCCGAGGTTCTCCTGAAGATGCAGACCCGGGAGGGGATGCGGACCCTGAAGTTCGGCAGCGAGTACAGGGTGCGGCCCTCGAGCGGGCTGCGCGCCGAGCTCGATGGTCTCCTCGGCTCCGGCGCGATGGCTGCGTGAGCGTCCCGTCCCTCCCTAAAACCACCTTTGACCGACACCGTTCGCGCCATAGACTTTCGCTGAATGCCAGCCAGGCAGACACAGGAGCACGCCTCATCGCGCACCGGCGAGTGCCGGCAGTGCCGCAGCTTCTGCGACAAGCTGGTCGAGCCCAGGAGCTGCATCGAGATGCGTTGCCGGTACGTCTACAGCTACGTGGACATGCTGAGCGGCGAGCAATATGTCGGCTGCGTGCAGAAGGTCTACGCGGCGGAGGTGGAACTCGACGCGGTGCTCGAGATCGGCGGCTTCGGCGGCGTGAAGATGACCGGCGACCCGCTCCCCCATTGTCCCTTCGCGGTCGAGCGCGCCTACGAGGGCTCCGGGCCCTCCTATGACTGCGTCAACCCGCGTTTCTTCGACTGCGCCGACGACGGCCCGGAGGGCCTGCGCGCCTTCGACATCCGCAACGCGCTGCTCTAGGCGTTGAGCGACGTCCTCGAGATCGAGTCCGACGTCCGAGTCGCCGCCGAGCCCGAGGCGGCGTTCAGGTACTTCTCCGCCGAGATCGGGGCATGGTGGCCCTCCGAGTACACGTGGTCCGGCGAGAATCTGGTCGGGCTTGAGCTGGGGGCGGGGGAGGGCGGCCTCCTGCATGAGTACGGGCCCGCGGGAGTCCGTTGCGATTGGGGGCGGGTGCTTTCGTGGGAGCCGCCCGGCCGGCTGCGGTTCGCCTGGCAGATCGGCCCATCGCGTGAGCCCATTCCCGATCTCGATAAAGCGACCGAGGTGGAAGTGACCTTTGCTCCTGACGACGGCGGGACCCGGGTCACGGTCACTCACATGGACTTCGAGCGCCACGGAGAAGCGGCTGCGAGCTATCGGGACGCCCTGGGATCGGCCCAGGGGTGGCCCTACCTTCTGGAATGCTTCGAAACCGGCATCGGCGCGGCGTGAGCATTGTATCTCGCCGGAACGTGGCATCGACCCGTGTGGCGAATTCATGAACGACATCTCCGAGGGGCGTCTCTATGCCCCTTCGGGCTCCCCGACAAAGCCGATCGCGTCCGCACTCGGCTGGTTATGGCGTCTTGGGCCCGTGCTGGGAAAGCCGGATCCGCAGGCCGTCGGCCTCGGGGACCGAGAAGAGGAATCTGAGCTTCGATCCCTCGTGGCCGAGGGCAAGCTCGCCGGCGCAGCGATCTTTCGTGGCGGACCCGGCCCGGTGCAGGGCGAAGGCGTGGTTCAGCGTGAGATCGAGGGTACGGCGAACTTCTCCGGAGGCGGGCGCGTGGACGGCAGGTTCACGGTCTTCGACGGGAACTCAGGAGTGTCATGCTCGACAGTGGGCAACCACGCTGTGCGTCAGGAGTCGATCCTCCTCCTGGGGGCAGTCCCGGATGACTGGTGGGGTCGGCTCGGGGGCTTCTGGGTGCTCGAATCGCTGATGGAGTTTCTGCCGGGTGTGTTGGAGCGGCCACTCGTGCTTCTACCTCCCGTCGGGGTTGCCCGCATAGATGACGTGCCCGGCACGGCGTTGCAGCAAGTTCGGGGAACCGCGAAGGGAGATCGAGCGCAGGCTCGGCTCTCCGCTGCGATCTCGAGGGCCTTTGCTCGACACGACGCGTGCCTCAATGTCGCGGTGCCGGCCGAGGCACTCATGGATGGTGAGCGCGTCGCCCTGGATCGCGTGTGGCCCCGTGCTGTCGCAGGACTCAGGGCGGGGGTCGAAGGCGGGGCGATCGAACCCGTCTGCCATGGCCTGCTGCATCTCGTCCCGGAAGCCCTGGCCGAGGGCCGGGTTGATTTCCTCGAGTTCAGCCAGCTCGACCGGGAGGAGGCAAGACGCCGGCTCGAGATTGCCGCGCCCTGGCAGGAGCGGGTGCTCGGCATGAAGCCTCCGACATTCGTGGCGCCGGCCTGGGGCTATAGCGACGGGGCTCTCCGCGCGGCAGCCGACCTTGGTCTTCCGGCGTGGCTGCCGCCCATGGCGGGGCCGTTGCTTGAAGCAGGAAATGTCCGCGAAACGCTCGATCCGGCACTTTCCGGCCTGCACGCCTTCGACTTCCGCCCCCTGTCGCGATTCGCGGCGAGCGGCCTACCGCCCACCGTCGTCTTCCACGGGCGCTCCCTCGATCCGCGTCCCCAAGGATTTCTGCCGCCTCGGGATCCTGTGATGCTGGCGCGCCTTGCTCTAAAACGTGACATCTATCGAGTGCCGGGCATCGAAGGCGTGAAGTGGTTGGGAGCCGGCGACTATGTCGACCTCCTCGAGGCTCATGAGCGGATCCGGGTCCGAGGGGCTTCAGTCGAAATCAGCGGGGCTTCGAAGGCTCTCCTGTACGACGGGTGGGGGCTGCGACCCGCCTCCGGTTCCTAGGAGGGGGCTCGCCAGACTGAATAGACGTTGAAGGTGCAGTACTCCCGGAGGAGCGGAATTCGAGCGAGCGCCCTGAAGAGCGGCATCACGGGGTGGTCACCTCGGTTGCTCTCGAAATACTCACAGCGCAGGCGCGTGCCGGCCATGATGTGCTCGAAGCGAGCCAGGGTCATGCGATTGAGCCCGCCGAGGAAGTCCTCGTAGTGCACGGCTTGCTCGCCCGGGCGAAACCGTCGACGCTCGGCCAGGACGATGTGCTCGGGGAATATCAGGTGCGCCCAGGGCAGCCTGGTCACGCCGCCGATGTGAGCGCCGGTCGGCGCTTTCCACAGCGGGCCGAAGCCCACGACGAACAGACCGCCAGGCGCGAGCAGGCCGGCGAGCCTCTCCATGAAGGCCTCGGGCTCCGCGTAGTGCTCGAACGCCTCTTGGGAGAAGATCATCTCGAACTGCGAACCATCCAGATCCCCGAGATCAGAGGTTTGGCGAAAACTGCACTTCTCTGCCGCTGCTGGATCCTGGGCTTCGAGGTTCGTCAGAGCGAGATCCATCGGTTGGATATCGATGCCGAGGACCGTGTCGGCCCCGCGACGCGCAACGTCGAAGCACAGATTCCCGTGGCCGCATCCGACGTCCAACACGCTCTTTCCCTCAACATCCAGCCAGCTCGGCAGGCGCCGGAAGAAGCTGTCCGTTGCTCCGGAGCGCCACTCGAAGTACGCATGCTCATTTCGCTCCTGCTCGGGGCTGCGCAATGACAGCCGATGGAAGAGTCGGGCGAGAACACGGTCGCGCCGGCGAGGCCAGGCCACTCCGGGGGCACCAAAGGTCACCGCCCGCTCCGATGTCGCGAAAACCGAACTACCCTGGGAGTCAGAGATGCTCGGGTCTGAGCGGTCGGCCATACCTTGAGGACTACCAAAGTACATGGGGCCTCAGGGCATGGGGTGCAGGCGCTGCTCCGGGCCGGCCGGGCCAAGGGCGCTCGGCTGCGCCCGGATGTCGTCGACCCTGGATGTCCGAATCGGCGACTCCTCAACTGGAGCAACGTTCGCGCCGCCACAGGCCGGACAGGTCGACCTGCCGACGAAGAGCAGCGGTCCGCACTCTAGGCATCGCAATGTCTGCATGCTCAACCATCGGCGCCACTTCGCTTTCCTTTACGACTGCACGGACGCCTCTGGACGCGAGTTGTGCTGACCACGACATCGAACCGTGTAAAGTTCCTCAGACATGAGCGCTACCGAAACCGATCTCGCTGAAAGCCTCGTAGAGGACATCTCAAACGGCGCCGGGGAGTCCGAGGGGCCCAAGTTCACCCTCGAGCTGAACCAGGACCAGAAGGACATCCAGGAATGGGTCCACGGTTTCGCTGAGGGCGTTGCTCGCCCGGCGGCCTCCGAGTGGGACGAGCGTGAGGAGTTCCCCTGGCCGATCGTCCAGGAGGCGGCCAAGATCGGTCTCTACGGCTACGAGGGCATCGCCCAGTTCTTCGCCGACCCGACCGGCATCACTCTGCCCCTCGTCAACGAGGAGCTCTTCTGGGGAGACGCCGGCATCGGCATGTCGATCATGGGCACGACCCTCGCCGTCGCGGCGATCTTCGGGCAGGGAACCCCGGAGCAGATGGGGGAGTGGGTCCCGCAGTGCTACGGCTCGGTCGAGGAGCCCAAGGTCGCTGCCTTCTGCTCCTCTGAGCCCGACGCCGGCTCCGACGTCTCCGCCGTCCGCACCTCGGCGAAGTACGACGAGGCGAACGACGAGTGGGTCCTGAACGGCCAAAAGGCCTGGGCGACGAACGGCGGCATCGCCGATGTCCATGTCGTGATCGCCACCGTCGACCGTGAGCTCAAGTCTCGCGGCCACGCCGCCTTCGTCATCCCGCCCGGCACCAAAGGCTGCGAGCAGGGGGCCAAGGTGAAGAAGCACGGCATCCGCGCTTCGCACACCGCCGACGTGCACCTCGACGATTGCCGCATCCCCGGGTCCTGTCTGCTCGGCGGCAAGGAGAGGCTCGACGAGCGCCTCGCCCGTGTGCGTGAGGGCAAGAAGTCAAAGGGCCAGGCAGCGATGGCGACCTTCGAGGCGAGCCGCCCGACGGTAGGCGCCCAGGCGCTCGGAATCGCCAGGGCCGCCTACGAGTACTCGCTGAATTACGCCAAGGAGCGCGAGCAATTCGGCAAGCCGATCGTCGAGAACCAGGCCATCGCCTTCACGCTCGCCGACATGAAGATGGAGATCGACGCCGCCCGTCTGCTGGTGTGGCGCGCAGCCTGGATGGGCCGCAACCAGATGCCGTTCGAAAACGCCGAGGGCTCGATGTCGAAGCTGAAGGCCGGCGAGGTCGCCGTCTGGGTGACCGAGCGCGCCATCCAGATCCTCGGCGGAAACGGCTACACCCGCGAGTTTCCGGTCGAGCGGATGGCCCGCGACGCGAAGATCTACACGATCTTCGAGGGCACCTCTGAGATTCAGCGCCTCGTCATCTCGAGGGCGATCTCCGGGCACCACATCCGCTAGGGCCCACCGGGGACCCCGCGCTCCTCGAGTCCTCGCCTGCGCCAGCGTTTCGCCAACGCCACCTCCCTGCGGTCGGCTCCCTTCTTCTCCGGTCCGGGCGTCTCCAGGGTGGCGGGGAGGCCCTCGAACCGCGGCTCGGAGAGGAACGGCGCGAGCCCGTAGCGGCCCATCTCGCCCTTACCGAGGCTCGCGTGGCGGTCGCGGTGGGAGTCGAATGGGACCGCCGCATCGTTGACATGAACCGCGCCGAGGCGGTCCAGGCCGACCGTCGCGTCGGCCTGGTCGAGGACGGCCGCGAGCCTGTCGGCGTCGGTCACGTCCATGCCCTGGACGAACATGTGGCAGGAGTCGAGGCATAGGCCGAGCCGGGGCCCACCGCCCGCGAGCTCGATCAGCTCCGCCGTCTCGTCGAAGTCCCGTCCGAGCAGGCCCTTGTGGCCGGCGGTCTGCTCGAGGAGGAGCGGGCAGTCCTCGGTCTCCTCGAGCGCTTCGGCGATCACCTCGGCGGCGCGCTTCATCGACGGCCCGTGGGGCTCACCCTTCTGGGCGCCGGGGTGGAGCACCACTCCGCGGGCGCCGATCCCGTCACCGATCCTCAGTGCGTGGACGAGCGAGTTGAGTGACTTCTCGCGCAGATCAGCTTCTTTGGTGGCGCAGTTGATCAGGTAGACCGCGTGGATGATCACAGCCTCGACACGCGATTTCTCCATCGCTGCCCGGAATGCCTCGAAGTCATCGGGTCCGTAGTTCGTCGGCCGCCACATGCGCGGGCTCTGGTGGAAGATCTGGATCGAGTCACAGCCGAGCTTCTCGCCCCGCTCGATCGCCGTCGGGAGGCCGCCGCTGGCCGAAACGTGGGCGCCGATGAGCATGGCCCCTCACCTAAGCAGGTGGCGGACGTGAGCCGCGTCGCGCGACCGCTGCGCCTCGCGCGATCGCCCTGCACACCGTCTCTGCGGCCCAGCCGACGGTGCCGGTCGCGTTGATCTTCCACTCGCCGGACTCGCGGACCAGGCTGAAGGTGCCCTTCTCCTTTTGCTGCGGGGCCTTCTCGGCGAAGTTCAGTGTGAAGGACCGGGTGCAGGGCGCCTCGCGCGTATTGTCCACGGCGTTGGTGATCAGACCGGTGATCTGGTCCTCGGCGCTGACCGAGCGCCCACAGGCGCCGAGGCCGGGGCACAGCGCCAAGGTTACAGTCAGGATCGCGCAGGTACGCGCCGACTCTCTGATCTGCTGATCGCCTGCGTCTCCTCCGGGAGTTGGCCCCGATGCGCGGATCGCCGCGCGACTCTAGTCAAGCGGGGTCGATCGGGCGGGGCGGCGAAATCGGAACGCATGAGCGAACATCCGGGGGTGACCGGCTCCTCCCGCTACAGATTCGCGCCCTCGCCAACGGGCGCCCTGCACATCGGCGGAGCCCGCACGGCTCTCTACAACTGGCTCGCGGCACGCCATGATGGCGGCGAGCTGATCCTGCGAATCGAGGACACCGACCGTGAGCGATCAACTCCGGAGCACGTGGAGCAGATCCTCGATTCGCTGCGCTGGCTCGAGCTCGACTGGGACGACGGCCCTCTGTTCCAGCACGCCGATGCCGAGTCCCATGCGGAGGCTCTCGAGCGCCTGCTCGAATCCGGCGCCGCCTACCGCGACCCGGCGACCGCCGACGACGTCCGCGCCTGGAAGGCCGCCCACGGCTCGGAACGTGGCTACCGCGGCGCCCCGAACGGTGACGCCGCCGACGCTGCGGTCCGCCTCCGCGTGCCGGACGACGGGGACACGGTCGTCGACGATGTCGTCCGCGGCCCGGTGCGTTTCCCCAACCGGAGCTTTGACGACTTCGTGATCGCCCGGGGCGATGGCTCCGTCCTCTACAACTTCGCGGTGGCCGTCGATGACGCCCGATCCGGTGTCACCGAGGTGATCAGGGGCGACGACCACCTCTCGAATACCCCCAAGCAGCTTCTGGTCCTCGGGGCGCTCGGCCACGAGCCGCCGCGCTACGCCCATCTGCCGTTGCTCCACGGCCCGGACGGCAAGAAGCTCTCCAAGCGCCACGGCGCGGCGTCGGTCGGCGAGCTGCGGGACTCCGGGTACCTGCCCGCTGCTGTGCGCAACTACCTCGCATTGCTCGGCTGGGGCACCACCGACGACACGACGATTATGTCGACCGAGGAGCTGGTGCGGCGTTTCGAGGTCAAGGACGTCGGCCGCGCGTCCGCGATCTTCGACGAGAAGAAGCTGCGCTGGCTGAACGGGCGCTTCATGCGCGAGATGCCGCTGGACGCCTACACGGAGGCGGTCGCTCGGTTCGTCGGGCGAGAGCCGGACGAGGATCTGCGGGCCGCCTGCTCGATCGCCCAGGAGAAGGCCCAGACGCTCGCCGAGGTCTGGCCGTTGATCCGCTTCCTCTTCGAGGACCCGGTTCCAGACGAGAAGGCATGGCGCAAGGTGATGCGCTCGGAGACGCTCCCCCTGCTCGAGGACGCCGGAGCGGTGCTTGCCGATGCCCCGAGCTTCGACCCGCAGGCGATCGAGGAGGCTCTGGCCCCGGTGCTCGAACGCCACTCGGTCAAGCCCGGCAAGCTCTACCAACCGATTCGAGTTGCGATCACCGGATCCACCATCTCACCCGGAATCTTCGAATCCCTCGCTGCGCTCGGCAGGGAGAGGACGATCCGGCGCATCGAGGAGGCGCTGGTGCGCCAGAGCGGATAGGATCACACCCGTTTCGAGTGTCACCGAGGGAGGCAGTCAATCACCGAATGAAGAGGAGCCTTTCCATGTGGGTATTCAGGATCTCGAGGTGGGGTTTGGGCGTGGGTTTTCTGCTCGTCGCAACGGCGTTTGCCGCAGGGTGCGGGGGCAGCGACAGCAACCCGACCCCCTCGAAGCTCGCAATGTCGATCTCCGAGCAGGGCAAGTCGGCGACGAT